>NZ_CP092282.1:4176306-4497720 GCF_024972775.1 Dehalobacter sp. DCM | reverse complement strand
GAAGAAACCCTCCTGTGTAATGATCCTGGCGTTAAAAAAAAGTTATTCACAATAAAAGTTATCATGGAATAACGATCTGGAAAGAATGAATTAAATATTCACGAAGATCTAAGGATTAATTAACAATTCGCACGTTAATAATAACAACTTTTTCTATGGTTATCAACAATAAATTAAGAGTATTTCTGTTTCCACATAGAATCCCAAAGTTATTAACAATGATAATGATGTTCTATTTTCTTGACATACTAAATTTATTTAGAGTATAATTTTCTGTAGTCTATCTTAGGTTTAACAGCTATTTTTCGATTTTAAGGGGGTGTTTGCTTTGAAAAGAACATATCAGCCTAAATCCCGTCGCCATAAAAGAGTTCATGGTTTCCTGGAGCGGATGAAAAGCACTGGTGGTAGAAACGTTTTAAGACGTCGTCGTCTAAAAGGTCGTAAGAAGTTGTCTGTCTAGGGCTGCAGGGAATGTGGCCTTTTTTATACTGAACAGCCCTTAAGCTAAGGAGGGCATATGCTTAACAAAGTTTACAGAATGAAAAAAAAGGCCAATTTCCAAAGTGTATTTGCACATGGAAAGAGTTATACCTCCAGACAAGTAGTCATATATATCTTTAAAGGACATACTCGCAAAGTTGGATTTATCGCTTCCAAAAAAGTTGGCAATGCTGTAAAAAGGAATCGTGCCAAAAGACTGATGCGCGAGGTTGTCCGCTTGCATATGGACGGTGTAAATTGTGATTGCCAAATGATTTTTATAGCTCGCACGGCGATAAATACGGCAACTTTTGCAGAAGTTGAGAAATCTATTTGTTATATTTGGAGAAAAGCGGGAATTTTAGATGAAAAAAGTAAGTAGAATATTGGCAACAGTATTGATAAGTCTTATTGTATTTTATCAGCGATATATATCGCCGCTTAAAGGACCAAGCTGTAGATTTTATCCTTCATGTTCGGAATATGCTATTCAATCTGTCAAAAAGTATGGGATCCTAAAGGGTATGGGTAAATCAATCATTCGGATTTCCAAATGTCATCCTTTTCATCCCGGGGGATATGATCCTGTTTAAGGAGGGTTTTTGTGGATATCATCTATCAGGGAATGGCCGAAATATTACGTTGGCTATTCGAGCTTTCGTCCATGATCGGGCTGCCCTATTGGGGTATGGCTATCATTCTATTTACGATTATTATTAAACTCATTTTATATCCGCTCACATGGAAGCAGACGGTTTCCATGCGCAAAATGCAGGAACTTCAGCCAAAAATGGCTCAACTTCAGAAAAAATATGCTAACGATAAACAAATGCTGAATCAAAAAACCATGGAAATGTACAGTGAAGAAAAAGTGAACCCTTACTCGGGATGTCTGCCGATACTGGTTCAATTACCGATCTTATGGATATTTTACCGGACATTGGCGAACTTCCCTTACGGGACAGGGGAAGCTGTTACGTTTTTGGGGTTTAATATCACCCAAGCGTATGGGTTCCAACTCAGCTGGCATTTGATACTGCCCATAATTGCCGGTTTGACATCTTATGTCATGTCTAAAGTTTCGATGTCGATGAACAAGCAGCAGACCAAACCCGGCGCAAAAAAAGATGCGCAACAAGCAGCGGCAGATTCCACACAGAAAATGATGCTCTATTTCATGCCGATATTTATGGCCTATATCGTCATAACTCTTCCTTCCGGGTTAGGTTTTTATATTGTTACTATGAATATTGTGTCAATCCTGCAAACTGTCTATATATATAAGAAGTTGGATCAACAGAAACAAAAAGCTGCTTCTGGTGACTGAGGAGGTACACGAATGAAGGTTGCTGAAAAAACCGCAAAAACAGTGGAAGAAGCTGTTTCATTGTGTTTAGCAGAACTTGGTGTGACACGCGATCAGGTGTCCGTTGAAGTGTTGGAGGAACCAGGAAAAAAAGGCTTGTTGGGATTATTCGGCAATAAATTGGCCAAAGTCAAAGTAAGTTATGAGGATGACCCCGGTGCGATTGCCTGCAGCTTCCTGAAAAAAATGACGGAGGCAATGGCCGTGGACGCCGATTTAGAAGTGTTCCACCGGGATGATCATATAAAGATCAATATTACCGGATCAGACCTCGGAATATTGATTGGTCGAAGAGGGGATACACTCGAATCGATACAGTTTTTGACCAACCTGGCGGTATCAAAGAAATTAACGAATCGCAGCAGGATTGTTATTGATGTCGAGGGCTATCGAAAACGCAGAGAAGAAACGTTGATTGTTCTTGCCAAGCGCTTAGCGGATAAGGTGAAGAAAAGCGGCAATCGTATTGTACTTGAACCTATGAGTCCGCAGGAAAGACGCATTATTCATACTGCTCTGCAAAATGAATGGAAAGTAACGACGTACAGTGAGGGTGAAGAGCCTCATCGCCGCGTTGTTATTGCGTTAAAAAGGAATAGTAACTCAGAAATTTCATAAAATAAATAGAAGGGGGAAACCCCTTTTATTTACAGTAACTATTAACTAAGTTTCATGATTTCTGGAGATGAGAAAATGGATGATACCATCGTTGGCTTAGCAACACCTGCAGGTGAAGGAGCCATCCATGTTATCCGTTTAAGTGGAAAACAGGCCAAAGTAATAGTTGGATCTTGTTTTCGCCCTACCAACAATAAAAAATGGTCAGCGGATACGACGTTTACTCTTCATTTTGGCTGGTTTTATGATGGAGAGACAAAAATTGATCAGGTGTTGATCAGCAGAATGAATGAACCGCATTCTTTTTCCGGTGAGGATATCTTGGAAATTAATTGTCACGGCGGTATGGTTACGGCAAGGCGTATAATCGAAGCGTGCCTTAGTCAGGGTGCACGTTTGGCCGAAGCCGGTGAGTTCAGTAAACGTGCTTTTCTGAATGGAAAAATGGACCTTGTTCAAGCCGAGGCAATCGTCGATATTATTACGTCAAAAACAGAGCTATCCGCGGATCTGGCTTTAGCTCAGCTTGGCGGTCACTTATCATCAAGAATTAATGACGTTCGGCAGGAAATATTAGATATTCTGTCTTACATTGAAGCGACAATTGATTTTCCTGAGGATGAAATTGATGATATCGCTTTGAAGGAGTTATCGGAAAAAATAATTACTGCCAAAGATAATTCAATTGAAATATTTAAAGGCAGCAAAACGGGAAAAATTATACGCGAAGGTTTATCAACGGTCATTGCCGGTCGCCCGAATGTAGGAAAGTCCAGCCTCTTAAATGCCTTATTAAGAGAAGAGCGCGCTATCGTAACAGAAATACCGGGGACAACACGGGATGAAATCAGGGAGTATATAAAAATTGGAGAAGTACTCCTACACCTCACAGACACAGCAGGCATTCGAGAGAGTGACGATCCTGTAGAAATGATCGGTATTGAAAGAGCTTGGAAAGCTTTAAATTCTGCTGACGTTGTCTTGCTACTGCTCGATGCCCTGGAAATATCATCAGGTAAACTGACGAATGAAGAAAAATCGATTCTTGAAGACTATGCGGATAAATTGATTGTACTCATAAATAAAATCGATGTACTTCCTTCTTATGAGTTTAACGAATCTATGCTTCCGCCGAATGTTTTTTGTCTTCCGTTTTCGGTAAAGAATCGTATAGGTTTTGCTGAGCTCGAGGCAGAAATAGTCAACAGAGTATTTGAAGGCGACATTTCCGTTACGCAGGACCCCATTCTGTCCAATATAAGACAAATACAGGCGATGGAAAATTGTATTATTTTATTGGAAAAAGCTTTGGAAGCTGTTTATGCCAATGTGCCATTTGATTTAGTTTCTATTGATATCCGGGCAGCATTGGAAGAAATATCGTCTATAACGGGACATCATGTACAAGAAGATTTATTGGATAATATTTTTTCAAGATTTTGTATAGGTAAGTAGAAAGTAGGATTCGTGTGCAATATTTTGCAGGTCAATATGATGTTATAATAGTCGGGGCGGGACATGCCGGTTGTGAGGCTGCTCTCGCCTCAGCCCGTATGGGATGTGAAACTCTGCTGATTACAATAAATTTGGACAGGGTAGCGAACATGCCATGTAATCCGTCTATAGGCGGACCTGCTAAAGGTCATCTTGTCAGGGAAATTGACGCTTTAGGCGGACAAATGGGTATCGTAGCTGACGAAACAGCTTTGCAGGCAAGGATGTTAAATACTGGAAAAGGGCCTGCGGTCCATGCGCTCCGAGTACAGTCAGATAAAAAAGCGTATCATCTTCGCATGCTCAATATACTCCATAACCAACCCAGATTGACCTTAATTCAGGCGATGGTTGAAAAGCTCTATCTGGAGAAGGACACGATTAAGGGGATTATTACCCGAACTGGCGCGATATTTAAAGCATCCAGTATCGTCCTGACAAGCGGAACTTATTTAAGAAGCAGAATTATTATAGGCGAAGCGATCTACGAAGGCGGTCCGGGCGGCGATATGACTTCAACCGTGCTTTCTCAACATCTTAAAGAATTGGGTGTTGATATGGGCCGCTTTAAAACCGGTACACCGCCTAGAATATTGAAAAGCTCCGTTGACTTTTCAAAGTTTGTTATTCAGCCGGGAGATATAGACCCACAGAAGTTTTCGTTTATGCCGACAAAGAGTATTTTTTGGGGCGATGACCCGAGTAACCAACTTCCATGCTGGTTAGGCTACACCACAGAAGAATCGCATGGTATCCTTCGGGATAATCTGCATCGCGCACCATTGTATACCGGCGTAGTCGAAGGAATTGGCCCAAGGTATTGTCCATCGATTGAAGATAAGATTGTTCGGTTTGCACAAAGGGAGGCACATCAGTTATTTTTAGAGCCCGAGGGGAAAGACAGTGAAGAGCTGTATGTGGCCGGGATGTCAACAAGTATGCCTGAGGAGATTCAACAAAAGTTTTTCCACAGTATACCAGGATTAGAGAATGTTCAGATACTTCGCCCTGGTTATGCTATTGAATATGACTATGTAAAACCTTATCAATTATCACTGGGCCTTGAAGTACGCCATTTTCCTGGACTTTTTACTGCCGGACAGCTCAATGGCACATCCGGTTATGAGGAAGCCGCCGCCCAGGGTCTAATGGCAGGGATTAATGCGGCCTGCAAAGCATTGGGAAAAGAACCCTTTATTATGAAACGTTCTGATGGTTATCTTGGTGTTCTTGTTGATGACTTAGTTAATAAAGAAATCAGGGAACCTTACCGCTTGCTTACATCACGGGCAGAATATCGACTTTTGCTGCGCCAAGATAATGCCGATCTGCGTTTAACTGAAAAAGGCCGCGCTATTGGTCTCGTATCCGAAGAACGCTGGGCAAGGTTTGAGCAAAAGATTAACGGGCTAAATGAAATTGCTAATATATGGAAACATACAACCTTTTCGCCGGCAAATGCCGATATTCAGGAAATATTAGCTGCTATAGGCTCTTCGCCGTTACGAAGCGGTATTAAGGCTGAGGAGCTGGTGAAAAGACCAGAAATAACATCGGATAATTTGCGCAGTATAATGCCGGAAATGTTACTGTACGAAAGTGAAGTATTAGAAGAGGCGGCTATAAAGCTAAAATACCAGGGGTATATTGAAAAACAATTGGACGAAGTGAAACGTTTTATTAAAATGGAGGAAAAGCTAATTCCTGACGACATTGATTATAATGATTTGCGCGGAATCTCTAACGAAGCTAAACAGAGAATGAAGGAAGTACAACCTGCTAGTGTCGGCCAAGCTTCTCGGATTAGTGGGGTCAGTCCTGCGGATATCTCTGTTCTGCTCATTTATTTAGAGCAAAGAAAGAGGCGTACTTCCAATGACTGATAGTAATTCGTCCACGGTTTTTGATGAACAGCTCCGTATGCTTAAAGATAAATCAGAGTTGGACTTGGGGATAGAACTCACCGAGGATCATGTTAAGAAGTTTAAACGTTACGCAACCCTTTTACTTGAATGGAATGAAAAAATTAATTTAACATCTATTACGGAACCGGCTGAAGTTGTCACCAAACATTTTTTAGATTCACTGGTATTTGTTCGATGGATTGATCGATACTATTCCAATAGCGAGCCGATGATTGCGGATTTGGGAACTGGGGCTGGCTTTCCGGGCATCCCGATTAAAATAGTGAGACCAAAAACAAAGATAGTTTTAATTGATGCGTTAGCGAAGCGCATAAATTTCCTGAATGAGATTATCAATGAATTGAAACTCGAAAAGGTAGAAATCTGCCATGCACGGGCAGAAGATATCGGACGGCATAAAAAATACAGGGAAATATTCGATTTGACGGTAGCACGCGCTGTTGCGGAATTGCCTGTACTGCTTGAATACGCAACACCATTGCTTAAAGTAAACGGACGATTTATTGCTGCTAAAGGAATAGAACCAGAAAAAGAAATACGCTTGGCAGATAAGGCAATGCTATTGTTGAATTGTGAACTTGAACATGTTGAAAATTACAGTCTGGCTGAAGGAGCGGACTATCGGTCGTTAATTATTATTAAAAAAATAAAAAATACGCCCGCAAAATACCCGCGTCAGGCAGGTAAGCCTAAAAAGGATCCACTATAAAGCTGACAGCATGAACAGACAAACGTTCGTGTATAATTCATACAGTACTATCATAAACCTAAATGAGTCTGGAGAAAATAAAGTGCCTGTTATAAGGCACTTTATTGCAGAAAATTTGGGTTTTTTTATATGTTTTATAGTATAATGATTTTCAGGGTATAATCCGGTAGTTATTTTTAGCAGGCCTGGTTGATCACGTCTGTAGGGAGGAGAAAAAATTGGCTAGAATTATCGCCGTTGCAAATCAAAAAGGAGGCGTCGCTAAGACCACGACAGCAGTTAATCTGTCCTCCAGTTTGGTTGAGAAAGGAAAGAAGGTTCTTCTCATTGACCTCGATCCACAGGGAAATGCAACCAGTGGCTGCGGAATAATGAAGCATAGGCTGTCACGGTGTATTTATGATGTACTTATCAATGAAGAGGACATTCGGAGTGTCATTGCAGATACCGAGCTTAAGAATTTAAAGGTTGCTCCTGCTCGCATTGAATTAGCTGGCGCAGAGATAGAATTAGTTTCGCAAATGTATCGCGAAGGAAAATTGGCAACTGCTCTAAAGGATATCAAAGAGGATTTTGATTTTATAATTATCGATTGTCCGCCTTCATTAGGTCTTCTTACTTTAAATGCACTTTGCGCCGCAACAGATGTATTGATCCCTATCCAGTGTGAATACTACGCGCTGGAAGGGTTGAGTTTATTGGTTAATACACTGGAAAAGGTAAAACGCTCAATAAATCGCGATCTGCAAATTATTGGTGTCCTTTTAACCATGTTCGATGCCAGGACGAATTTATCAATACAGGTTGTTGATGAGGTCAAGAAGTATTTCAGAGATAAGGTTTTTCGGACGATCATTCCACGGAATGTTCGTTTAAGTGAGGCCCCAAGTCACGGACAGCCTATTATCGTCTATGATAGCAAGTCACGGGGCGCAGAAGTATATCGCGATTTAGCTGAGGAGGTTTTGGAACGTGTCTAAAAAAGGGTTAGGGCGCGGACTTGGCGCATTGATCACGGATAGAGAAACTGAAAGCAGCGAGATTAAAGAAATTATGCTGAATGACATATTCCCTAATCCGGGTCAGCCCAGACGCGAATTTGATCACGAAAAGTTAAAGGAGCTTGCGGATTCGATTAAAGAGCACGGTCTTCTACAGCCGATTCTTGTTCGCCCCGAAGGCAGTAAGTATTATATTATTGCTGGAGAAAGACGTTATCGCGCCACTGAGTTAGCTGGATTTGACCGAATCAATTGCATCGTGCGAAACTGCACTGATCAGGAAATGACTGAGAAGGCGCTCATCGAGAACATTCAGCGCTCTGACTTATCACCGGTTGAAGAAGGACTTGCTTATGCCAAATTGATTGAAGAATATGGCTTGACACAGGAGCAAGTTGCAAAACGTGTGGGTAAAGGAAGACCAACCGTTGCTAATCTTCTTCGTATTATTCAATTGCCGGAAGAAATACTGGAATTAATTAAGAAGGAAGCTATTTCACTCGGACATGCCAAAGTTATCCTATCTCTGGATAATAAACATAAGCAGATTGCCCTAGCGAAACGCGTGGCAGCAGAAACTTTATCTGTACGGGAAACAGAGGCTATTGCTCAGAATAATGAGAAAGATAGCCCAAAGAAGACAGAAAAGAAAACAAAGATTTTAGCCTATAGCCCTTTGGGAGATATTGCTGAAAAGCTGCAGCATTCTTTTCAAACAAAAGTTGCTGTATCCGGCAGCGAAGAAAAGGGAAAGATAGAAATTAATTATTATTCTCGCGAAGAACTTAACCGTCTTCTCGAAAAATGGGAAATAGAAGTTTAGGACTGCACAATGTTCCACGTGGAACAACAATAACCATGAATCGGAAGGAAAAATTTATATGGTGGGAACGATTGTCAATGTTGCAGCCATTATTCTCGGAGCAGCAATTGGTTTATTTTTCGGCAAAGCCTTCCCTGAACGGTTAAGAAATATACTAATTCAGGCTATTGGTTTATCCATACTAATCATAGGACTGCAAATGGCATTAAAGACGAATAACATTTTAATTATGATCCTAAGTATGGTACTTGGCGGATTGATTGGTGAAGCGATAGGTATAGAAGCAGGATTGAATCGCTTAGGTGAATTTTTTGAGAAAAAAATATCGTCTAGAGGAAACGATCAGTTTAGTAAAGCGTTTGTAACCACCAGTCTAATCTATTGTGTTGGTGCCATGGCTGTTGTTGGGGCATTGGAGGATGGATTAAATGGCAATCATAGCATTCTCTTTGCCAAAGCCGCCCTTGATGGAATTACTGCAATTGTATTTTCTTCGTCTATGGGTATCGGCGTGGCAGCATCCGCATTTCCAGTGTTGATCTACCAGGGTTGTATTGCTCTGTTTGCCGGGCTATTACAGGGAGTGCTTTCTGATACAATCATTCTAGAGATGAGCGCAGTGGGTGGTTTGTTAATATTCGGAATCGGAATCACGATGTTGGGTATGAAAGAGATCCGGGTGGGTAATTTATTGCCCGCGATTATTTTTGTCATTCCGTTTGTTATCCTGTTTCAATATCTGGGTATTTACTAATTATTAGGGGGAATATTTTTGTTGTCATTGTTGGGCCCGGTAACGTTAGCTATAATAATAACTGCTGCAGTTACGCTCATTATTGCTCTTGTTGCCATAATCATGACCTTCAGCCTTCGTAAACGAATGAGAGAATTTGAAAATGCCTACGTCAGTCTGCAAACGTTATTATCAGGAACACCGATTGAGGACTTATTGAAGGAAAATTTAAACGAAGTAAGCAATCTAAAACAAATGCTTAACAATCATAGCTCGCGACTTGTCTTAATTGAAAATAAGCTCCGCAGCGGAGTGGACCGAGCAGAACTTATACGATTCAATTCATTTAAAAATATGGGTGCCGATCTAAGTTTTACACTGGCGTTATTAAATCAGGAAAAAACAGGTGTCGTTTTAACTGGGATTCATAGCGTTGAAGAATGCAGGATCTATGCAAAGCACATCGAGAAAGGGCAGGCAAAAGTAAAGCTAAGCCCTGAGGAAAAACAAGCTATCGAAAAGGCCTCAACCAATAATATTATTGTTTAAGAAATGCTCTTTTTGTAATGGTTGTAGGTTTCAGAAAACAAGTTGCATAGGACCTCCGACATTTGCCAAACGATATTTAACCGTGTATTTTGGAGGACCATATACTGCATAAAACCGTTAATATTGACTATGCCGGTAAGATGGATGTCCCCAACTGCCGGCAGTTCTTTTTTTACCGCAGTACCTGGCTTTAATGGGCCATCCGAAAGACTGATACAGCCGATGGCATTTGATGGTCCGAGACAGGCATCAAGGGCAATGACAAAGGGGTTTTTAAAAGCGAGATAGACGGCTTTGAGTGTGTTGTCTAAGTTTTCTGCATGGACAGGATCGCTCAAAGTACCTAGAACAGTTAGGCCTGGAATTCCAATTTGGTTGAGCTTTGTTCCGGTTAAAGGCCCTAGAGAATCACCTGTTGACCTATCCGTACCGATACATATTAAAACGATGGGTCTGGAGAATGTCGATTGGAGATATTCCAGAAGTTTGTTTTCAAGAAGGTCTAACCCTTTCTTATCGCTATAGTGGGCTCTTATTTGTCGGTTATTTAAAAAAAGTGAATCCAAATCACTAACCTCCAAGAAAGCTTCTCGTTAAGTTTATTTCCAAAATTAGTTATACTTATGCGTATACGTTAAAAATCATGAGAAGAGTTTGTTATCCAATCATTCCCATAATATAATAAGTAGATATACTATAAATAATAAAAGCAGAGGAAAAAAACATGGATAGATTTCTCATTATCGGCACAGCCGGCCATGTCGATCATGGAAAAACACAGCTAATTCAAGCATTGACGGGAATTAGCACAGACAGACTAAAAGAAGAAAAGGAACGCGGAATTTCTATTGAGTTGGGATTCGCTTATCTCACGTTGCCTGACGGAAGAAAAGCAGGCATTATCGATGTTCCTGGACATGAAAAGTTTGTGCGCCAAATGTTGGCCGGAGCCAGCGGTATGGACATTGTTTTGATGATAATCGCGGCGGATGAAGGAGTAATGCCTCAAACCTTAGAACATCTCGCTATATTGGACATACTAAAAATTCAAAAGGGCATCGTCGTTTTGACCAAAGTTGATTTGGTTGAACCAGAATGGTTGGATATGATTGAGCAAGACACCAGAGAAATATTGAAGAGTAGTTTTCTTTCTGATGCCCCCTATTGCAAGGTATCATCCATCACCGGTGAGGGTATTCCCAATTTATTAGAAACAATTATTAAGCTACTGGAGAAAACGGAAGGAAAACGCGCAGACCTCCCAGCCAGAATGCCAATAGACAGGGCTTTCTCGATACGTGGATTTGGGACAGTCGTTACTGGGACCTTGATTAGCGGGACATTTCAAAAAGGACAGGAAGTATCCATAGAACCAGGTGGTCTTACAACGAAGATAAGAAATATACAGGTACACGGCCAACAGGTTGACAATGCCTATGCAGGTCAAAGAGCTGCGCTGAATATCAGTAATTTGGCGGTCGATGATATACAAAGAGGAGCTAATCTCGTCGTATCCGGTCATTTTACGGTGGGACAAGTCCTCGATGTTGAAATCTATAATCTCCCTTCTGAAAAAAGAGCAATTAAACAAAGACAACGCATTCACTTTCATGTTGGAACTTCGGAAACATTAGGCCGCATCCACCTTCTTGACCAGGAGGAATTAGCGCCAGGCGAAAAAGGGTATGCTCAAATTATTCTGGAAGAGCCTGTCCTGGCTGCAAAGGGTGATAACTTTGTTGTTCGATTCTATTCGCCGGTTACAACTATCGGCGGGGGAACAGTGCTTGGTATGGCGGCTCTTAAGCAAAAAAGATTCAAGGAAAAGGTGCTGAATGAATTTCGGATCAAAGCAGAAGGCAGTATCAGTGATTTAATAAAAAAAGAGCTCTCTTTTCCGTTATCTCTGGATGAAATAAGAAAAAAGACAGCACTTGCGACTGATGAAATTAATCAAGATTTGACTATGATGCAAAACGATCAGATTATCATTGCCCTTTCTGATGAAGGACAGGAATATTATTGGCTAATGGATTCTGCCAAAGATTGGGGAAATAAGACCTCTGCCGAAGTAGAAAAATATCAAAAAAATAACCCGCTGCGCGGCGGGGTGGGCAGAGAAGAATTAAAGAAGATCCTGAAAATTGACTTACCACTGCGTAAATGGCAGCTCATGCTGGAGTGGGGTTATGTTAACCAATATTATCGGTTGAGCAGCAGTCAGGTTGAATCTGCTGCCGATATTGCCTTACCGGATACGATTCGCAATCAGCTCGATACACTAAGGAAAACGTGGGAAGAAGCGGGATTAAATCCACCGGCGCCGGAGTCTGTACTTGGTAAGCTCGGTATACAAATTTCAAAATTTCCAGATTATGCTGGATTCTTAACAACTAAAAAAATCTGGCTTTCTGTCAGCGGTTATTATTTTTCGGCAGCGGCGATTGAAGTAGCAAAAAAATTACTTGTGGAGTACCTTGAATCCAAGGGACAAATCACGGTTTCTGAAGCACGGGACTGTTGGCAAACATCACGCAAATATGCTGTACCGCTATTAGAATATTTCGATTCAATCAATGTAACCCAGAGAAATGGGGATATTCGCGTCTTGAGTTAAGCAGTTTCAAACAGGTTAAGCCCAGTTACTTTTTTGTTCCTTTTAATATATATTCGTTAGGCTGATCATGCGTAATTTGTACATGATATCCAGCTACTCTTAAAAAACGTTCAACATTGATTTTTGATGTATCATTATCAACAAGAACAACAATTTCCTGTGGATCACTGGCTAAAGCTCTCTTTGTAAAAATAACCGGCTCCGGACATGAGTAGCCTCTGGCGTCTACTTCTTTCAAGGGATCAACTCCTTAGTCATTTTATGATATATCTTATTTTAACACTATAAAAATTTCAGCGCAATTCAATTACGCAACAAGCACAATCGGCGATAATACGAACAGCATTAGATATTCATGTATATTTACATAAATATAGCATGTAAATATACATGAATATTAGAATGTATATTTACAGAAATAAAAACTAAAAACATACATGATAATAAACACGTAAAATAACGTTAAAATTAGTGAGTTAGTATAGTATAAATATAGTAATCTATCTTAATTCAGTTAAATAACACTGTTGCATATGATGTGCATATTAATAATATTTACATGATAATTTACAATATATTTATCATTAATATTATGCCTAATATATTAATGAATCATTTACATTAAAATATACTTATATTTTTCACTTAAATATACATAATAATTTGTTATATACTGAATAAGCATGGGATATATCCTGAAATTTATCGACACTATTTCCATTATTCCAGGCTAGAAAATACAAATCTTACCGGTTTTGTATAAAAAATTGATTAATTCCCAAAACACAACATTGAGTGGTTCGACATTTAAAGCTATAATGTGGTAGAATAAATCTTAAGTATTTTTCATATAAGGGGATATAGGATGGCTGGTGCTGTCCCCGGACTTCAAATCCGTGTGTCGGGACGCAGAACGTTCCGAGGTGTGTTCGATTCGCACATATCCCCGCCATTCTTGACAAGGAGTGGACGACATGAATACATTTGATTATATCTTACTGGTATTGCTGGTATTGAGCGGCATTACCGGATTTCATAAAGGGCTGATCACCGGATTGTCGCGATTAATAGGTAATCTCGCAGCAATCGGTATCGCGGTATTTTTTCACAAGCCCTTTTTGAATGTAATTGAACCTGTTTTTGGACTTGAAGAAAGGCTTAAACCGAAAATCGTTGATTTTCTGACAAAGATTGCAGAGAATAAAGCCAGTGGAACAGATGGTGGAATCACAGATACCGTTACTCAGTCAATTATTGGACAGACTGCTCCTGTATTGACGGACTACATATTAAAAATTGGATCTGTACTTGCCTTGTTTATATTAGTAGTCTGCATCATCAATATCATTATTGCTTTGGTTATTACACCATTAGCTAAAAATTTAAGCTTTATTAACCGTGGCGGTGGGTTTATTTTTGGGCTGCTTACTATGTTGATTGTCCTATCCTTGATTTTGGGATTTTTCTCACCAATTTTAACCACAGCCGACATTGCTCTATTTAAAACTAGCGATTCGCTCTTATTCCCATGGTTTATGGAAGGATACGATATATTGTTATCCGTCATTTCCGCTTTTGCCGGTGATATCTTTAGAAATCCGTTGGAATCGATACCCCTGTTCCAGGGTATAACTGTATTATAAAAAGAAGGTTATTTCATGAATTTATTTGTGGGCGATATCGTCCGTTTAAGGAAATTCCATCCATGTGGCAATGCGGACTTTAAAATAATGCGTACAGGTATGGATTTTAGGATCGAATGCTTAAAATGCGGCCATCAAACGTGGATTACCCGGCCTAAACTGGAAAGGAACATCAAAGAGATTGTTTCGCATAGCGAAGAGAATCCGTGAATTAATAGGGGACATATATTACAAGGGGGAACATCATGTCACTGTATGTAGGTATCGTTGGCTTGCCCAATGTCGGCAAGTCAACACTTTTTAATGCAATAACTAAAGCTGGGGCTGAATCAGCAAATTATCCTTTTTGCACCATTGATCCCAATGTCGGTATCGTACACGTTCCCGACTTTCGGCTTAATGAACTCGCAAAAATTGTTAATCCTGAACAGATTGTACCGGCTGTTGTTGAATTTGTAGATATTGCCGGTTTAGTAAGAGGTGCCAGCAAAGGGGAAGGTCTGGGGAATCAGTTTCTTTCTCATATCCGGGAGGTGGATGCTATTGTTCATGTGGTTCGTTGTTTTGAAGACGATAACGTTGTTCATGTTGAAGGCAAAATCGACCCTGAGAGAGATATCGATACGATTCGTATGGAGCTTATCCTTGCCGATATGGAGATCGTATCTCGGCGCCAGGTAAAACTTATCGGAATGATCAAGTCCGGAGATAAAAAAGCAAAAGTGGAAGCAGACGTGTTGGAAAAACTCATCGGAAAGTTTGATCAGGGGATCCCTGCCAATATGGCTGGACTTGATCAAGACGAGAGAGATCTTTTAAAAACCATCAGTTTACTGACCATGAAACCGGTGATTTATGCTGCCAATGTATCAGAAGATGAGGCATCAAAGGGTGAGAATAACCCATATGTGCAAAAAGTAAAAGAAATCGCTGATGCGGAAGGGGCGGAGGTCATACCCATATGCGCTAAAATCGAGTCAGAAATTGCCGAGCTTGACGATGAGGAAAAAGAATTATTTATGCAGGAGCTCGGATTGAATCAATCAGGGCTTGACCGGCTCATCCAAAGCGCATTCCGGCTGCTCGGACTGATGACATTTTTTACAGCCGGCCCTAAGGAGGTAAAGGCCTGGACGATTCGACAGGAAACCAGAGCCCCACAGGCTGCCGGTACGATTCATACCGATTTCGAAAAAGGCTTCATCCGGGCTGAAGTAGTCAAATATGAGCATTTTATGGAAAACGGCGGTCTTAACGGAGCCAAGGAGAAAGGGCTTTTTCGCTTGGAAGGCAAAGATTATATTGTTCAAGACGGCGATATTATGCATTTTCGCTTTAATGTTTAAACTTGCCAAAAGAATATATGGATGATATAATAATTTGATGTAGAATTTAATTCCCTGCTCCACACGTTGTGTGGGGCCATTTAGTCCGAGGGGAGGTGCATTTATGCAAGCGTACGAAAACATGTACATCATTCGGCCGGATCTTGATGAGGAAGCGGTAAAAGCTAACGTTGACAAGTTCGCAGAGGTTGTTACTGCCAATGGCGGTTCAGACCTCAAGGTCGATGTATGGGGCAAAAGACGCCTGGCTTACGAAGTTAAGAAGTTCAATGAGGGTGTTTATGTTCTGATGAACTTTAACGGTGAAGCGCGTACGGTTGACGAATTGGAGAGGCTGATGAAAATTTCTGATGCTGTTATCCGGTTTATGACCACAAAAAAGGAATAGGAATGCGGAGGGGTTAAGATTGTTAAATCGTGTTGTACTTATAGGGCGATTGACGAAAGACCCTGAATTGCGCTATACGCCAAATGGTGTCGCTGTGGCATCATTTACCTTGGCTGTTGACCGAAACTATAAGAATAGTCAGGGTGAAAAAGAAACAGATTTCATTCCCTGCGTCGTTTTTCGACAGCTAGCCGAACTTTGTGCCAACTATTTGGCTAAAGGCAAACTAGCAGCTGTTGACGGCAGGATTCAGGTTCGTTCATTTGATGGTCAGGATGGGCAGAAAAGATGGGTTACAGAGGTCCTTGGGGAGAATGTACGTTTCCTAAGTCCTAAGGATGGTAACGGGGGGTCTGTTTCCGCTCAGAATGATTTTGGATCTTTTGCACATGAAGTCAGTCTTGATGACGATGTGCCATTTTGATTGAAGGGGGGAGCGTTCAGTGGCTAACGCTGCCGTTAAAAAAGAACGGGGACGCCGTCCGCGTAAAAGAGTTTGCAGCTTTTGTGTTGACAAAGTCGAAAGCATCGATTACAAAGATACACCAAAATTACGTAAATACATTACTGAAAGAGGTAAAATCTTGCCTCGCAGAATTTCCGGTAATTGCGCCAAGCATCAAAGACAAGTTACAATTGCTGTTAAACGGGCTCGCAGCATCGCGTTGCTGCCCTACATCATCGACTAGTAAAGAGAGGGAGCATTACAGCTCCCTTTTTTAATGGAATAAAGAAGGAGTTTGAGCTAGTTTCCGCGAAATGTTTATAAACATTTTAGCAGGAGGGTTATGTCGTGGAATGTGTGTCATTAGATATTGTTAAATGCTCCAAGGTTATAGAGGAATTGAAAGTCGAACTTCTCAGAGCGCAATATCTGGTTCAACAGGGAACCCTGAATGCGTCTCAGGAACATCTACTGGAAAGTATGGCTGGGTTAGTTGGTTTAAGTTACCTGCTAACACGCAGACTGGGTTATGATTTTTCTCGCTTAGACAGGGTACTCTATAATCAGATGGCGCAATGGCAGAAGGATGATTTTCTTAATTTGGAAACGGAATGGGGAGATTTGAGCCTATTGCTAAATTATCTCGTTCCTGAAGAAGACTGATACAGGGGTAGTTAAATGGTTATAAGCGATAAGGATGCATTTCGCTATGTATCCCGGTTTGTTTTAGTGGGTGTGCCGATACTCGCGTCTTTTTTTTCTGTATGGAGCTGGATTATTGAATGTATCATTCTGTTGACCTTTTTTGTTCAGACAAGAAATTCAGGTTTCCGGCAGACAGCAATTTTACTGGGGATTGGCTATGTTTTATCCCTGATTCCTGTTATTCCCTCGGTCTCAATCGGTGTAGACAGTCTGGTTCAGATCGGTTTTACACCCTTGGCGGGGCTTCTTCTTGTTTTGCTTAAAGAAAAAGGGCTTTCAACCAGTCACAGTATTTTTTGGGGCCTGATAATGGCGATGCTGCTCAGCGCAATACCCGCGCTTCCGGCGACTATCGCCGCGCTCCAGCCGGATATGTTGGACAACGCGATTACGGGTACCTTACAGCTATACAAGGATCAGGGGCTGACGCAAGCTTTGGCAGCACAGGGAATGACAGAACAGCAACTCGAAACCATGTTGCGTATGATCATCCCCATGGTTTTCCAATTGATGCCGGCTTTTCTCGCTATTGTTGGTATGTTGGAATTTGGATTGATCTATATCGTCTTTAGGTTTTTTATTGACAAGATAAAACCAAAGCCAATGGCCTACTGGAAGTTGCCTTGGTATGCTGTCTGGTTGGCAATTATTGGTCTTAGTAGCTACCTTGGCGGAGACTATTTGGCGAATACCGTGCTTAAAATTATCGGGATGAATGTCATGGCAGTAGCGGCTGCGTTATCCTTCGTTATGGGATTAGTCTGCTTGGCGTATGTCATAAAAAAATACAGACTATCGCCCTGGCTTGTGGCCATTCTGGTAATTATTGCACTGATAATGTCCCCGTTTATATTAATGACTATCGTATTCATTGGTTTGTTTGATATTGCCTTTAATAATAGAAAGGTTCCCGAGAAAACGGAGGGAGATAAAAAATGAAAGTTATTTTAAAAGAGGATGTTAAATCTTTAGGCAAGAAAGGTAAAGTCTGTGAGGTTTCGGACGGTTATGCCCGAAATTTTCTTATTCCCCGCGGGCTGGCAGTAGAGGCAACCCAGGGAAATGTCCAGGATCTTGCCCATAAACAACGACTTGAAGATAAGCGTAAACAAAAAGAGAAGCAGGAAGCTCTTGATTTATGTGAAAAGATCAAGACGCTCAACCTTGTGTTAAGAGTTAAAGTTGGTGAAAAGGGAAGACTTTTTGGTTCAGTTACCAATAAAGAGATTGCTGACGTATTAGAAAAAGAATATGGACTAAAACTAGATAAGAGAAAGATTGAAGTCAAGGAATCAATCAAAGGGTTAGGAGAATTTCCGATTACGGTGAAACTTCATCCAGAGGTAACCGCAAACCTTTCGATTACGATTGAAGCTATATAGATCCCAAACTTGGTTAACTTTCAATCATAATCAGTGATAAAATTTATTGAGCTTGGAAAGTTGACTTTGTACGAGTTAAACAAGGAAGTGACCGCGAGTGAAAAGCTTACTAAAGAAATTTATCCGTCAGGATAGTCCGGATAATCCACAGGAAAGCGCAGACAGCGTGGAAAGTATGAGTGAGTTTCTGACACTTGAAGTTGATGCGCTTTACGTGGTTCTTTCTAACTTATATGGAACGGATAAGCTAATATTAAAGGCCAGTAAGTTAGAGGCGTTGCCTTTAATGCGTTCTGAACGGTTGGAGGATAGAATCGTCGGACTTCAGAAGTTAGTCAATGATGATCCGACAGACAAGCCGCTTCCGGATTTGGCGGATATTCCAAACATCCTGCAGGAAATCGAAGCACAAATCGCTGAAGTTGTTGCCAAGCGCTCTGTCGAAGATCGCCTGAATCAGGCAGTGCAGGAAAAAATGCAGGAACGGCATGAAGAGTATATCAAGGAAATCAAAACCCAGGTCCTCAAAGAAACGAGCGGTCCAGAAAATGCGCAGACACTTCGTAAACTCGCTCAATTAGAAAAAATGAATGCGACGCGGCCAGTTTCCTCTGCGATCGAAGTGCTGCGCCCGCGTACACCGGAGGAGATCATCGGCCAGGAGAAAGCACTGCAGGCTCTTTTGGCTAAACTGGCAACACCTTTTCCCCAGCATATATTGATTTATGGACCTCCCGGCGTTGGAAAAACCTCTGCGGCCAGAGTAGCCTTGGAGACAGTAAAAGAATTCCCCGATTCGCCATTCGGTAAAGATGCTCCATTTATCGAAGTGGACGGTACAACGTTGCGGTGGGATCCACGTGACGTCACCAATCCCCTTCTGGGATCAGTGCATGATCCCATTTATCAGGGAGCAAAACGCGATCTGGCAGATACTGGGATTCCGGAACCCAAACTCGGACTTGTAAATGATGCCCATACCGGTGTGCTTTTTATTGATGAAATTGGGGAGATGGATCCGACTCTTTTGAACAAACTGCTTAAGGTCTTGGAAGATAAACGCGTTAATTTTGAATCATCATATTATGATCCGCTCGATCCTCAAATCCCGCTATATATCAAGAAAGTATTTGAGGAAGGCGTACCTGCGGATTTTGTTCTTATCGGTGCAACGACGCGGGAACCGCAGGATTTAAATCCGGCGCTGCGTTCTCGTTGTGCGGAAGTTTATTTTGAACCATTGGAACCGGAACATATTAAACATATCGTTCGTCAGGCTGCAGAAAAACTCGGGGTCTGTCTGGATGAAAATGTCCCGGAAATCATCAGCGAATACATGATTGAGGGTAGAAAGTCTAACAGCATTCTCTTGGATGCTTATGGTTTGGCTCGATTCCGTAATCCCGGGCAAAAGCAAATTATCATTAACGAAGAAGATGTTCGTGAGGTGCTGCGATCAGCTAGGCTCACTCCGTTTGTTCAGAAACGGGTTTCCGAAGCGAGTGACATCGGCCGAATTCTTGGGCTGGGTGTTGCCGGGTTCCTGGGATCAGTTTTAGAAATCGAAGTTAAGGTATTCAATGCCGAGACCGGTAAGGGTAGTATTCGTTTTAACGAGACAGCCGGTTCCATGGCTCGAGACGCCGTCTTTAATGCGGCGGCCGTGATTCGGAGTCTTACCGGTGAAGATGTAAAAAACTACGATTTGCATGTCAATGTAGTAGGCGGCGGCAGGATCGATGGCCCTTCAGCAGGATTGGCAACGACTATGGCCATATATAGTGCCTTAAAAAAGCAGCCGCTCAAGGGTAATGTCGCAGTGACGGGAGAGATCTCCATTCAAGGCAGGGTAAGACCGGTGGGTGGTATCTATGAAAAAATATTTGGCGCTAAGCAAGCTGGCGTTCATACCGTGATTATACCTAAAGAGAACCTCGAGGAAGTGCCTTCCGGATTACGTGGAATCGAAGTAATCGCTGTCGAAAATATAGAAGAAGCAATAAAAATTGCCGCAGCGGAATAAATGACACTTATTCATAACATTCTGTGTCGGAAATGACAGCAGCTCATGGTATAATAGGTGTAGATGTCGTATTAGACAGTGTTGGGGATAAACAAGGAGAATAGAACGCATGGAACTTCTGAAAGTTCCTCCTCATAATCTTGATGCTGAGCAGGCCGTGTTGGGGTCTTTAATGCTGGATTCCCAGAAGGCCAGTACCGTGTTCGAGATTCTATTTCCGGAGGATTTTTACCGCGATGCCAATAAAATTATTTATCAAGTAATCAGGGATATCTTTGAAAAAGGCGACCCCGTTGATCTTGTCACGGTAGCCGAAGGGCTTCGTCAATCCGGAAAGCTTGAAAGCGTCGGTGGTATTGGGACGATTTCTCAGATAGCCGGCGCTGTTCCGTCTGCAGCTAATGTAGAACACTACGCGCGTATCGTTGCTGAAAAAGCCTTGCTTCGTCAGCTGATCCGAATTGCCGGTTATATAGCAGAAAAAGGTTATGAGACTGGCGAGGAAGCACTCGGTTTACTCGAAGAAGCCGAAAGACTCATCATTGAGATTTCTCAGAAGAAATCTAAAGAAGGGTTTGTCACGATCAGAAGCATCTTGCTGAAGACGTTTGATAAAATAGAATACCTCTATGCCAATAAAGGTAATTTAACAGGTGTACCCACTCATTTCAGGGAACTTGACCGTATCACATCGGGTTGGCAGTCTTCGGATCTGGTGATTATCGCCGCCAGGCCATCAATGGGAAAAACAGCCTTAGTATTGAATATGGCTCAAAATGCAGCAGTAAAATCGAAAATACCTGTTGCCGTGTTCAGTCTGGAAATGTCCAAAGAACAGTTAGTGCAGCGTATGCTCTGTTCTGAAGCGATGGTAGATCAACAAAGAGTTCGGACCGGCGAGCTACTCGATGCCGACTGGCCAAAGCTGACACAGGCTGTCGGACCGTTGTCGGATGCCCCGATATTTATCGATGATACCGTCGGCATATCCTTAGCTGAACTTCGGTCCAAAGCCCGAAGGCTAAAAATGGAATACGGTCTAGGCATCATCATCATTGATTATCTTCAGCTCATGACTGTTGGCAAAAAAATGGAAAGCCGTCAGCAGGAGGTGGCCCAAATATCCAGAGGTCTGAAAGGGGTTGCCAGGGAGTTATCCGTACCGGTTATCGCCCTTTCTCAGCTTAATCGCGGCGTTGAGCAACGTCAGGATAAGCGTCCGATCATGTCCGACCTCCTGGAATCCGGTTCTATTGAAGCGGATGCTGATGTCATTTCCTTCATCTATCGCGATGAATATTATCATCCGGATTCTGAGAAAAAGGGCATTGCAGAAATTATTATTGCCAAGCATCGTAATGGTCCTGTAGGAACAGTCGAACTGGGCTATCTGAAGGAATTCACCAAGTTTGTCAATCTCGACAGGAATTATAATTAATATACGAACATTCAACCGTCCATTAGAATGAATGTTCGGATTTTTGTTGACAACGACGGTCAATCATTGATAAGATTAGAATGTTTGGGATGACTCATGCATGAAATGGGGGATTTACATTGGCGGCAGTCGTACTTATCGGCACCCAATGGGGTGATGAAGGAAAAGGCAAAATAACGGATTTTCTTGCAGAGAAAGCCGACATGGTGGTCAGATATCAAGGCGGAAACAATGCCGGCCACACCGTTGTGATCGGTAAAGAAACGTTTAAACTTCATCTGATTCCATCCGGTATCTTTTATTCGGAGAAAGTCTGTGTCATAGGAAACGGCGTGGTTATCGACCCTAAGGTCTTAATCGAAGAACTGGATTATCTGGATAATCGCGGTGTAAAAACATCAAATCTCAAGATCAGTAGCAGTGCGCATGTGATCATGCCATACCATCGTATATTAGATGCACTGGAAGAAGAATCCAAGGGCGATAAAAAGATCGGAACAACAAAACGCGGGATTGGACCGGCATATAAGGACAAGGCGTCCCGTACCGGGATCCGCATTTCAGACTTCTTGGATAAAGAGGATTTAGCTGCAAAGCTTCAGGATAATCTGAAGGAAAAAAATCTGCTGATTACGAAAATATATGGCCACGAACCGCTGAAATATGAAGACGTACTTGAAGAGTGTCTAATGTATGCCGAGCGAATCCGTCCCTACGTTGTCGATGCTTCGCTGGAGATAAATAATTGCCTGGCTGACGGTAAAAAAGTACTGTTTGAAGGCGCCCAGGGTACATTACTGGATTTGGATCATGGCACATATCCTTATGTAACGTCATCCAATCCAATTGCCGGCGGAGCCTGTGTCGGCGCTGGGGTGGGACCTACCCGAATCAGTAAGGTTGTGGGGGTTGTCAAAGCCTATACGACCCGAGTCGGAGAAGGCCCCTTTCCCACGGAATTGACCTGTCAAATGGGTGAGTTGATTAGAGAAAAAGGCGGCGAATACGGGACAACAACCGGTCGTCCGCGTCGCTGTGGTTGGTTGGATGTTGTGATTATGCGCTACGCAGTTCGGGTCAGCGGCATATCTGATTTTGCATTTACCAAACTGGATGTGCTTACCGGAATAGAGTCACTAAAAATATGTACCGGCTATCGCTATCAAGGCCAAATTTTACGTGAATTTCCGCAAAGTCTGAAGGTATTAGCTGAATGCGAAGCCATATATGAAGAAATGCCCGGCTGGCAGGAAGACCTGACGGGGATTACCGAGTATGCGCAGCTGCCTGTTCAAGCCCAAAATTATATCCAACGTTTTGAAGAACTGACCGGTGTTTCTGTGACGATGCTTGCGGTCGGCCCCGGACGGGACCAGACCATCGTCAGAGGCGATATCTTTTAAACTGATATATTAAGTAATAATATATAAAATTCCTAAATAAAAAGAGAAATATTGAATCAAGCTCTTGACATGATAGATGCTGACATAGTAAAATTTTAAATTGTGATCCCGAGCCATTAGCTCAGTCGGTAGAGCATCTGACTTTTAATCAGGGTGTCCCGCGTTCGAGTCGCGGATGGCTCACCAAATATGTTTAAAACGCTTGTGTCCGTAAAGGTGCAAGCGTTTTGTGTTTTTTGGTAAATTCAATTCACACATCAATTCCGAGTATTTTTAATTTGCGATATAACGTGGATTTGCTTACATCTAACAATTTTGCGGCGATGCAAATATCCTTATCAGCCTTTTTTAGAGCGTTCATCATAACGATTCTTTCTGCTTCTTTAATCGAAAGGACATGACTTAATTCTTCTATCGGTACTGAATTGGTCCCTACTTGCTTTTCATAACTTACTAGGGTTTTTTCATATTGATTTTGAACCGGGTGATTGTTTAAAATTTCCTCGGGTAAATGTTTAGGTAGAATGACATCGCCGTCAGAGATACTCAGTGCATATATAATGGCACTTTCCAGCTGTCTGACGTTCCCCGGCCAAGCATATCTGAGCAGTTCAACCTCTGTATCCGTGCTGAGCTGGGGCAGTTTTCCCGTCCGACAGTGTTTGATAATAAAATACTTTGCCAGAAAAATAACATCCACTCCACGGTTACATAGGGACGGAATTTTGATTTTAAGAACAGAAAGACGATAATATAGGTCCTGCCTGAACTGGTGAGTGTGTATCATGGACTCCAGGTCTTTATTTGTTGCTGCAATCAGTCTAAAATCAACCGTTCGGTATTTATTGCCGCCGATACGTATCACTTGTTTATCTTCCAGGACGCGGAGCAATACCGTTTGTAGTTCAACGGGCATCTCGCCGATTTCATCCAGAAAAAGCGTGCCTCCTTGCGCCAGTTCGATTTTCCCCGGATTGCCGTATTTTTTTGCTCCGGTAAAAGCACCGCTTTCATATCCGAATAATTCGCTTTCAATCAAGTTATTGGGTATTGCCGCGCAGTTTAAAACGATAAACGGGCCTGTCGGTGCGATGTAATTATGGATTGCTTGCGCAAACAATTCTTTACCAGTTCCGCTTTCACCTAGAATAAGAATATTGGCCGTAGAGGAAGCAAAGCGCTTGGCTAAATCTCTAGTTTGGGCTATCTGCGTACTTTCCCCTTTAATGCTGTCAAAATCAAAAATTGTCTTTGAGCCTGTACCGGCAGAAACAACTCGATCCGTTTTTTCGAGATTGTTAATCCGGATGACGATACCACCGGTCTGTTGATCGGAAGAGAACGGCTGGATTGTAAAACGATAGGTCTGATAACCGTCCGCTTTGCGAACACCAATATCAACGGCTTCAATATATTGGTTTTTTCGCAAAAGATCATCCAACGGGTTGTCTTTCACCAAATATTCTCGAATATTTTTGCCAATTGCGGATTCCGCATCCTCATCGATAACTTGGGTTGCTAAAGCATTGATATGCTGAATTGTGCCCTCAGCGCTGATAATGATAATTCCTTCCGTCAACAGTTTAATCGCCGTTTGTAAAGCCGTATTCGTACTTTCATACTTCATTGTGTTATATTTCAGATTCAGCTGAGATTTGATCGCCATTGCCATAGATGTGACCCATCCCAGCGTATGAAGCTGCAATTTGTGATAATCTTCCTGCCAAGGATCTTCACCCAGTTTCTGTACTAATGTGAGTACGGCAATCGTATTTCCTGTGCTGTCGAAGATTGGCGCAGCAGAAGAAATATCACTTTGCAGGATCGAAGGGAAATTTTCAGGGCCTAAAAGAGTCATTGGCTTTTGGTGGATCATTGATAAGACATGAGCACATGTCCCGATTGTCGATTCATTCCAAATCGTCCCAAGAGCAACATGATCGCCGAAACGGTCAACTAACGTGGTGTTTCCGCTGCGGTAAAGAATAACCCCTCGATCGTTGGTTAATGACACGATGTAGCCTGACTCTGTGAGCAATGGTTTATAACTGTCAATCAACGGCAATGCGATGCTTATAAGATCCGAATTTTCCAGATAAAGCGATTCCAATTCAATGGCTGTTATCGACGGCGCTGCTAACATCGACTCTGCCGTCAGGCCGTAGTTCCGAGAACGAATCCAGGAATTTGCGACTTCCTGGCTCACATAAGGCGATACTGTCGGATCTATCCCTTTTTCCAGAAAGTCTTTTTTACATTGAATAATCCCCTTCCATCGTTCTGGCGTGTGGGACATCGGCGTCATATCCAAAAAAACATGGGTATCCGGTTTGGGCTGTGGATCCATTCTTAGGCCTCCAATTAAGTAAAGGTGACAGCATTATCTTTCTTATTATAACAAAATAGCGATATATTCGCAAATATTAGAATTTATTCTTAAATATGCGAATATATCTTATATTTGCGTTTGATAATTTCTATTAATCGGCTATCTTTAACAGTAAAAGTTGAAATAATCGCTATCTTTGTGAAATATATTATTTGGCATGCATCTTGCAATCTAGATTACCGCAGTCGGATACGACGATCAAATAATCTATGAAGGAGGCTACAGAGAATGGCAAAAAACAATGCCAAAAAAACCTGTTATAAAGGAATTGGGATGTGCGGCTTTGGCTCAGGGTCCAATTCTGCTGAAGTCGACGTACAGGATGGTAAAATAGTCCGGATACGTAACTTTCGTTATGACCAAAAGTATACCCCGGAACACATGAGACCTTGGAAAATGGAGGTAAACGGAAAAACCTTCGAACCGACAATGAAATCGCTTTTACCACCTTACAGTATGATTTATAAGAAAAGGGCGTATTCCGCCAACCGAATTCCTTATCCCATGAAAAGAGTGGACTGGGATCCCGAAGGAGAAAGGAACACTGAAAATAGGGGCATCAGCAAATTTGTACGAATTTCTTGGGATGAAGCAACAGACCTCATCGCCAAAGAATTAAAAAGAGTAAATGCCAAATATGGTCCTTATGCAGTCTTAGCTCAAGGAGACGGCCATGGCGAAACGAAAACGGTTCATGCAGCACATGGCTGTCAAATGAAACTGCTGGACCTTATGGGTGGCTATACACTCCAGGCCAGAAATGCAGACAGCTGGGAAGGTTGGTACTGGGGAGCCAAGCATGTATGGGGTCAGGACCCGGTAGGACAGGGAAAGCAGACCAACCTGTTTAAGGACATTTCCGAAAACTCGAAAATGGTACTTTTCTGGGGATGCGACCCCGAAACCACGACATGGGGGTGGGGCGGACAGCAAGCCAGCCGCTTATGTTATTGGTTCAGTGACATTGGAATTAAATCGGTTTATATTTGCCCGGATCTGAATTATGGAGCGGCCATCCACGCCGACAAGTGGATACCCGTTTTGCCGAATACCGACCTGGCCCTGCAATTTGCGATTGCCTATGTTTGGATAACTGAAAATCTTTATGACGAGGAATATATCAAAACGCATACTATCGGTTTTGAATATTTGAAACGTCATGCCCTTGGTGAAGACAATACGGAAGCAAAAACGCCGGAATGGGCTGAAAAAATATGCGGGGTCCCTGCCTATACGATTAAAGCATTGGCTAGAAAATGGGCCAAAGAAGCGACATCGATTGCTCACTGTAACGGCGGATCGTATATACGCTCTTGCTATTCCCATGAACCGGCCCGTATGGAAGTGTGTTTATTGGCGATGCAGGGGTTAGGTAAACCCGGCCGCGGCCAGGTAAAGTTTATTGAATGGCAATTATTTGGCATGAATGAGCAGATGCCTGCACCCCGAAGCGAAGTGATTCCCAATGTTAAATCTGCGTATACCGGCTGGCGTTATACAATGTCACCGCAATTTCTGCCTAAAACGCTGATCGCAAAGGCGATTCTGAGCGATGAACCACTGACGTGGTATGGACAGACAATGGCCGGTTATCCGCGGGAGGACCAGTTCATGGAGTATCGCTATCCGATCGAAGACGGTGGTTCTGAGATTCATATGATCTGGACTGACACACCATGCTGGACAACCTGTTGGACCGAAGGCAACGAAATGATCCGCGCGCTGAGAAGCCCTAAAGTGGAATGTGTAGTGGCTCAGCACCCCTGGCTGGAAAACGATTGCCTCTTTGCCGATATTATTTTGCCGACAAATACTAAATTTGAAACAATGGATATTTCCGTTGATACTTTAAGCGGGAATTTTAATCATCTCTTCTTTGAAGATCAGTGTATTGAACCCATCGGAGAATCGAAGAGCGACTGGGAAGCTGTCGGCGAGGTTGCGAAAAAGCTTGGACTATATGATGCGTATACCGACGGCAAAGATGCCATGGGCTGGATCAAAAAAGGCTTTATGGATTCCGGCCTTGCTGACCGTCTCAGCTTTGAGGAATTCTTAGACAAAGGATACTATATGGTACCGACTGCTGAGGGCTGGGAAAATGACGTTCCAGGATTCGGTAATTTCTGCAATGACCCTGAGAATTATCCTTTGGAAACTTCCTCCGGTCTATTGGAAATCTACTCTGAAGATCTGGCTGATGTTTTCCCGGATGACAAAGAGCGGAGACCTTATCCGCAATGGATCGCTTACGGCGAAAGCCATTCGGAGAGTTTTTTGCACCCGAGATCGGAAACTTTTCCGTTCCTACTGGTATCAAACCATCCACGCTGGCGGGTTCATGCTAACCTCGATGATATTTCCTGGTTGAGGGAAATCCCAACCTGTAAGGTAAAAGGCAGCGACGGTTATCTCTATGAACCAATCTGGATCAATCCTGCCGATGCCGAACCGCTTGGCATCCAAAACGGAGACGTAATAAAGCTGTTCAACGATCGCGGCTGGGTTTTAGGCGGTGCCTATGTTACTGAAAGAATCAGACCGAATGTAATTTATCAGGACCATGGCGCGCGTCTGGATCCCATCGATGCCGGTACCGGTGACCGCGGCGGAGCCAACAACCTGATCTGCCCCTCAATGACAGTGTCGAAAAACTGTGCTGGCGAGGTCACCAGCGGCTTTTTGGTTAATGTAGAAAAATGCAATGTCGATGCGTTAAAAGCAGCATATCCTGAAGCGTTTAACAGAAATTATGATCCGGGTACAGGCGTCTGTCTCTCATCCTGGATTGTCGGAGGTGTGAAATAATGAAAGTATTTGTTATCGATGTTGCACGATGTAATGGTTGCTATGGCTGTCAATTGGTTTGCAAAGATGAACATGTCGACAATGACTGGTCTCCGATTGCTAAACCGCAGCCGGACATGGGCCATTTCTGGATGAAAGTCAGTGAAACGGTTCACGGCAGTGTACCCAAAGTTAATGTCGCTTACTTTCCCCGCCTATGCATGCATTGCGACGATCCCGCTTGCCTAAGACACGATGACAGCGGTGCCGTATACAAACGTGCGGACGGATTGGTTATTATTGACCCCGCTAAAGCGAAGGGAAAAAAAGCGTTGACTGATGTTTGTCCATACGGCGCAATTTATTGGAATGACGCCTTGGAAGTTCCACAAAAATGCACTGGCTGTGCACATCTGGTCGACGAAGGTGAACTGCCGCGCTGTGTCGATGCCTGCGCAACAGAAGCGATCAAATTCGGAGAAGAGGAAGATTTCCGCGATCTGATTGCTCAGGCTGAAGTCATCCAGCCGGAACTGGGATTGAAACCTAGAGTATACTATTTGAATCTGCCAAAATTATTTGTGGCTGGGGTCCTCTACGATCCCCAAGTGAACGAAATCATTGAAAATGCCGAAATCACCCTTACCGATCTGTCTTCGAAAACAAATTGGACAACGAAATCTGATGATTTCGGGGATTTCTGGTTCAGACGCCTTGATTCAGGGCAATATTCGCTCATGATTCAGGCCGACGGCTATAAGTCCTATGAAATTACCGCAATTAATCTGGACAAAAGCGTGAATATCGGTGCGATTCCGATGGAAAAATTAAACTAATCTTCATAGAAAAGAGGTAATAAACAATGTGCTTCAGACCACCAACAGCAAATAAGCCTGTCAAATGCCCGGAATGCGGGATGTTTAACCCGCCTGTTGCCACCACATGCAGAAAATGCGGCTATGACGGTACACCGGGTTCAGGCGATCCGTCAATGAAAAAACAGCAGAATGTGCTTTCCGATAATCCCTCAAACGAATCTTAACTGCTATTGCTGCAGGGTCCCGCAATAGATTAGTCCAGAAGTTTACAAGCACTATTCTCCCAGATCATTATTTCAATCCATTATTTCAATTCATTATTCAGGAAATAGTGCTTGTCGATTTCTTACAGAATGGGCGGGCAACAGCTCTAAAATCTCGTGTGATTTATTCAGTTATCCCTGGAATTATTAATAATTTTTAGGAGGTCTATAGATATGGGAGAAAGATTAAAAAGCAGTATCATTAACATCTATGGCGTTGGCGAGTTAGGGTTTATCTTATTAATGACGATGGCGACATCCTATTATTCTTATTTTATTACCGACGTCGCGCTGTTATCAGCCGCAGCAATGGGTACTATCCTTCTGACCGCCCGGATCGTGGATGCAATTTCTGTTATTTTTGCCGGCGGAATCATCGAAAAAAGCAACATGAAATGGGGCAAATACCGTTCCTGGCTTTTAGTCGGGCCGATACTTATTGCTATCTTCTTTCTGGTGATGTTTTATAACCCGAACCTGAGTCCGGCAGCCAAGGCATTATATCTGGGTGTTGCCTACGTTGCCGCTCACGTTTGTGTCAATCTAGCGACCGTTGCTTATTATACGCTGGTTGCCGTCCTGGGCAAAGATCCCACAGACAGAACCCTTCTCTCAGCCAGAAGAGGCCAGGCCAATGCAGCGGCAAAGGTTATCTTTGGTCTGATCGCCATGCCGATGGTGATTTACATTGGCGGCGGAAATGAAGCAAAAGGTTTCTTTCTTACTGTTCTTATCTTTGCGGTTGTCATGATGGCATCTTTCTTCACGATTGCTAAGATTGCCAAACCCTTTGATGACGGAAAAAATGCTGTCAGTGCGGGCGCCTCGAGAGTCACCGTCGGGGATATGGCGAAAGCTATCGGTACAAACGGCCAGCTGCTCATTCTAATGCTGACGGAAGTGACCCGGTTTACCGCCATGTTCGGCACGTATGCGATGGTAACGTATTACTTCAAATATGTCGTCGGCAGCATGCTGATGATTTCTATCTTCTTCGTCGCTATTAATGTCGCTATGCTGATCGGCACGATCGTATCGCAGATGCTGATCAAAAAACTTGATAAGAAACCTACGTACCTGATTGGCTTGATAATTTTCCTGATCAGTTTAATATCCGTCTACCTATTTGCGAATAATGCGACAACATTCATTACGCTGATGGCGATCGGTTTCTTTGGCTTTGCTTTCGGAAACACGCTGAATACCGGCATGTATTCTGATACTGCGGATTATGTTGAATGGAAAACCGGTAAAAGCACTAAAGGGGCTGTAATGGCGATGTTCACACTGCCGATCAAGATCGGGATCGCCATCGGCGGAGCAGTTGCCGGTTACGGTCTTGCGGGGATAGGCTATGCTGCGAATGTTCCTGTGACACCGGAACTGATTGGCGGCGTCAAAATGTTGACCGTCGCTATTCCGGGTATTTCCGCTGTAATCGGGATTATTATTATCTTCTTCTATAAACTGAACACAGCTATGCTAACGCAATATCAAAAAGAAATCAAGGAAAGAGCATAAGTAAATTCAGATTGGTACAAAATTTTAGTAACTGCTGATTTAAAATCGTGCGGTATTTTGATTTGATAGCGGTGGTTTCATTCTCAATCGCAGAAATGCGTGTTAGTATTGTATGCCCAAATTAGTAACATTAAGGAGAATTGTTAAATGGTAAAAATCAATGAAGTTAAAACAATGGTAGAAGCAGGAAAAACAAAACTTATTCCCGGACTGGTTCAGGAAGCATTGGATGAAGGCAGCGCAGCCAAAGATATTCTTCAGGCAATGGTCGACTCAATGAGTGTCGTTGGCGACAAATTCTCTACCGGAGAAATCTTTGTACCGGAAATGCTGATGGCTGCTAAAGCCATGGCCAAAGGCGTTGATGTCCTGAAACCGTTACTGGCTGGCGACAGCAGCAATTCCCTCGGAACCTGCATCATCGGAACCGTTGCCGGCGATCTGCACGATATCGGCAAAAACCTTGTTTCCATGATGATCGAAAGCGCCGGCTTCACCATGGTCGACCTGGGCGTGGATGTCCCGGCTGGCAGATGGATTGAAGCCATCAATGAAAACCAGAACGTCACCTTAGTCGCATGTTCCGGTCTTCTGACCACCACCATGCCGGCTTTGAAAGAAGCAGTTCAGACGATTAAAGGCAGCGGACTCACCGGCTTTAAAGTCATCGTCGGCGGCGCGCCAGTAACCCAGGAATTCGCTAACGAAATCGGTGCTGACGGATTTGCTCCCGATGCCGGCAGTGCTGCGGTTAAAGCGGTTGAATTGGTTAAGTAAATAACCGTAAACCGAATTTGCATATGAAATTGGAGGTATCAGTAATGTTAACAAAAAGACAGAATTTAATGGAAGTACTAAAAGGCGGAAGTCCGGACCGATTTGTGAAACAGTATGAGGCTTTTCATCTAATTATGAACACACCGATTGTCCGTCGGAAACCTTCTCTCGGCGAAGAAGTTGTGAATGAATGGGGTGTCACGCTTCGTTGGCCTGAGGGACAGATGGCTTCTTTTCCCGTTCATGATTCGGAGCATAAAGTCATAAAAGATATCACAAAATGGCGGGAAACGGTGAAAGCGCCAAATGTGATTTGCCCGGAAGAAGCCTGGGCTAAAGCACAGGCAGCTGTCGCAGCCATTGATCGCAACGAAGAATTTGCCACCGTCTTTATTGCGCCGGGGATCTTTGAACACCTTCATTACCTCATGGGCATGGAAGATGCTTTGATGAGTTTCTATGAAGAACCCGAAGCCATGCATGAACTGATTGATTATATTACCGAATTTGAACTCGCACTGGCGAAAGAATTAGTTGACCACTTGCATCCTGATGCCCTGTTCCATCATGATGATTGGGGCAGTCAGAAAAACTCTTTCTTATCTCCTGACATGTTTAAAGAATTTATCCTGCCTGCGTATAAAAAAGTCTATGGCTTTTATAAGGCAAACGGCGTTGAAGTCATTATACACCACAGTGACAGCTATGCGGCCAATCTCGTTCCTTTCATGATCGAAATGGGAATTGACATCTGGCAGGGTGTCATGAACACGAATGATATTCCTGCATTGATTGAAAAATACGGCAAACAAATTACTTTCATGGGAGGCATCCACAGCGGTTTGGTTGATTTCCCGGAGTGGACACAGGAAAACTGTGCGAAACTCGTTGAAGAAACCTGCAGAGCAAACGGCAAACTTTACTTCATTCCCTGCATCACCCATGGTGGCCCTCAGAGTAACTTCCCCGGTGTCGATATCGCCGTTGACAATGAAATAGACAAAATGAGCAAGCTCATGTTTTAATAAGCTGCAAAATGATTAATGGGTATACTGTCTTGTGTTTTAGCTATGACACAAAGGATGGTATACCCGTCTCTTTTTATTTATATTAACGATATCAGATGTATCAGTATCAATTATAAAATTTAGGCTATAAATTTTAATTAGACATAAACCATTTAATCAGTGTGTCCCGCGTTCGAGTCTCGGATAGCTCACCAAAAGTTGATCCTCCGTAAATATTATTCATTAAAATGGTGTTCGGTTTAGAATAAAGCATCGTCGAGTTATCCTCGAAGGTGTTTTTTCATATTATTACACTATTTATCGAATTTTAATTGGCACGAACTATATTTGTACTATAATGATAGTAATAAGGGGGAGGAATTGGTATGCAGGATAATAAAACGTCTCAACCTGCCCATAAATATGATGCAAATATTAATAAAACAATACCGTTTTACAGCGGTATCCTCGAGCAGACAATTGATTTAATCAAAGTTGTAAAGGCTCAACCAGCGAATTGGCTTGATACGGGTTGTGGGACAGGAAACTTGATTGAAAAGGCGACACCTGAATTTCTCAATTGCCGTTTTGTTCTGGCGGATCCATCGGATGAAATGTTGAAGATCAGCAGGCGAAAGCTCTACGGAACTAAAATCTCTGACATAGAATATATTCAGGCAGGATCAGAAGACTTGACCTGTTCGAATAATGAATTTGATGTCATCACCGCAATATTATCCCATCATTACTTAGATAAAATGCGTAATAAGGCATCTCAAAACTGTTTCCGAATGTTAAAAACGGGTGGCGTGTATGTTACCGTTGAGACCATCAGGCCCCAAAGCGATAACGGTTTGAGCATTGGGCTGGAACGGTGGCGGAGTGCGCAATTAAAACAAGGAAAGAGTCCTGAGGAAGTCAATAAGCACTTAAGCCGTTATGGTGTTGAAATATTTCCTATAACGATTGAATCTCATCTAAAACTTTTAAAAGAGATTGGTTTTACTGCGGTCGAGGTATTTTGGGTTTCAGTTATGCAAGCCGGTTTTTATGCAATAAAGTAAAAAAAATAAAAAAATGCTATAAGCTAAAAAAAACACTTTACTATTATGTCGGTTATATGTATAATTAAAAAACGTCAGCGCAATTAGCTTAACTGACGATTTATGTGGCCCGTTGGTCAAGCGGCCTAAGACACCGCCCTTTCACGGCGGTAACACGGGTTCGAATCCCGTACGGGTCACCATATCCATAATCACAGGTCAGAAAACCGAAGAGGCGATCTGACTTAAAATTTGCCTCGGTAGCTCAGTCGGTAGAGCAGAGGACTGAAAATCCTCGTGTCGGCGGTTCGATTCCGTCCTGAGGCACCATTGGATCGAGAAGCGGTTTTTATTAGATGAACTAATACGAGCCGCTTTATTGTGTTATGAATTATGAAAATAACGGAACATTATTTGTCCTGCAACGCCGGTGGATGGTTTAACACGCATATTTTTATATCTTGCCCATAGAGTATAACAAGATTACTTAGAGGAAGCAGGATGCCGGTATGCGTGAAATCGTTAATACGATGCAAAGTTATCCCTATGATGTCATGGAGAGAGATATTCACAGTCTGGAGGAGCGTTACCCGTTTCTTGAGATAGGAATTGCCGGTAAGAGTGTACTTGGCCGTAACCTTTATTATCTTAGGTTAGGTACCGGTCCGAATCACGTATTTTATAATGGGGCCCACCATGCGCTGGAATGGTTGACGGCGCTGCTGCTAATGAAATTCAGTGAAAACTATCTTGAAAGCTACATTAGCAATACGCTGCTTGGGAGATGCGATATTCAAAGTCAATGGCAAAAGAGTTCCATCTATATTTTGCCGATGGTTAATCCCGATGGCGTTGATTTGGTATTAAATGGCTTGCAGCCGGATCACCCGTATAATCAATCACTCCTAAAATGGAACAATGGACGGACTAATTTTAGCCAGGTATGGCAAGCAAATATACACGGAGTTGACCTCAACCATAATTATGACGCCTCTTGGCAGTTATCAAAGGGTGCGGAAGCAAGCCACGATATTAAAGGCCCTGGACCAACACGTTTTTCCGGTGCTTCACCAGAATCGGAACCGGAATCCAAAGCGGTTGCTGACTTTACGCGAAAGCATGATTTTCAGTTAGTTCTGGCATTTCATAGTCAAGGGCGAATTATTTATTGGAATTATCGTAATTTAGCCTCCACTCGAGATAAAGAAATTGCCCGTTGTTTGTCTCGTCTAAGCGGATATACTTTGGAAGAAGCCGTAGGGATGACTTCGTATGCCGGATATAAGGATTGGTTTATCGAAAAGTTTCGCCGGCCTGGCTATACGATTGAGATCGGGCAAGGCCAAAATCCGCTTCCGATTTCTCAACTTGGACAGATATATCAAGAGAATGAAGGGCTGCTCTTGACAGCGGCTCAACTTACATGATTGAGTTATGCCGGGATCTGATTGCAGTAGTATAATTATGCGAAAAAGTCAATGGAAGCGAAAGGAATTATTGGAAGTATTTGAAAATTGTGTATATATAGTAGGGCTCAAGACCCTTGACGAACAAGCAGATTATCACTATAATAATAAATACCTTGTTAAAAGGGATAGGCGGAAGTGGCTCAGCGGTAGAGCATTGGCTTCCCAAGCCGAGGGTCGCGGGTTCGAATCCCGTCTTCCGCTCCAACTTAAGAATGTGTTGCCAGTATAATGCTGGTTTTTTTATCGGTTAATTCTATTGCCTGCCTATAATTTCAAAGAGCACCGTCTGAGAAATCACAAGAAGCTTGGTGAGGCGTTATGCCAGAAGGAGCTGAAAAGAATAGTATGTTATCTGACTCGAAAAGAACGTTTTCCAATAAGATGCGGTTCAAGAAGGTTCTATCCATTCTTATTATTGTAGTTTTGACAGCGGTACTGGGTGGATGCAACTCGCTGAAAGATGCTGTAGAGAAAGCAAAACCGCTTATTCCCAAAGGGTATGAATTAGTATATATCGAGCAGGTCAGTAATAATTCCGGGATTGTATTTTATACGTATGAAACAGAACTCAGTGTAGGGATATTTACGAAAAACGCAATTGGCTGGGAATGGACAGGTAGTGCAGTGGGCAAACTTGTTACGTATCCGGATGGTTTGCAATGGCGGTATGCTGATCTCGGTGAAAATGGCACTCAGTATTCCCTATATTACGGAAAGATAACGAATAAAGATATCACCAGCGTGACCGTTAAGACAACAAATGGGGAAACGGTACAGGGAAATATTGTTCCTACCGATCAGCTTCGTCTGTGGTATGCCTTTGTCAGTGAACCACAAGTTCCATCTGTTAATGCGGATATTACAGGGTACTCCAGTGAGGGAAAAGTAATTTATCTGTTCAGTCAACCAAAAGAATAATAAGGAGGATATTATGGCTAAACATATTACAACCGTCGTCAAGGGCCATTTGAGTTCAACGGCTAAAACGGGAGGATGCGGAAAGTGCCAGACATCGTGTCAGTCCGCATGCAAAACATCGTGTACTGTTGGTAATCAGGTTTGTGAAAAATAAATTGGAATATATTTCAACACCACCATAAGCTTGGCGCACGCCAAGCTTTAATTACATTGCCTTCTGGAAAAAGACGGTATCCCAAATTCGCCGCCGGGGGCGAATTTGGGATACTTTTTTTGATGATTTCATGTGGTTACAATTCAGGTTTGTTTTTTATGTGTATTTTTAATGGTATAATAGGTGTAATTGTTAATGCAAAGGAATGTCGTAATGGAATTAATAAACTATTGTATTGAGAAGAATGTTCATGTATACCGCCAAGGGGATATTAATGTTGCCTATGATGTAAACTCAGGATCCCTTCATGTCTTGGATGACGTGACCCAAGGCCTTATTTTGGAGATGGTTGCCTGGCAGAGAAAAAACGGTCTCAAAGAATTTGCGCAGATAGTCCCGAATATAGGGTTAAACCTGATTGCCGAGGAAAAGCACGAAATTCTTACCGAGCTTTCTGCACTGCAAAAACAGGGTTTGCTTTTTTCACCTGAAGCCGAGGAAACGGTGCTGCTCTATCCGGATGAGCCGATAATTAAAGCGATGTGCTTGCATGTGGCACATGACTGCAATCTTCGCTGCGGCTACTGCTTTGCGGGAACGGGGCCTTTTGGAGGCAGTCGCCAACTGATGAGTCTTGAGACCGGGAAAAAAGCCTTGAATTTTTTACTGGATCATAGCGGTGAACGGCAACAGTGCGAGGTTGACTTTTTCGGCGGTGAACCGCTAATGAATTTTCCTGTTGTCAAAGAGCTGATTGCCTATGGAAAAGAGATAGCCGCTCAAGCGGGAAAGAAAATGAAGTTTACCTTGACAACCAATGCGGTGCTTCTTGATCAGCCAACGGCTGATTTTCTCGAGAAAGAGGAGATCAGTGTGGTTTTAAGTATAGATGGGCGCAAGGACGTCAATGACAGAATGAGACCATTTTTGAATGGAGCCGGCAGCTACGATCGGATTATGCCACAAATACTCAGTTTTGCCCGCAGAAGACCCAATTCCTCTCCCTATGCAACCGGCAATTATTATTATGTCAGGGGTACGTATACCCATTTCAATACGGACTTCTATAAAGATGTTTTACACTTGGCCGACAGCGGAATCAACCGGATTTCGGTGGAACCTGTAGTCGCTTCACCGCAGGAAGAGTATGCATTTCGTGATGAAGACCTCACAGAGATTAAACGCAGCTATGACATATTAGGGGAAAAGGTTCTGGAATACCGAAGAGACGGTAAGGAATTCGTTTTTTTCCATTTCAATGCGGGACTCGATGAAGGCCCGTGTCTCGTGAAACGCTTATCCGGATGTGGCGCAGGTCATGAATATGTGGCCATATCTCCGGAAGGGGATATTTACCCCTGCCATCAGTTTGTCGGACAGGAACAATACAAGCTGGGGTCACTGGATGATTCCGAGGGATTTCTTGATCCGAAAATCGTCCAGGCTTTTCGTCGAGCGCAGGTATACTCAAAAGAAGAATGTCGATCCTGTTGGGCCCGATTTTCCTGCAGCGGCGGCTGCCATGCCGCAAATACAGCGTTTAGCGGAGAATTGACGAAAGTCTATCCACTGGGCTGCGAGTTACAGAAGAAGCGGCTGGAAATAGCTTATTATCTAAAGATCAAAGAAGCCTCACAAAGAAATTTGCTATCATAGCAAACAGACGGAGGAAAATAATGCGTAAACGAACTCAGAAGCTAGCAGTCTATGTCATTATCGGTATGGTGTGTATCTCTTTGATTGGTACATCATTTGTCTTTTTTATGCCGCCAGCCGATGATGCTGTCAATGGTGAGAGCCCGTCAGCATTGGAGCAAGAATACAATGCCCGGGTGCAAGCTGTTGAACAGCTGAAAGTAACGCTGCAAAGCAAGCCTGAAGATTTGCAAACGATTGTGGCTTTAGCGGATGCTTATTACAAAAAGTCTCAACTTTCTATAGAATTGAATGAAGAAGAGTATAAGGAAGACTTAAATAATGCAGTTCACTACTATCAAGAAGCGTTGACCAAAGAAGAAGATACGGAAGTCAGTTTAAAATTGGCGGCGTCAGCCTTTCTTCTCAGTACTGCCGATGCAACCAATCAAACCTATGCCGCATTAGCGGAGAAGACCTATAAGGAGATCTTAAAAAAAGAGCCGCATGATGTTGACGCTTTGTATGGCTACGGTATGTATCTTTTTTACGTTAAACAAAATTATACACAAGCCAAGGAATATTGGCAGACAGCACTGAAATATAATACTGATGAAGAAATGAAGAGCAATCTCGAGGATATGATCGGGTTGGCCGAAGGAACAGAACCAGCTGATAGCGAAGGTTCTGGCCAGGAGAAATAATCTTGTTGTATACCTGCCAAGCAGATTTTTCGTGCAATCAGTCAATCGGGAAGGTGACAAAATGTATTTTGCAACATTGGCCAGCGGCAGTTCCGGCAATGCAATATTAGTCGGCCAAAATAACCGGAGTCTTATGGTAGACTGCGGGATTGCCACAAAAAGGATCCTCGCAAATCTGGATGTGATCAATATAGCCGCAGGTCAACTGGAGGGTATCGTCATCACCCATGAACATTCCGATCATATCAAGGGCGTCGGAACATTGGCACGCAAGCTAAAAATTCCTGTATACGCCACAGCCGGGCTTTGGGACGAATTGGAGGATAAAATCGGTACACTGCGGCCAGAACAGAAGAACATTATTGGTAGAAGTTTTGAACTGGCTGGAATGAAAATAAATTTGTTTGCCACTTCCCATGACAGCCGGGAAAGTTATGGCTTAAAAATCATCAGTCATGATGCCGCATTGGGTATCGCTACGGACAGCGGGATGATTACAGAGGAGATGCATCGCCATCTTCAGGGCTGCGATGCCTATGTCGTTGAAGCGAATCATGATGTAGAAAGGCTTTGGCAGGGAAGGTACCCGTATCATCTCAAGAAACGGGTCAGCGGAAACCGGGGCCATTTAAGCAATGTTCAATTGGCAGAAGGATTGATTGAATGGTTGGATGAGAATACCAAGAAAGTCGTTCTTGCCCACTTAAGCGAAGAAAATAATACACCGCAGATTGCTCTGGCAACCGTAGTGGACATACTAAGAGATTCCAGGATCAGGCGCAAGTGTCAAAGTCTGAAGATTCGTGTGGCACCTAGACATTGTCCACATGAACTGATTGATTTGAGTTCATAATACGGAGGGAGGGATACCCTTTGGATTACTTTAATCGAAATGATAATGACCGCAACACTAGCTACAGCCATCCCGATAATAATTTATATGAGGATCATGACCGGACTGGCTGGAACAATGGCTACCGAAAATCAAGAAATGAAAAACCTCGGTTCATATCCACGATGATACTGGCGGTTGTCAGTGCTGTCTTAGGCGGTTTGATTACAGTGACACTAGTACCTGCCTTGTATCCTAACAGCAATATTGTATCCGGAGGAAAGGTTATAATTGAACAAGGCGCGCCGCCGCCAGTCGATAGCGCTGGATCGTCCAGCGGAATATCCCCTGTTGTTACTATCGCAAAGACAGTCGGACCGGCCGTTGTCGGGATCGCTAATTTTCAATACAGCAGCGATTTCTTTGGCGGCAGCACCGGACTCAGTGAAGCAGGCAGCGGTTCCGGATTTATTATCAATTCAACCAAAGGGTATATCGTAACTAATTATCATGTGGTTGAAAACGCCGAAAAATTGATGGTTTCCTTGGTGGATGGCCGCGACGTGCCCGGAACGCTGGTTGGCGGCGATGAACGAACAGATCTTGCTGTAATTAAAATAGAGGACACACAGAATCTAACCGCCGTGCAGCTTGGTGATTCATCTCTGCTGCAGGTGGGTGAATCGGTGGTTGCGATTGGGAACCCCGGGGGACAGGAATTTGCTCGCACCGTAACGAACGGCGTCGTATCGGCAACGGATCGATTTCTACTGTTACAGGGAGAAGCAAGTTTTAATTTGATTCAAACCGATGCAGCCATTAATCCCGGTAACAGTGGTGGTCCTCTCGTCAATTACAGTGGACAGGTTATCGGCATCAATTCCGCGAAAAACAATACACAGGGATTTGAGGGAATGGGCTTTGCCATACCCATATCCGATGCGCTGCCGTTTATCCAGCAGATTATTGAAAAGGGATACGCCAGTCATCCGGGCCTTCAAGTTGGTATCGATGATCGTTATACTGAGGAATACGCGACCTACAAAAACTGGCCAATGGGCTGTTATATTGCCAGTGTACAGAATGGCGGATCGGCAGATCGTGCAGGGATCAGAGCCGGGGATATTGTTACGGCAATCAATGGGATTGACATATCCAATTCGCTGGAGTTAACCCACCAGTTGTTTAAATATAAGGTGGGGGATCGTGTAACCGTCAGCTATTTTCGAGGGGGTAATACGTATACAGCCGAAGTCGTACTCGGGGAAATTAAGTAATGGCGTATTTAGCAGCAGGAATTGACGGTGATGCGATGAACCGTTGTGTCTGATCTTTAAGACCGGCGGTTCTATTTCGTAATACATTTTTTAGTGAATGTTCATAAACTATATGGACGGACACAACCTGCTACCTTATAAGGAGGATAACAGCGACACTTAGGAAAAGTTGCTATTTGGAATTAAATTTGAAAAATGTTATAATCATGGCGTATCACAATTTTTAATATATAAGTGAAATATAGGATTATCAGTGTCTGATCGTATATATTCCTAAAAAATACTCACCTGTGCCTAAGCTGTGAAAATATTTGCAGCCGGATTGTAAAAGGAGCGAAAGAATGTCTAAACGTATGCATATCGGTTTGGATGTTGGTTCAACAACTGTAAAGATTGCCATCTTGGACGAGAATGATAACTTGGTTTTCAGCAGTTATCAACGGCATTTTTCTGATGTTCAGCACACTGTCAGCAACCTGCTGCAAAAAATATACGTTCAATTCCGGAACGAAAAAGTCACAATGAATATTACCGGATCCAGCGGGATGTCTACATCTGAACAGCTGGCGATCCCTTTTATTCAGGAGGTCATTGCCTGTCAGAAGGCCATCGAGCGTTTTATTCCAACTACGGATGTTGCCATCGAGTTGGGGGGGGAAGACGCTAAAATCACCTACTTCGGCAGTGCGCCTGAGCTGCGGATGAATGGGACATGTGCAGGAGGGACGGGCGCTTTCATTGACCAAATGGCTATCTTGTTAAAGACGGATGCTAAAGGGTTAAATGATTTAGCAACCCAGCATAAGGAAATTTATCCGATTGCTTCCCGCTGCGGCGTTTTCGCAAAAACGGATATCCAACCGCTCTTGAATGAAGGTGCAGCCAAGGAAGATATCGCCGCATCCATATTTCAGGCGGTGGTCAATCAAACCATTGCCGGTTTGGCATGTGGGAAACCCATCCGCGGCAACGTGGCGTTTTTGGGAGGCCCTCTTTCCTTCTTGCCGGAACTGCGCAAGCGCTTTATTGAAACACTGAAATTGAAGCCGGAAAATAGTATCGCCCCGGATAATGCCCAGTTCTTTGTCGCCATTGGCGCAGCACTGGCTTCAAAGATGAATGAAACAATTAATCTGAATACGCTCTATAATAATATTCCCAATCTGCACAATTCGGATTCGGCAACGACTCTTCTGCAGCCGTTGTTCAACACCGAAGAGGACTATGCGGAATTCAGCAAACGGCATCAACAGCATACTGTTGCAAAAAAAACGTTAGCAGAGGTGAGTGGTGCCTGTTTCTTAGGGATCGACGCAGGCTCTACAACAACGAAACTGGCTTTGGTTGATATGGAAGGCAATTTGGTATATTCCCATTATGGCAGTAATCTGGGAAGCCCTCTGAGATCAACGATCGCCGCACTGCAGATGCTCTATCAGGCGATGCCGTCCGGGGCATTTATTGCCGGATCGGTTGTTACCGGATATGGCGAGGCATTATTAAAAGCGGCACTGAGAGTAGACCATGGCGAGATTGAAACAGTTGCCCATTTAAAAGGCGCGGAACATTTTCTGCCGGGAGTCGACTTTATCCTGGATATCGGCGGTCAGGATATGAAATGCATGCTGATTCAAGACGGTGTCATTAATAATATTATGCTGAATGAGGCCTGCTCATCGGGCTGTGGTTCTTTTATCGAAACTCTGGCTGAATCCTTGAGCCTCCCGTTAACCGAATTTGTCCAGCGGGGGCTGTTCTCAAAAACGCCGGTCGATTTAGGCACGCGGTGTACGGTGTTTATGAATTCTAAAATTAAGCAGGTCCAGAAGGAAGGCGCCGATATCGGCAGTATTGCTGCCGGGATATCGTATTCTGTCGTAAAAAATGCGTTATATAAGGTTATTCGCCTGCATAATTCCTCAGAAGTTGGTGAAAAAATTGTTGTTCAAGGCGGAACTTTTAAAAATGACGCTGTATTAAGAAGTTTTGAACTTGTCACAGGCCGCAAAGTCGTGAGACCGGATATCGCAGGGATCATGGGTGCCTTCGGAGCCGCATTAATTGCTAAAGATCGTTATCAGACCGGGCAGGAGTCTACCTTGCTTGGTGCGGACAAATTGGAGAATTTTCATACCGAAACCAAGACGCGGCATTGTGGTTTGTGTGGAAATAACTGCTTGCTGACGGTCAATCAATTTTCTGATGGCCGTGAATTCCTGACAGGGAATCGCTGCGAACTTGGTGCGGGCTATGAAAGTAAGACAGAAGAGATCCCCAATTTATTTGATTATAAATATAAGCGGCTGTTTGCTTATAAACCGTTGAAAAAAGATGAAGCCCCACGTGGGGAGATTGGGATCCCGCGTGCGTTGAACATGTATGAGCATTATCCGTTCTGGTTTACCTTACTGACGGAACTTGGCTTCAGGGTTATTTTATCCAGCCGTTCTTCGAAACGGATTTTCGAGCTGGGGATGGAAACGGTGGCTTCTGAATCCTTGTGTTACCCGGCAAAATTAACGAACGGGCATATTCGGGATCTGATGAATAAAGGGATTAAGCGGATCTTTTACCCTTGTTTGCCGAGGGACGAAAAAGAGATGGAGGGTGTCAACAACAATTACAATTGTCCGATTGTGACATCCTATCCGGAAGCGATCCATGCCAATGTGGATGAGATAAGGAACAAGCAGGTTGAGCTTATTTTCCCCTTCCTGCCGATCGATAACCCGGAACGTTTAAAAGTCCGTATCTATGAAGAATTTAAAGCGCTGGGCGTTACCAAACAGGAAGCAGCCGTGGCAGTGGATAAAGCATTTGTCGAAAGAGATGCCGTTCGTCAGGATCTTCGGACGAAAGCCGAAGAAATTTTGGATTATCTTGAGAAGAATAACCGAAAAGGGATTGTCCTGGCCGGTCGTCCTTATCACACCGATCCGGAAGTGAACCATGGTATTCCGGAGATGATTGCCGGTCTGGGTATGGCGGTACTGACTGAAGATGCCGTTGCGCATCTGGGACAAGTGGAAAGACCGTTGCGTGTTCTAGACCAATGGGTATATCATTCCAGGCTGTATGCTGCAGCCAGTTTTGTAGCGACTCGGGATGAATTGGAGCTTGTCCAGCTAAATTCCTTTGGCTGCGGTTTGGATGCGGTTACTACCGATCAGGTCCAAGAGATCCTTCATCAGTACAGAAAAACGTATACGTTGGTCAAGATTGACGAAATCAATAACCTCGGTGCTGTCCGTATCCGTATTCGTTCCTTGCTTGCAGCGATGCAGGAAAGAGATAAAAAACAAATCAAAGCAAAAAAACTGTTTGAGACCAAGAAGCGGGTTGTGTTCACAGAAGCGATGAAAGAGGAGTATACGATTTTATCGCCGCAGATGGCTCCCATTCATTTTGAACTGATCCAGGAGGCTGTTCGGTTAGAAGGCTACAAAATGGAGATACTGCCGGATGTCGAAATGGGTGTCGTCGAACAGGGACTCTTGCATGTGCATAACGATGCCTGTTATCCCTCGATTCTTGTTGTCGGTCAAATTATGGCCGCATTAAAATCCGGCAGATACGATCTGAACAAGACGGCCGTCATCATGTCACAGACGGGTGGAGGGTGCCGTGCCAGTAACTATATCGGTTTTATTCGTAAAGCGTTAAAAGATGCCGGGATGGAACACATTCCCGTTATATCTCTGAATGCGGGAGGGCTGGAATCAAATCCGGGATTTAAACTATCGATGAAGATGATCAAACGGTGTGTTATGGCTACAGTATATGGTGATTTGCTTATGCGTTTGACTTTTGCCACTCGCCCCTATGAGAAAAATGCCGGAGAAACAAATGCGCTGCTTGATAAATGGCTGAAGGAATTGAAGCCGAGCCTGGCAGGGATGCGTGCTCGGGAATACCACCGGAATATCCGTCGTGTGGTTGAGGAATTTGAAAAAATAGAAACTCTGAATATTAAGAAACCAAAAGTGGGGGTTGTCGGCGAGATCCTTGTAAAGTTCCATCCCTTTGCAAATAACTTTATTGTGGACGTCCTGGAAAAAGAAGGGGCAGAAGCCGTCATGCCGGATTTGATGGATTTCTTTATGTATTGTGCTTACGGCACCATATTCCGGAGAAGTAAATTAGCGGGATCACTTAAAGGCGAGCTGATCAGCCGTTATCTTATTTGGCGGATGGAAAATTATCGCCGCGTAATGAAACGTGTTCTAAAAAAAAGCGAACGGTATCACCCCCCTAAATCCATTTATGAATTAGCTAATATGGCCGGTAAAATCATGCATCTCGGTCACCAGACCGGAGAGGGTTGGTTTTTAACGGCAGAAATGATCGAACTTATCGAAAGCGGCGCCAGCAATGTCGCTTGTCTGCAGCCTTTCGCCTGTTTGCCTAACCATATTACCGGCAAAGGCATGGTACGGGAGCTGAAGCGTCAGTATCCCCAGGCCAATATTGTTCCGATCGATTATGATCCGGGAGCCAGCCAAGTCAATCAGATCAACCGAATTAAACTGATGTTGTCGGTAGCTTTTAAGAATATGGAGAAAGAAGCAAACGGAACGAATAATCACAGTAACGCGGCTGTCGACGCCACGAGTAGAGATTCGATGACGATTCCTCTGGAGACAGGCAGATTAGAAAAACCAGAAACAGAACAAAAAATTATCTAACCGGAGATTATGCATAATTTAAATACAAAAAAGGAAAAACAGGCTGAAGGCATTTAAGCATTTGGCCTGTTTTTATGTCACGAATGCAAAAAGCGTGAGAAACCTTTTGCTATGGCGATACGGATAGAAAGTAGCGGCACGGTCATTTCATGTTTATGAGCAAGTTATTATTGCGGATTAGCAATGATTCGAGTAATGCAGTCAAAGACTATAGTTTGCCGTTATTCTGCTTCATTTGCTGCTCAGCAAAAGCGACCATTTTCTTGACCATCTGGCCGCCGATCGGGCCGCCTTCCAGACCATTTTGTCTCGCAGTCACATCGCCCTTATAATGGTCATTGTTTTCTCTGACAAAATCGAGATACCCGATTTCCGCAGCTGCTTCCATTTTTAAATTTTGCAGCAGCTTTTTTGTGCTTTCACTTGTTCTGCCCATTTATCTTCACCTCCGTAATATTATTATTGACAAAATATTAAAAAGCTCTCGTTGTAATTAATTGAACAATTTATATAATTAACCGAAAGAACCAAAGAATATCTATAGTAAATTATTAATAGCAGCAAAATCAATTGTTCATATAAGTCCAATCTTGACGGCGCATCACAGTATAAGTATAGTCAGTATAGAAGAATTTAAAAAGTATTATTTGGTAAATAGTGGAGAAAATATATGCTGCAAATAACAATTCTGACCGTTGGCAGAATAAAAGAAAAATATCTTCAGGATGGAATTAAAGAGTATTCAAAGCGCCTTAACAGTTATGTTCGTCTAAAAATCCTTGAAGTTGATGATGAACCTTGTCCGGAAAAAGCATCTGCCGCCGAAGAGGAAAAAGTCAGACAAAAAGAAGGTGAGAAGTTATTAAAGCTAATCTCAAGTCAGGATTTTGTCGTGCTACTGGATCTGCAGGGCAAGGTGCTTACCTCACCTGAGGTGGGTGAGCTTATGGAAGGACGGGCGCTGGCGGGGCAAAGCAGGATAACATTTATCATAGGCGGTTCGTTAGGCACGGCAGATGAAGTCCGAAAGCGAGCTGATTTTCGGTGGTCTTTTTCCATGCTTACTTTTCCGCACCAGCTCATCCGGCTAATGCTACTTGAACAGATATACCGTGCCTGCAAAATCAATAAAGGAGAGACTTATCATAAATGAGCTTTAATTATGGCACTTATGGCGAGATGGCAAAGTAAAGATGCGACACTGTCAAAAGATCTGAATCGTACTTTTTGGGAGTTCCATTTGTAATTGGCAATCAGATAAAGACTGGAATAATATGGGGGAATAAGTCATGAAAATTGCAATTTTAACGTCAAAAGCCCGAGTTGATCACTATATGCATAAGTCGATGATACCGGCGGATTGGGAAATGATTGACATCGGTCAACACTACACAGATGACGAGGTCATAGAAAAAGCAAGCGATGCAGAATGCATCTTGGTAGACGCCATTTTGCCTGTTAGCAGAAAAATCATTGAGGCACTGCCGGCATTAAAAATGATTCATTCGGAAGGGGTGGGATACAACCGAATTGATATCGAAGCGGCAAGAGAACGCAATGTGTATGTTTGTAACAATTTTTCGGTCAATGCAGGGGCGGTAGCCGAACAAACTGTTTTATTAATGCTGACAACCCTGCGGCGCTTCAGTGAAGGCGAAATGATGATAAGAAAAGGAAAGCAGATCGAGGCAAAAGGCCAGTTTTGCTTGGAAGGAATACCTGAACTTGAGTTTTGTCATGTTGGGATTATTGGCTTTGGTGCTATCGGAAGAGAAACAGCCAAAAGACTCAAGGGATTTGGCTGCAGAGTCAGCTACAATAATACCAAGCCGGTTGATATTAAAACGGAAGAACAATTAAATGTTACCTATCTGGATTTAGAAGCGATATATAAACAATGTGATATCATCAGTATCCATGTTCCAGTCACCCCAAAAACAATTAACATGTTTAATCGGGATGTTTTTTCTAAGATGAAAAAGACAGCCATACTGATCAATACGGCCAGGGGTGAAATTATAAACCATGACGATTTGAAGGAAGCCATCGTATCAGGACAAATAGCGGGTGCCGGGTTGGATACATTGGCACCGGAACCGGTTTTACTGGATAATCCAATTTTAAATCTCCCTGAAGAATACCAGTATCGCGTTTCGCTCTCTCCCCATATTGCCGGCCTCACAAAGAATGTGTTTGAAACGATTTACAAAAATATTGCGACAAACATGCGACGCGTACAAGACGGAAAACGGCCTGTCTGCATTGTAAATAGTCTTTAAGGTAGAGTTAACAATATGCTAAACGATGTGATAGCTTTCTTATTAGCATCATTAAGAAGACAAAAAGGAATAATGCGATGTATGTTATTCAAAACAGAAATTACTGATAATAAAAAAACTATTATAAATATGTCGAAAAATGTACGATAATAATTATGAACAGCCAATTGACAAATCCAAAGAGTATCAATTTTGGATGATAAAGACTTAAGCAGGTGATAAATATGACAGAGGACACTGCAATAGAAATACTGCCTATGATTCGTGAGGATGATTTCGGTACTCTTGAAATGCAGCATTTGTTATTTGCCATCTCCAAATTCTTTCCGATGATCATCTATGTGAACCTGACGAAGAACTCCTATAAAATGTTAGAATACGGGCGCTATACAACTAAAACATCGCCTATCGGCGGTGTGTTTGATGAGCTCATCGAAAATGGCATAGCCTCCGTCGATCCCCTGCACAAAAAGATATTCTATAATACGTTCTCGCGAGAAAGCTTGATCAAGGCCTACGCCAAAGGGGAAACGAGTGTCGTGTTGGAAGTCCGACAATTGGGTGATGACGGCATCTATCGCTGGGTTAAGGTGACTGTGATTTTCTTAACAAATCAAGAAAATGACGATGTCATCGAGATTACGCTGACACGGCCAATTATACAGGAAAAAGCCCGAGAGTTAGAAAGTATACGGCTGCGCTCGATCTTCGAAATGACCATGTTGGCGCATTACGAATATATTACCCTGGTGGATATTAAGACCGGCTTGTTCGAACAATATGCCGGCAACGGCAGTAATTCACACCGGGTACCTGTGATTGGGGATTACGACAGGTGGATGAAGTTTATTCGCGATACGCTGGTGCCTGCAGCGGAACGCGAAGCGTATTACCAACAGGCTAGATTAGCCAATGTCGTGAACTCTGTCAAGAACAATGGGCGGTATGCTTTCCGGTATAGGATTAATGATACACCGGAGCAGCGTTGGCGAGAGGTCGTCTATCATTATTATGAACCGGAAGAGAAAATCTTACTCACAGTAAGAGATATACACGACGATGTGTTAGCTGAACAAGCGAAACGAATAGAAGAAAAATATTGGCGCAATAAAGAGCGGCAACAGATCCTGACCGGGTTAGGCTTAGATATTATCATTGATCTGGACCTGCTAACATTGGAAGCGGAAATAATGGGCGATGCCAAATCTTTTTTGCAGAGGGATCTTATTTTTGTGAATTTTCCACACGGTGAAGTAAATGCCGGTATGATTCATCCGGAGGATGTGGATACTGTCGTAAAGGCCTTTGACAGTATGTATAATACAAGTGAAATCGATAACAAGACGTTTAGTGTTGATTTTAGATTTAAGCGCGGCAGCGGAGTTGATTTCTGGTGCCGCTGCAAGGCGGTCATACTTCGCGATGAAAGGGGTAAGCCTTACCGCTGTTTATGCAAGTTAATGGATATAGACGATCAAAAGACCCGCGAACAAAAACTGCTCGAAAAGGCCGAAAGAGACTTACTCACCGGATTATATAATAATATTACAACACAAATGCTTTGCGAGGATTTTTTTTCCAACGAAGGGGCAGCTTCCCGTCATGCTTTGATGGTGGTCGATATTGATAATTTTAAGCATGTAAACGATAATTGGGGGCACAAAACCGGGGATAAATTACTCCGGCGAATTGCTGAAACGTTTAATATGACGTTTCGTGTTTCGGATATTATCGGCAGGGTAGGCGGCGACGAGTTTGTCATTGTTCTTAAAAACATTAATTCAATAGAGGAAATTCAGGATCGGGTCAATGCCTTGCAAAAGAATATCATGGAGATTAATTTGGAAGAAGCAGGTGAGCAATACACTGCGTATTGCAGTGTAGGTGTCGGTTTGTTTCCAGAACACGGGAGAACATATACGGAAGTGTTTCATGTCGCAGACGAAGCACTGTACTATATCAAAGAACACGGAAAAAACGGGGTCAAGTTATATGATGAATCAATGTAAAACCGCAGGTATCGCTGATCAATATCGTATTAGCTGTTAGTATGAGAATGGGTGTAAAAAAACAGACAAATGTCTGTTTTTTTACATGTAAAGCAGAAGGCGACCCAGTCAATGAACAAGTGCTGTAAAACCAGCTGCAATTCAATTATGGCATTAATCACGATTCTATGAGAAAATAAATCATCCTAAACCATAAGTCATAGGGAACAAACCGATTACTGCCACAAAACATCTGTTTTCTGTGTGTTAAAGGGGCTTAGTATTTATCTATCTTGAAATAATTGACCTCCTTTATGAAATGCGCCGAAAACCTACAGCGCTTGATTACTATAAACAGTTACCCAAAACGAATTGCAGGATGTGCGGTGAATTAACAAGTATGTCGTTTGCTATTAAGCTTGTCGCCTTGAAAAAGAGTAGTGAAGCATGTTACCCGCTCTTATCTCCATACATAACGGCTGCGTTCAACGTTGTACGTGCATTATTGGATTTCTGATATTGATTTGTGAGGAATCTTCCGTACTACATTATCGAATTTATTCTTGTATTTCATGCTATTCTGAAACAACTGAAGACAGAAAGGGAATGATATCCATGAGTTCTTTATTGGCAGGGAAAAATATTTTAATTATGGGGCTGAGAAATAAGTGGAGTATTGCCTGGGGAATAGCCAAAGCTGCGCGTGACCAGGGCGCTAATCTCATATTTACGTATCTTGGCGAGAGAGAAAAAGACGCTGTGGCCGAGTTAGCGGCGTCTCTTGATTCCAGTGCGATCTATAGCTGTGATGTTACCTCGGATAATGCCATCGATCATTTATTCACAGCATTAAAGCAAAATTATGGTGTTCTGCACGGCGTAGTTCACTCGATTGCCTTTGCCCGGGCAGAAGATATTCAAAATGGCGTCGTCAATACGACGCGGGACGGCTATGCACTGGCAATGGATATCAGTGCCTATTCATTGGCTGCAGTGGCTAAGAGAGCGCAAAGTCTTATGACCCAGGGCGGCAGTATAATTACTCTGACTTACATGGGATCCGAAAAAGTGTTTCCGGGATACAATATCATGGGAGTTGCCAAAGCAGCGTTGGAAACGGAAGTACGTTATTTGGCATCGGATCTGGGTCCGCAGGGAATTCGCGTCAATGCGATATCCGCTGGACCAATCAAGACGCTGTCCGCCAAAGGGGTCAAGGACTTTAGCAGTATCTTGGATACGGCCGATCAAAAAGCGCCGTTAAGAAGAAGAATCGATCATGAAGACATCGGCGGGCCGGCTGTATTCCTCTTAAGTGAGCTTTCGCGCGCGGTTACCGGTGAAATCATGCACGTCGATTGCGGTCTAAATATTATGGGAATATAACTTTTGCAGATGGAGAAACAAGCACAATGGAAAAAGTGGCTTTACTAAAGTGTACAGATTATCAGGTTGATCTGATTGAGCGGAAAATTCGCGAAGGCTTTGAGTTATTGGGCGGAGACTCATTTATTCGAAGCCTCATACCACGTAACAGCAAGGTGCTGCTGAAACCCAACTTTTTGAATGTCAACAGCAAAAACTCTCCGGTAATCACACACCACACCGTTTTTGAGGCCGCGATCAGAGTAATTAAGGATTTTACAGATCAGATCTCTTTTGGTGATTCTCCGGGTCACCAAGATCCACTAAGGGCTGCTGAGAAATCCGGCTTTATGGAAATAGCTCAAAAGTACCATGTCACCTATGCCGATTTTAATGATGCTGTTCATGTCGAACTGGATAAACCCTTGCTTTATAAGTACTGGGATATTGCCCGACCTGCCTACGAAGCTGACGTATTGATAACTCTCCCCAAATTGAAAACACACGCATTGATGTACTATACCGGAGCCGTAAAGAATCAATTTGGTTGTGTGCCTGGGACCCAGAAGGCCCAGTGGCACCTAAAGCAGCCCGATCCGGAATACTTCAGTAGGATTCTGCTGGACATAAACTCGCTGGTAAAAACCAAATTTGCGATTCTTGACGGGATCATTGCCATGGAGGGGAATGGGCCGTTGAACGGAAATCCTAAACAAATGGATACGATTATTATGGGACGATCATTAACAGCTGTGGATTCCACAGCTGTCAGATTGATAGGCTATAAGAATGTATTAGAGGTACCTTTTTTGAAAGTGGCACAGGATACACTTTGGGGGACAGTACTTCCTCCGGATATTGAAATTCTCGGGGAGACAATTTCTACGATGCGGTGCAAGGACTTCAAAGTTTGTCGGAGTTCCGGATTGGTCAACCGGATACTGCCTTCTATGGACAAATTTGTATCCCGAGCAATGGCACCGGATCCTGTTGTTATTCCTGACTTGTGCATAGGGTGCAAGCAATGTGATGTTGTCTGCCCTAAGCAGAACCAGGTTATATCCTTCGGGAAAAAGAAGGAGAAGCTTCTTCCAAAATGGGATTATAACGCGTGTATTCGCTGTTATTGTTGTCAGGAACTCTGCCCCCAAGGCGCTATCGTTATAAAAAATAAACCGATAGGCAAACTGTTCCGGCGTCATTAATCAAACCAACTATCGGCAGTCAATATATTTAATGAGATACACTTCACTATGTTCCACATAGAACAAAAACGTTATTTATGTTTGTTTCTACTCTTTCTCTTTTTGTGGCGGGGTATTATGCTTACAGGGCATATAGTGCCATTTAGCTGAAACATCAATTTTATGTTTATTACACGGATTGGCACAAATCAACCCACTATAATGGCATTTTACGACTGGAGGAGGAACTCTCAGCGGAAGTTCAGCACCGCACCGCGGACAATCCTTTGCTTCAGGGTTAAAGCAATATTTCTGGCAGGACGGGCACTGCCGCGGTCTTTCTTTCGGGGGCTTGCAGTTACCACAGTAAGGGTTACAGGCCCAGCATCCCATTTGAATCACCTCCATTATCTATACCGTATGTATTTGTCTCTTTTGTTAATATTTCAATAATAATCAATGGTTAAAGAAAGGCATCTATTATTCTTATGCAAAAAGCGTGCCTCTTAGCTGCAGACCAAGTAAATTTTGCTCAAGCTTGCTAACAGAGCTATTTCCGTTGATTATTTTAGTTTATGACGTCAAAGCTATTCTTTTTTTGCAATTAATTTGTTTCATATTGAAAACGTTTTGCCGAAATCAAAATCCATTGCTTTTGTAAATTAAGCACAAATATATTTATGTAATTTTTTATGTATATATGTATAATGGTGGAAGAAATACTTATTTTTTTGGGTAATATGTACGATACATAATACAAATATAATATTACGGAGGGCGAAATGACGTTACGGAAGCAGATCCAGATTATTCTATTGGTTTTTACGCTTATTCCGGTATTAGCAGGCAGTCTGATCAGCTATTATCTTGTGAGCAAAGATCTTGCCAAGATCGAACAGGAACAAGTGTTGTTCTCCCAACAAGCCAATGAGAGGACCGTTGATTTCTTAGCCGACAGAATCAGGCAGGGCGTGAACTCTTATGGGTTCTGGGAAGATGCTTATAATGCAGTTCAAAGCAAAGACCTTGCTTGGATCAATGAACAGTTGGTTAGCGTTGCGGCCGAAGATTATAGTTTGAATTTTGTTGCAGTTTGCGATAAATCCGGTAAAGTAATTGATAGCATCGGTACTGAGAAATTCAGCCCCAACGTGCTTAACGATCCGTTGCTGCAAAGGGTAGCTCATGGTCAAGAGAAAATTGTTAATGGTCTTTATCAAGCATCGGGTAAGCTGGCCCTTGTCGCTGTCTGCCAAATATTAAACAATAATGGAGAAGGATCCCCTTCAGGTTATTTGATTTTTGGTCAATATTTAACAGAAGCGCATCTGAAGACAGTTACACAGCTTACGGGCGCTGAAGTAATGATATATCTGCTTGATGGGAAGCCTTCGTTAACAACGAATAAAGATTTAACTGGGATGATTAAGGATATCAATGCCCCGCCAATAGAATTAAACTATAAGAATGCAAACTATTTAACGTCATTCACTGTCCTGAAGGATATCAATGGACAGCCGGTTGCCAAGCAGGGTACTATCATAGCAGCTCAAGCCAGTGCCAAAGCAAAACAAAATATGGTCGTTACCAATATTGTTATTATACTTGTTTGTTTGGTGGTTGCCATCGGCGGCGGTTATATCGTATCAAGGCAGATGGTCAAGCCGTTGGGAACCGTATCCAACCTCTTGAACTATATTGGCGAAGGTGATTTTCAGCATAAGTATGAAGATAAGATCCAAGGCGAGATTGGCGATATGGTCAAAGCCTATAATTTAATGGTTGGAAACTTAAGCGAATTGATCAAAGTTACCAAAGAGAGTGCAGGCCAAGTTACCGGCTCATTGGAGACGGTTTTACAGCATACAGATCAATTATCGAGAACAAGTGAAGATATTCGCGAAGGTATTCAAGAAGTTGCCCTGGCTTCGGAATCAAGCCTGGATAAGACGCGGATTTCGACTAGAGATATTGAAAATATGGCTGTGGGTATAACAGAGATTTCTGCTGCGTCAAGTGATGTTCTTGTCTTAGCTAAAGAAGCTCAAAAGGCGTCTGAGAATGGGCATTATGCGATGCGGGAAATTCAATTCCAGATGGACGTGTTAACCGAGAAAGCACAGAAGACTGGGGTTGCAGTCCAAGCACTGGGTGAAACTTCCCAGAGAATTCGTAATATTATTAATACAATCACAGACATAGCAGAAAGAACCAATTTGTTAGCCCTGAATGCAGCGATAGAATCGGCCAGAGCCGGAGAAAGCGGCAGAGGATTTGCCGTTGTTGCCGATGAAATACGCAAGTTGGCGGAGGGGTCGGCACGCTCTACGCAGGAAATACAGCAGCTTATCCTTGAGATTAACACGAATATTGAAGAAACCATCGATTTGATGCTCGGACAAACGCAGGTCATCCACCAGAGTGCGGCAGAAGTTGAGAAGGCTGGAAGAGTCTTTGATACCATCGAGCAGACGTTTAATACCGTTAAGGTAAAGGTTGAAGGAATCTCGTATCGAACCGTCGAGCTTGTCGGTAAGGGCAATAATGTTGTTAAAGAGGTAGAAGCCGCCGAACGTAACGCCCAGCTGGTTATGGACAGAGCAACAGTTATCAATGATGCTGCAGATATACAAATGTCAACGATGACGGAAACAGTCCAGCATGTCGAAGAGCTAAGTGCGATGGCATCTCGGTTGGAGGAACTTGCCGATAAATTCAGGATAGGATAAAATCATTAGTGGATATATAAACGGATAAGCAGGGTTTACATGAAGATTTTATATTATGACTGTTTCAGTGGAATAAGCGGGGATATGAATCTTGGCGCCTTACTGGACCTCGGCGTGGATAAGGACTATTTATTAGCTGAACTCGCACGTCTGCCTTTGGCAGAGAACTATTCCATCACCATACAATCTGAGCAAAAAATGGGTATTCAAGGGACAAGGGTGGAAATCCTTGTCCCATCCTCATCTGCCAGACATTTAGCGGATATTGAGAGAATTATCTGTGCGAGTACCTTAACGGAGGCAGTAAAGAAGAGGAGCCTGGCTATATTTGATGTTCTGGCTGGGGCAGAAGCGCAGGTACACGGCATAGAAAAAGAAAAGGTTCATTTCCATGAAGTTGGTGCCACAGATGCTATCCTGGATATCGTGGGCGCCGCTGTATGTTTGGAATATCTTCAGGTGGACAAAGTTATGGCTTCCAGTATCGAGCTCGGAGGCGGCTTTGTGCGCTGCGAGCATGGCGTGCTGCCCGTCCCGGCTCCTGCAGTGACAGAGCTTCTGCAAGGAGTACCTGTCAAATATGGGCGCGTTGCTTTTGAGACAACAACACCGACGGGCGCTGCCATCCTAAAGACAATTGTGCAGGAATACACGGATCGCCCGGCTTTTACTGCCAATCGGATAGGCTATGGTATAGGTAAAAGGGATATGGAAATACCGAATGTCTTACGGGTGTATCTTGGTGAGATAGTTGAAGCACAAAGCCAGGAAGGCTCGTTAAACGATGGCTTTGAAACAGAAACACAATGGGTATTAGAAACGAATATCGATGATATGAACCCGGAGTGGTATGAATACATTGAGGAAAAGCTTTTTGCAGCAGGGGCGTTGGATGTATCTAAGACGCCGATGATCATGAAGAAGGGCCGACCGGGGACATTGCTGCGCGTACTGCTAAAAAACAGCGCGATAAGATTGGCTGAAACAATTATTCTAACAGAAACGACGGCTATAGGACTTCGTCGTTACCCTGTCCAAAAGGTCATGTGCAAACGGGAGATACGGCAGTTCCAAACAAAGTATGGTATAATCAAAGTCAAATTCGTGATCTTGGGTGGAAAAGAAATTAAGGCCAAGCCGGAATATGCCGATTGCAAAAAGCTGGCCAGGGAAAATAATGTCCCTCTCATGATGATTTATAAGGAATTAGAAAAGAGCATGCTACTGCAAAACATGGAGTAGAAGATAAACAGAGTGACGTTTGAAAGATATTTTTTGAAGGAGTTTAGACGATCAATGACACCTAATGATTCACAAAAGAAGCAAGAAGGAAAAACAAGTCGCAGAAAGATTTTGTGGCAGCTTTTTCGACCGCATACATTAACAGCGTCGTTTATTCCGGTCATGGTCGGATCTGTTCTGGCTTGGAAAGAGAGCCGCCATATTCATTGGGGCTTGTTTGCTGCGATGATGCTGGCAACCATTCTGATCCAAGCGGCGACAAATATGTTCAACGAATATTATGATTTTGTCCGTGGTCTGGATACAGCCGAGTCGATCGGTATAGCCGGTGCAATCACCCGTGATGGCGTTAAGGCCCGGACGGTATTGAACCTTGCGCTGCTTAGTCTGCTGATTGCGGCATTACTGGGTATCTATATCTGTAGCACAACAAGTTGGTGGTTGGCATGGATTGGATTAGGCTGTATGGTTGTTGGCTATTTATATACCGGAGGACCCATACCCATCGCCTATACGCCATTTGGCGAATTGCTGGCAGGTCTTTTTTTAGGATCGGGAGTCATTATGATTGCCTATTTCGTCCAAACCGGAGATGTTAGTCGGGAGGTCTTTCTGATATCGATCCCTAACTTCGTACTGATTGGAGCAATTCTGATGGCGAACAATATCCGGGACCGTGAAGGAGACAAGCTCAATGGGCGGCATACACTGGCTATACTTTTAGGACATCGCGGCGCGGTACTGTTTATGACCGGTATGTTTATTTTTGCATATTTGTGGCTTGTTATGCTGGTGTTGATGGGTGTACTGCACCCTTGGACACTCCTTGTTGTATTAAGTATTCCCCAGGCTGTAAAAGCTCTGGCGGGGTTTGTTAATAAGAAATCCCCGGCAGAAATGATGCCAGGGATGGTAAATGTTGGTAAGTTGAATACGCTCTTTGGGATGCTGCTTATCCTCTGCCTGATTGTAGAAGGTATTTTTCGACTTTAGCCCGGAAAGACAAATCTAATTCGGCCTCGATATTGGCGGCGTTTTCGGTATAGGAAAGCGAGCGAATTTTACTATTGGCATGCAGCCAGGCGATCAATGCCCCCTCAGACAGGGGTACTTCAAGGTTGACCTGAATCCTGCCGCTGCTAAGCATATTCGCAATCGTATCTTTAAGTTCTTCGAGACCGGATTTCTGTAAAGCGGATATTTCGACAACAGGCCGTTTCTCCCGCCAAAGACTGATAGGGTCTTCATTGGTGATACGGTCGCTTTTATTCAAGATAATGAGAGCAGGCTTCAATCCGGCCCCCAGTTCAGTCAAGATCTCATCGACGATACGAATATGGTCTTCCGCCTGCGGATCAGACGCATCGGTTACTATTAGGATGAGATCAGATAATAATACTTCTTCCAATGTAGACTTGAAAGCATCAAGTAGATGGTGAGGCAGTTTACGGATAAAGCCCACCGTATCTGATATAAGCACCGTGATGCCGTTATTCAAGTGGAGCTTTCTTGTTGTCGGATCAAGTGTCGCAAACAGCTTATCTTCGGCTAGGACATCGGTACCGCATAAAGCATTAAGCAACGTGGACTTACCTGCATTTGTATAGCCGACGAGAGAGATAACAGGCAGGTTATTTTTTTGGCGGCTTTCGCGAAGGATGCCGCGTTGTTTTCGTATTTCGGTCAATTGGGCTTTTAAATGGATTATCCGGGATCGTATATGGCGCCGGTCTGTTTCTAATTTGGTTTCTCCCGGTCCGCGTGTCCCAATGCCGCCCCCCAACCGGGAAAGTAGCAGTCCGGTACCTGTCAAACGGGGAAGCTGATATTCCAATTGGGCTAATTCGACTTGCAAGATACCTTCTTTGGAGCGCGCGCGTTGAGCAAAGATATCCAGGATCAAGCTCGTGCGGGATAAAACTTTAAGGCCAAGCTTTTCTTCAAGAGTGCGTTGTTGGGTGCCACTGAGCTCTTCATCAAAGATAACCATATCTGCTTTCGTGGTTTGGGCCAGAAGACGAAGTTCCTCCAGCTTTCCTTGACCAATGATGGTTGCAGTATCACGGGATTCTCTCTTTTGCATAAGAGAGCCGACCACGATGGCGCCGGCTGTTTTAGCCAGCTCTTTCAGTTCGGCTAATGAAACTTCCGCTTCACTGACACCATAGAGATCCCGAGTATATCGTGTTTGAAGGCCGACCAAAACGGCGCGTTCTTGTTCCGTATGTTCGGTATGTTGGGTACGCAGGATTTTTTCCGTATCTCGCATATGTTCGATCATAAATGCAAAGTCATTTTTAGCAGCAGTGTATGGTCCGTAAATACGGACACCTTCGGAGGCTTCGGGCGAAAGGATTCCCACAAATATATCTGTAGCCTGATTCTCCCGTATACCGACTGCGATCATCATATCGAGAGATAAGAGCTCAAGGGAACTGATATCAACAGAAGAAAGCATCCCACCGCCTTTAGGATGAGTATGAATACAGCGTATGCCTGTGAGATGACCGGGGCTGCGTTTACTCTGAACAGCAGCGAGTTTCACGGTTTGGTGATCGCCGATGCTAACGTCGATGATCCGTCCGTTACGATCCAGATACAGTGCAATCTCACGGTTAATCTCTGCAGATATGGCTGTAAGTTCGACTATGAGCTCTTCAGTCCAGAGGCAGTCCTTTGGTATCCGCAAAGAATAGAAGTTATTCAGTTTTTCCAGGATCGTGTGGCGAATACCCTCTGTTTCCCCATTAATCTTCATCATGAATACTCCTTTAAAAGAAAAGCTAATGTCGTATTAATGAACGATAAAATAAATTATAACATAGGGAAGCAATATAAAAAAAATGGGTGCATCCCTTCTTACCTTGAAGGCATAAAATGAGTCTGTTTATTTTGCGCAAAAAGAAAAAGGCATACTTTGCCTTTTGATTGAATTACGGTTATTATGAATTTAGCATCCTATTCATTTACGCTAAAACAACCGGCGAATCGTTCCGTTCTATCGTAAAACGCCTGATCACTTCTAACAGCGTATTAATTTTAAACGGTTTTGTTACAAGGCCTTTGTAGTTGGCTGTCTCGGGTAGATCCTTTTCTTCAATTCGAGATCCGCTCATCATAACCACGGGAATGTCTTTCGTTTCGCTTAATGAGGATATTTTCTCAATAAATTCGCGTCCATTAAGTACAGGCATCGAATAATCTGTAATAATCATGTCGGGTTTTAGGTTCGGACTGCTTGATAGAAGATTAATCGCGTCATATCCGTTTGACGCGGTAACGGGAATGTAACCATGGCTTATTAGCAGCGTACAAAGAAGATTGGCTACCCCTGGGTCGTCATCGACAACCATGACAACAGGTTTCAACTGTCTTTCCTCCTTAAAAAATATTTTCTTATTTTGTAACCTTAATAAGTATACAATACTCTAAGGAAGAAAAATGTTGATGTCTGTCAAAGAATAAAAAAAATATTTTAATGACAGTTATTAAAAAAGCTAAAATTATCAAGGACTTTGGAATTTGTTAATTATTTTGGTTAGGAAAATAAACAAGATTATAGTTGAAAAAAAGGTAAAAAAATACACAGGAATATATAAGAGTATCCATGGCTATACAACAATGAGATAACATAAAAAGACCATAAAGCATAGTGAAGCGTTAAAATAGCTATTTTGACATAGCATGGCAACGCCAAGACAATCAAAACAGTAGGAGTGATTATGAATGGCACGGATAGAACTGATTGCTGCGACTGCGTTCGGTTTAGAATCCATCGTCGCAGATGAATTACGGAAACTAGGCTATGAAAATATGGAGGTTCAAAATGGTAAGGTAATCTTTACCGCAAATGAAGAGGGGATATGCAGGGCGAATCTCTGGCTGCGCTGTGCAGATCGTATCGGTATCAAAGTAGGTGAATTTGAGGCCCGAACCTTTGAGGAACTTTTCCAGCAAACCAAAGCACTGCCTTGGGAGGAATGGCTCCCGGTGGATGCAGAATTCCCGGTGACGGGCAAATCCGTGAAGTCCCAGTTATTTAGTGTATCGGATTGTCAGGCTATTGTTAAAAAGGCCATTGTAGAGAAACTGAAGGATACATACGGCATAAGTTGGTTTGAAGAAACGGGGCCGCGCTACGCCGTCCAGGTATCGATCCTGAAGAATAGAGTGACATTAACGATCGACACCACCGGCAAAGGTCTCAATAAACGGGGCTATAGGGCGCTAGCCGGTGAAGCTCCTTTAAAGGAAACACTCGCTGCGGGGATGGTTTATCTAAGTTATTGGAAACCGGATCGGGTACTTATAGATCCTTTCTGTGGCACTGGGACTATCCCAATCGAAGCTGCCTATATTGGACAAAATCGGGCGCCGGGATTGACTAGGACCTTTGCGGCTGAACAATGGCCGAATATTGACGAAAAATATTGGACTAAAGCCAGAAAAGAAGCCGAAGATCTTTGGCAAAGGGATCTGCCCCTGATGATTTACGGATCAGATATTGATCCTAAGGCATTAAGGCTGGCAAGGGAGCATACGCGTGAAGCCGGTTTAGAAGGAAAAATATATTTTCAAAAATTGCCAGTTAAAGAAGTACGTTCCCGTTTTCATTATGGCTATTTGATCACGAATCCGCCTTACGGGGAACGATTGGGGAATACTGCCGAAGCGGAGGTATTATATAGGGAACTCGGCGATGTATTCTCCGAACTTACGGATTGGTCCTTGCACCTGCTGACGGCACTGCCAAAACCGGAAATATTTATTATGAAAAAATGGGACAAAAGCCGAAAGTTATACAATGGAAGGATACAATGTCATTACTATCAATTTTTTGGGCCGAGGCCTCCTAAAAAACAAAATACTGACGAGATATAGCATAATTTTAAAAAATGGTTAAAATAGAATTAATATGCAGATTATCAAACAGTGAGAAGGAAAAATAACGATGGTAAATTCGAATGATAAGCTTGAAAATATGGATCCGCTCTATGATGCAAAGATTCAATGCATTCTATGCGAAGAGGTGTTTACAAGCAAAAAAGTTCGTTCGCGGTTTATTAAACCACACCGGGTGGACAGTGATTTTGGCCAGATTTTTGACATGAATAAACCGAATCCATTATTCTATTATGTAACGGTTTGTCCACGCTGCGGTTTTACTTTTTCGGATGACTTCGGTAAAAGTATGCCGCAAGTTTTCAGAGATAGAACGCAAGAAAAAATGGCTGATAAAATGGACCGTAGCATTAATTACTGCGAACCGCGCGATCATAATTTGGCTGTTCGAACATTCAAGCTGGCTATTTATTTTGCACAGCTTATCAACGAAAAACATTTTGTTCTGGCAAGACTCTGTCACCGCTTGGCGTGGATTTACCGCGGCATGGGGAATATGGAAGAAGAAATGCGTTTTTTGAATCTGGCCTGTGAAGAATATGAGAAGTCCTATATCTATACCGATTTTAATCCGGAGGTGATGCCGGAAATCCTGATTTTATACTGTATCGGCGAGCTGGATCGCCGGCTGGGTAAGTATAACGAAGCCTTAAAGTATTTTTCTACAGTATGCGACCATCCGGATAGAAGCCGGTATGTTAAGTATGTCAATATGGCCCGAAGACAGTGGGCGGAAGCAGTGGAGAATTATCGCGAACAAAATAAATAAGCCTTTTGAGAGGTCATTATGAGAAAATTAACGGTTAAAGATATTATGGGTTCAGGGGAATCACTCATCGGACAGGATATTCAAATCAATGGTTGGATCCGGACGGTGCGATCATCCAAAGAATTTGGTTTCATTGAATTCAATGACGGCAGTTTTTTTCGTAATCTGCAAATCGTTTATGATAATACGTTAGCTAATTTCTCTGATGTCAGTAAACTTGGCGTTGGTTCCGCCTTGCTTATTAAGGGCAGGATTACAGCATCGCCGGGAGCCAATCAAGCGATTGAAATTAAAGCAGAAAAGGTCACGATCGAAAACGCCTGTCCATCGGACTACCCATTGCAAAAGAAGCGACATAGTATGGAATTTCTGCGGTCAATTGCACACCTCCGCCCGCGGACCAATACGTTCTCCGCTGTTTTTCGCCTGCGTTCGGTTATTTCCTATGCTGTGCACCAATTCTTTCAGGACAAGGGCTTTGTCTACGTTCATACGCCAATTATTACCGGCAGTGACGCTGAGGGCGCGGGGGAAATGTTTCGGGTTTCAACGCTTAAACTGGATAAACTGCCAATTAACGAGCAAGGGGCAGTCGATTTTCGGGAAGATTTTTTTGGACGGGAAACGAACCTGACAGTAAGCGGACAGTTGAATGCTGAGAGTTACTGTTTAGCTTTTAAAGATGTGTACACATTCGGCCCGACATTCCGGGCAGAGAATTCCAATACAGCCAGGCATGCGGCTGAATTTTGGATGATTGAGCCGGAAATTGCCTTTGCAGACCTTTCGGATGTGCAGGCTCTAGCTGAAGAGATGATCAAATATCTCATTCGGTATGCCTTGGAACATTGTCCGGATGAGATGGCATTTTTTCAAAAATTTATCGACAATACGCTTTTGGATCGCTTAAATAATGTCCTAGAGTCGGAATTCGGGGAGCTGACGTATACCGCTGCGGTGGATATATTGAAGAAAGCGGATATTGAATTTGCATATCCGGTTGATTGGGGTCTGGATTTGCAAACCGAACATGAACGCTTCCTTACCGAGAAGGTATTCGGTAAGCCTGTATTTATTACGGATTATCCCAGGGATATCAAAGCGTTTTATATGCGGCAGAATGATGACCAGAAAACAGTAGCCGCTATGGACCTTTTGGTTCCCGGTGTCGGCGAGATCATTGGCGGCAGCCAAAGGGAAGAGCGTCATGACCTCCTAGTCAGACGGATCGTCGAGCTGGGAATGAATAGTGAAAATTATGGATGGTATCTCGAATTAAGAAAGTATGGCGGTGTCCGTCATGCCGGCTTTGGTCTTGGTTTTGAACGCTTGATAATGTATTTGAGTGGAATTGCTAATATTCGTGATGTGATTCCATTTCCGCGCACTGTAAAATCGGCTGAATTTTAAAAAATGTTTGGCTAAAAATATCCGAAAAACCAAATTAATGATATAATTCGATGATGGTGAAAATTATTATTTAATGTTTTTATATTCAAGGAGGATAGCCCCAATGCCTAATAAAGAAATGTTACTTATCCCAGGACCTACACCCGTTGTCGATGAGATTTATGAAGCCCTTGCCCGTGAAACGATGTCCCATACCGATATGCGTTTTGCCGGGATATTCAGTGAAGCTCTCGCGCAGACGAAGAAAATGTTTAATACTGACGGTGAAGTGTTTGTCATAGCCGGTTCAGGAACATTAGCAATGGAAATGGCATTAGCCAACACCGTTGCTCGCGGCGAGAAATTATTGATCGTGAGCCACGGATATTTTGGTGACAGGTTCATTGGTGTTGCCAAAGCACTGGGGATCGAGGCTGAAGTACTTACGGCAGAGTGGGGTAAACAAATTGAACCCGCCCAGATTGAAGAAAAACTTCAGCAGGGAGGCTTTAAGGCTGTTACAGTGACGCATGCGGATACGTCTACTGGTGTTGCAGCAAATTTGGATAAAGTAGTACCTGCTGTCAAAAAGTATGGCGCCTTGTTTATTTTAGACGGAGTCTGTGCTTCCGCCGGTTTGGAAGAAGACATGGGGAAAGAATACGGTGCTCCGGATTATAAAATCGATGTTGTCTTGACGGCATCCCAGAAAGCCATCGGTGTACCTCCGGGATTGGCAATTGTGGTATTGAGCCCGAAAGCCCTGGCTGCAAGAGAAGCAATGGATGTCTGCAATAGCTATTATATGGATATTAACAACTGGAGTCCTATTATGAAGGAGCCCCAGAAATATTTCGCGACTCATCCCATTAATATGATTTATGGCTATGCCGAAGCCATGAAAATCATTGCAACAGAAGGGACAGCTGCGCGTTATCGTCGACATATCGCTATTGGTAAGGGTATCCGCGCTGCTATCCGATCCATGGGTATGGAGATTTTCGCGGCAGAAGATGTAGCGGCTCCAACACTGAGCTGCATCCTCTATCCTGAAGGGATCAATGATGTGGAATTCAGATCGACCTTGGCGAAAAAAGGTCTTATCGTTGCCGGATTACTGGCCGCACTTGCCGGAAAAGGCTTCAGACTAGGACACATGGGCAATACAACCAACGATATTTTTTGTAAAGCGCTGCAGATCATTGCTGAAACGCTGACGGAAATGGGCTTCACGGTTGACGGTGCGAAAGCCTGTAATGTCTTTCATGACGTATTTGCTGCCAACACCAAGTAAGCAGCAAAATACGGGTTTTAATTAGAATACTCTGTGCTAGTAAATTATTATGGCGTTCCCCTTGGGGCCGATGATTTAATCGCTGAAGCATTTACAGGAGGCTGTACTTGATTAATTAAGACAGCCTCCTTTTACTTTGGCATTTTTTGGGTTGTAATAATTTGGCGAATACGATCTTGCTTTTATTTAGGATAAACATAGGATATACAAGCCAAAATAAGAAAAAACAGTACCATTCCTGAGAGAGTGACTCATGATGGCAGACAAAATACACAGTGAGGTGAAAGTATGTTATACGATCCCGATGCAAGACGAAGCAAAAGAATTGCATTGATTATTTCAGTGAGCCTAATTCTATGTTTATTATTTTCCGTGGCCAGTCAAGCAGCGCTTGGTGACCGAGCCCTTTCTAAGGGATCGAGGGGGTCAGAGGTGCGGGATTTACAAAAAAAATTAACGCAAATCGGTTATCAAGTCGGAAAAGTTGACGGTATTTACGGTAAAACGACACAGGCCGCTATCAAACGGTTTCAGCGAGAACATGGGCTAAAAGCAGACGGTATTGCTGGACAGAGAACCATAAAAGAATTAAAAAGACTGACCGGTGAGAGTACCACTGCTTCCGGTAAAAAAGTTGGTTACAAAAGTTCGGATGTTCAGCTCTTGGCACGATGTATTCACTCTGAAGGCCGAGGTGAGCCCTATATCGGACAAGTTGCCATCGGTGCCTGTGTTATGAATCGGGTCAAGAGTTCCAAGTTTCCGAATACCATTGCCGGTGTTGTTTATCAGCCGAAAGCTTTCTCTGCAGTCGATGACGGTCAGATCAATCTAGCACCGGATGAAACAGCTGTTAAGGCGGCCAGAGAAGCCATGAGCGGCTGGGATCCGACGGGAGGAGCAATCTATTACTTTAACCCGGCTAAGACGTCAAATAAGTTTATTTGGTCCAGACCGCAAATCAAAAAAATCGGTAGCCATATATTCACTCGTTAGGGGGATAACGCATGCATGAGGATACAAAGAAAAGAATCCTTTCTTGGCTGGCAGTGACATTAGGCCTAGCCTTGGTGCTTTCACTTGGGTGGGGATATTATGAATTTCGGACGATCAATGAGTATAAAACAGAAGCCCAAAACCAATATTCGAGAGCCTTTACCGACTTGACAACATCTTTGAATGAACTAGAAACAAGTATGTCTAAGGCAAAAGTAGCGGGCAGCACAGCCCAAAAAGTGCTGTACCTTGGGGAATCCTGGAAGGGAAGCGAAACTGCTGTAAGTCGTCTGGGTCAGCTCCCGGCAGATGAGGTAGGGATTAGTTATATAGGCACCTTTATTAACCAAATCAGCGACTTCAGCAAAGAAATGACCCGGAGAGCAGCCGGTGCCGGAGAAATGAGCGCAGAAGAACAAAAAACGTTTAATGATATGCATGAGCGTGTCATCGAGATTAATCGCGCTGTTCAACAAATCTACAATCAGTTCAATGCCGAAAATCTGGCGTGGGTGGATAAACAACCTGGTATTCTGCAGAGGATGGGTATTGGCAAAACAACGCAGACGTCAGCCCAGGGCGATGAAGGGGAACAGAGTCAAAAGAGCGAACAAGCGGACAGTTCTCAACAGTCAGCGACTTCGGTCCGGGGTGGCTTGAAACAGTTGGAGGTCGCGCTTCAAAAGTATCCGCCGTTTACTTATCAAGGTGAATTGGATAAGCACTTCGTGGAAAAGCCTCTTGGACTGCCTGATAAGGTTGTTAATGAAAGTCAGGCGATTACATCTGCTCGGGATTTTCTTCGGGATATCGGTTTTAGCAACCCTGCACCGAAAGTAACCAACCTCAGTGAAAATCCATTAGGCGGGTATGATCTAACCGATGGCAGTGCGTATTTGGAAGTGAGTAAAAAGGGCGGTGTCGTTACTTTTTTCAGGGACCAAAGAGAAATTAACGATCGACGCCTGGATGTTGGAAAAGCCATCGACCATGCGTACAATACACTGGATAAAATGGGTTGGAATCTGACGGTGATATCCACGCAGGACTTTGGATCCTATATCCAGGTAGATGTAGTTCCCAAGGACGAGGGAGTTCTGCTGTATCCCGATAAAATAAGATTAACCGTCGCAACGGACAACGGCCAAATTGTTGGCTTCGATGCCAATCCGTACTACGCCTATCATCACCAACGGGATCTCGTTGCCAAATTGACTCTAGCCCAAGCCAAGGCGAAACTAAGAACAGAATTTAAGGTGATCGAGAGCAGAAAAACGGTTATCGCCAAGCTGGGTACGAGAGAAGAGTTTTGTTATGAATTCAGAGGAACCGCCTTTGGCGAAGAGTATATGGTATACATCAATGCAGTCACAGGCACTGAAGAAAAAATTAGTCGGATTATCGATATGCCGACAGGGAAGCTGATCCAATAAGAGGATAAGCCCGCTAGTGTACTGTCTCGCTGGCAATTTGGTTTAATTTGACTTGAAAAAATGATTGTTTACAATATAATTGGAGAATAGTTAAATTCAAAGCAGAAAAGTGGAAATTGCTCTTTTCTGCTTTGAGTTTTTAAGTGCTGGTATTTTCGTGTAAAATGTATTAAAATTTATTATTGGTAGTTATTTTACTGGCTAATGGAAGTTTTTTGTAACATACAGATATTTTACTGTTATATCAGGCAATAATATCTTGAAATGCCGTTAAATCTAAAAAATCCAGTGATACGATCCAAATAAAGGAGGAGCCCCCGGTTTGAGTGTCTATGAAATAATTAAAGAAACTATCTGTAAAAATCTTGAGCAAGCAGCACACCAAGCACTTCTCAAAGGAGAACTGAGCTTTGGTGAACTTCCTGCTTACGTGCTTGAGGAACCTCGGGAACGTGAACACGGGGATCTGGCAACGAATCTGGCTATGCTTCTATCCAAGCAGGCCAAGCGAGCTCCACGTGATATTGCCGCAGTCATTATTGCTAATCTGGATACGGCGGATACGTGGATCACCACCTGTGAAATTGCCGGACCCGGATTTATTAATTTTCGCCTGGATCCAAATTGGCTGACTTCCGTGATACCAGAAGTACTTAAGCAGGGTGATACCTATGGGGCTGTCAATATTGGGCAAGGGGAAAAGATACAGGTTGAGTTTGTCAGTGCCAATCCGACAGGATTGCTGCATATGGGTAACGCCAGAGGCGCAGCACTGGGGGACAGTCTCGCGTCGCTTTTGACAATGGCGGGCTATCATGTAAGCCGTGAGTTTTATATCAACGATGCCGGCAATCAGATCCATAACTTTGCCCTTTCCTTGGAAGCGCGTTATCTCCAACTCCTTGGCCATGATGTTCCTTTCCCGGAAGCAGGCTATCATGGCGAGGACCTGGTCGATACGGTCCGTCATATCATCGATCATGTCGGTGATCAATACGTCCAGGCTGACGAAGAGTCACGCCGGGAATTTTTGGTTAGCTATGCGCTGCAAGAAAAGATTGCGGATATCAAGAAAACCTTAGAAACATTTGGCGTTTTTTATGATGTTTGGTTCAGTGAACAGTCTTTGCATGAGTCCGGTTATATCCGTGAAACGATGCAACAATTAGAGGACAAAGAGTATATCTATGAAAAAGAGGGTGCCCTTTGGCTGAAAGCGAGTTTACTGGGTGATGAAAAGGATGAAGTTATCGTCCGCAGTAACGGTGTGCCGACCTATTTTGCGGCGGATATTGCCTACCACCGCAATAAATATGAACGGGGCTTCAATAAAGTTATTAATATCTGGGGAGCTGACCATCACGGTCATGTTGCCCGGATGAAGGGTGCCATGCAGGCCCTTGGTTACAGCCCGGATTCCCTTCAGATTATATTGATGCAACTGGTCAGACTCATACAGGACGGCGAAATTGTGAAGATGTCAAAACGATCGGGGCAATATATTACCTTGAGAGAATTGGTCGACGAAGTCGGTAAAGATGCGGCCAGATTCTTCTTTATTATGCGCGATCCGGATTCAACCGTTGAATTTGATCTGGATTTGGCTAAATCCCAGTCTGCCGATAATCCGGTGTATTATGTGCAATATGCGCATGCGCGGTTATGCAGTATTTTAAGACAAGCGGAAGAGCAGGGCTTTAGATGGAAGGGTATTCCTGAAAGAGAAAACTTGCTGCTTCTCGATTCCAGGGAAGAAAGAGATTTATTGAAAAAAATTGCCGATCTCCCTGGGGAAATCGCTTTGGCGGCCAAGATGTTCGAGCCTCATCGTCTGGCCAGGTATGTCTTGGATCTCGCGGCTTTATTTCATACGTTTTATAACAGCCAGCGTGTTTTGGTCGATGAAGAGGCTCTGCGGACAGCGCGTCTGGGCTTAATTCATTCCACACGGCAGGTTTTAGCCAATGTTCTGGGTATCCTGGGTGTATCCGCACCCGAAAGGATGTAGGGTAAGAGCCTTATTGTTTTGTTTTGTAATCAATGATTTAAAGAGGAATTCAATATGTGGTACATAGCAGGTGTATCACTGATTTTATAACATTATGTGATAAGGAAGGGTAGAAAAGGATGACGAAATTTATTTTTGTTACTGGAGGAGTTGTTAGTTCCCTAGGAAAAGGAATAACCGCCGCTTCATTGGGATGCTTATTGAAAAAAAGGGGACTAAAAGTCGCGATCCAAAAATTTGATCCTTATATCAACGTCGATCCTGGAACTATGAGTCCTTACCAGCATGGCGAAGTATTTGTTACGGATGATGGTGCGGAAACAGATCTTGATCTTGGACACTATGAACGGTTTATTGATGTCCCGTTGTCCAAAAACAGCAATGTGACTACCGGTAAAATATACTGGTCAGTAATTACCAAGGAACGCAAAGGTGATTATCTTGGGGGGACGGTTCAGGTCATTCCCCACATCACGAATGAAATCAAGGAACGGATATACCGTGTCGCCCGTGAAAGCAATCCGGATGTCGTCATCACCGAGATTGGCGGTACGGTCGGCGATATCGAATCACTGCCTTTCCTGGAAGCTATTCGTCAGGTACGCGGCGATATGGGCAAAGACAATGTCTGTTATATTCACGTGACGCTCCTTCCTTATCTTTCCGCTTCCGGTGAAGTAAAAACAAAACCGACGCAGCACTCGGTCAAAGAACTTCAGGGAATCGGGATTCATCCAAACATTCTTGTCTGCCGGGCGGATAAAGAGATTCACGATGATATGAAAGAGAAATTAGCGCTGCTGTGCGATATCGATAAAGAAGCGATCATTACCAACACAACGGTTTCAACAATTTATGAAGTCCCCCTTCGTCTGCAAAACGAGGGAATGGATGATATTGTCCTGAACTGTTTGGGGTTAAAAGCACCGAAAGCCGATATGACTTCGTGGGAAAATATGGTCCAAAAAATCAAATCTCCCTGCAAAGAAACCGATATAGCTATCGTCGGCAAATATGTTGCACTTCCGGATGCTTATCTCAGTGTTGCTGAAGCGTTACGCCATGCCGGGATAGATCAGAATGCCAAAGTAAATATTCATTGGATCGATTCCGAAGAGCTAGAGCTTCCTGATAGCGATCCAAGTAAAGTTTTTGAAGGGATCAAGGGAATTTTAGTACCCGGAGGATTTGGTATCCGCGGGATTGAAGGGAAACTCAAAGCTATCCAATTTGCCAGAGAGAACAAAGTGCCGTATTTGGGAATATGTTTGGGGATGCAATGCGCTATTATCGAGTTTGCTAGAAATGTCTGCGGCTTGTCCGCGGCGAATAGCACGGAGTTTAACGCTGAATCGGAATACCCGGTGATTGATCTTCTGCCGGAACAGAAGGATATCGAAGATATGGGCGGTACCATGCGGTTAGGTATATCTCCGATCAAAGTCAAACAGGATACCTTGGCATTTACATCCTATAGCAGTGAAGTCATTTATGAACGGCATCGTCACCGTTATGAAGTCAATAATCACTACCGTGAGATATTGGAGAAGAACGGACTTGTTTTCTCAGGAACATCACCGGATGGGCGGTTGGTAGAAATCACAGAGTATCCGGATCATCCCTGGTTTGTTGCTTCTCAGTACCACCCGGAATTCAAGTCCAGACCGTACAGACCGCATCCACTCTTTATGAGCTTTATATCGGCATCATTAAAGGAGAAATAGGATAGATTTCAAGCCGGCCTGGCTGTTCGATATCAACAGACAGGCTGGTATTTATTTACTAATAAACGGGAACACTGTCCGGGAGAGGTATTATACATGGAGACGATAGCGCGTTGGCTGACTGAAAAAGATAGAGAAAATTTTAACGCCTTTATATGTTCGCACCCAAAAGGACATGCTTTGCAACTGTGGGAATGGGGAGAAATCAAGGGCAGAACAGGCTGGAAACCATGGCGGCTGCTTTTAGAAAACAAGAATGGTGACGTGATTGCGGCAGCTACGGTTCTTGAGCGGAGGTTGCCGTTGATTGGTGCTCCCATATTCTATTGTCCGCGGGGACCGGTTGTAGACATGCATAACCAAGCGAAATTAACGGCTGTTATGGATGCCATCAAAGACTTGGCCAAGAAACAAAAAGCCATTCTTTTAAAAATCGATCCGGATATCCCTTCTGAGGATCAGGTTTTATCCCAATTGCTTACCGCAGCGGGTTTTAAGAAAATGGATAACGGTAAAAATTTTGAAGGGGTTCAGCCGAAGTTTGTTTTTCGTTTGGATATATCACCCGATGAAGAGGTACTCCTCGCGAATATGAATCAAAAGACCCGTTACAATATTCGCCTGGCTATCAAAAAAGGTGTTCATATCCGGATTGGTACGCGCACGGACCTTCCGGAATTTTATCGGGTTCTTAAGGAAACCACCGAACGGGATAATTTTTTAGTGCGTTCCTATTCCTATTTTGAAGATATTTACGATACCCTGGTTCCGACGGGGTTTGGACAACTCTTTATTGCCGAGTTTGAAGGGAAGATCATCGCGGGCACACTGGCGTTTGTTACCGGTGATAAAGCCTGGTACATCTATGGCGCGTCTTCCAATTCATATCGCAATGTGATGCCTAATTATTTGATTCAGTGGGAAATGATTCGCTGGGCGAAAGCCAATGGCTGCAGTCTGTATGATTTCCGAGGCGTATCCGGTGATCTGAGTGAGGATAACCCGCTCTATGGTCTCTATAAATTCAAAAAAGGATTCAATGGTGAATTCACTGAATTTATCGGTGAATGGGACTTTGTCTATCGGCCATTTATGTATACAATTTGGCAAATTGCCGAGAAAGTGTACTCAGGGAAGCTGAAAGGTTTGCTGGCTAAATTGCGAGGAAAGTGATTGTAAAGAGGTAAATAATGTCGGACTTATGGATCGAAGTTGATCTCGATGCAATAAAACATAACTATCAACAGGTTGTATCCGGCCTTTCGGAAGGATGCAGTGTTATGGCCGTTGTTAAGGCCGACGCCTATGGCCTTGGTGCAGCGGAAGTTGCCCGCGCCTTGCAAGAAGAAGGGTGTTTGGCCTATGCTGTGACAACGATTACGGAAGCCTTAGCTCTGCGCTCTCAACAAATTAGGGGCCAAATCCTGGTGCTCGGTCCGTCTAGCCCGGAAGACTGGCCGGCCGCCATTGAAGCCGATATAGAAATCACTGTCTCTCAGCTTGACTGGATATCGGTAATGAACAAGCTTGCGGCGAAGTGCGGCAAACAAGCCAAGGTCCATATCAAGATTGAAACGGGGATGGGTCGGACAGGATTTGCTGATGGACAGCTGCAGGAGCTGGCGGCGCGATTGACCGCAGCGTCCTCTCTCCACGTGAGAGGCGCCTATACGCATTTTGCACGCGGCGCGCAGCGTGACAAAGCCTATACACAAATACAACACGAGCGATTTATTGATGCAGTTAAAAAATTGGAAGCTTTAGGTATTCTTATTCCTGAAAAACATGTCTGCAACAGTGCCGCATATTTTGATTTTCCGCAGTACCACTACGATTACGTGAGGGTGGGCACACTTATTATCGGGCATTACCCAACACCTGCTTTTGCCGGAAAACTGCGTTTAAGAGACCCTTGGCTGGCAAAGACCCGTATTGTCCACGTCCAAAAGGCGCCAAAGGCTACCTATGTCGGCTACCAGAGTCTCTATAAAACAAAAAAAGAAACGACGCTGGCGGTGATCCCTGCAGGATATGCTGATGGTTTTGGGATTGAACCAAAGTTGGTACCACAGAATGTGATCGACCTGATTAAAATTATTATCAAGAATACGGCTGCTCTGATCGGCATACAGTTAGGAAAAGAAAAACTTATGCTGGGCGGGAGGACAGTGACAGTGGCAGGCAAGATCGGTATGCAGCTGACGGTGCTTGATGTGGGAGAGGTACCTTGCCAACTCGGTGACGAAATGATCATTCCCCTAAGAAGGACTCAGGCAAATCCGCGAATAATGAGGATATATATAAAAGAAGGGTTATACTATAAAGCACGGTCTTTGAGCGAGGAATTTTTGGCACTTAACACAGTAGGTAATAAGGAGATATAAACTATTTCTTTTTTCTTGGCGTCACTTTTATCTTTATACTGAATGCTTTTCTGCTATAAATTTAATATTATTGCAGGAAAAAATGTTCATCCGGAGAAATAATAACGCATAAGGATCAGCGACTGATGGGGTGCCAAGGGGGTGAGTCGCTCGTGATTTTTCCGGCTGTAACCACAATCGGAATGATTTGTCCACATTGTGGAAAGATACAATATAAAACGATTTCTGCATTTTCGTTAGCGAATAATGTTAGAGATAATTTTTTCTGCTCCTGTGGAACATCACTACTCACATTGCTCAATTTCAAACACCAAAACAAAAAAGTCAGTATCGAGTATCAATGTATTTACTGCGGGAAAGCACATCATAGGTCGGCATCGAGGAAAGCGATCTGGGGAACAGAGCCGATTAGTCTTGTGTGTAATGACAAGGCCCGTCCCATTGGTTATTTCGGGCCCCGGCAGACGGTTGTTGCGCTGTGTCAGGAGACGAAACGCGATTTTGTTGAATTTGTATCTGAGTTTGTCAGTGATGATGAAGAATTTGCCAGTGAAACCGATGATTTCTTTATTGTTTATGGTGTAATGGAGATACTGGACCGGATGGCTGATAAGGGGCAGCTTAGTTGTGAGTGCGGGAGTCATGATCTGTCGGTAGAGATCCTTCCGGATAAAATCGAACTTTTTTGTGCTAGCTGTCATGCCGTCGGGATCATCAATACCGAAAACAAATCCATTTTACGTACGTTGGATGAGGTTGGAGCGATTAGACTGGACCCCAATATGATACAGATTGTTAATGATACTATACGAAAAATTACGATTAAAAATTAAGCAGAAACGTGCTAAAACCGTCATTAAATCGATCTGTCATCTCTAATATGTAAGGGAGGATGATATTTATGCGGTTTTTCTTGGATTCAGCAAATATTGACGAGATCACAAAGGCTTGGGATATGGGTGTGATCGCCGGAGTGACAACAAACCCTTCTTTAGTAGCTAAAGAAAATACGGATTTTTTAACGCTTATCCGTAATATTGCGGCACGCGTTGATGGTCCTATCAGCGCTGAGGTTATTGCTTTGGACTATGCGGGCATGGTAACAGAGGCTCGGGAGCTTGCTTCTCTCGCTCCGAATATTGTTGTCAAGATCCCAATGACTCTGGACGGGCTGAAAGCAGTAAAGACTTTAAAAGAGGAAGGGATCCGAACGAATGTTACTTTAGTATTTACACCGGTTCAAGCGTTACTGGCTGCACGCGCCGGCGCGGCTTATGTCAGTCCTTTCTTAGGACGACTCGATGATATCGGTGAAGTCGGTATGGATCTATTATCAGACATCTGCACAATTTTTGAAGTCCATGATCTGGACTGCCGAATCATTGCTGCCAGTATCCGACATCCTGTTCACGTATTGGAGGCAGCAAAGATCGGGGCCGATTTTGCGACGGTTCCATACAATGTCCTTAGCAAGTTATCGGAGCATCCGTTAACAACAGCGGGAATCAACCGTTTCTTGGCAGACTGGAAAAAATAATGATTACTTGGCTGTTGGGTCATAAGATAAAGAATAAATTAATAAAGGATGTAGCGAGATGGAAAGAGAATTAACCATGGAATTTGCCCGGGTTACGGAAGCAGCAGCGCTGGCCTCCGCCCGTTGGGTAGGTATGGGAAAAAAGAATGAAGCGGATGATGCGGCGGTAGAAGCGATGCGGGCCGTATTCGATACGGTTCACATGGATGGAACGGTGGTCATCGGTGAAGGGGAAATGGATGAAGCCCCGATGCTTTATATTGGAGAGAAACTTGGTACTGGTGAGAAACCGGAGGTCGATGTTGCTGTCGACCCGTTGGAAGGAACCAACCTGGTTGCAAAAGGCATGCCGGGCTCAATTGCTGTACTGGCAGTCACGAAGCGTTATGGGCTTTTGCACGCACCGGATATGTATATGGATAAGATCGCTGTTGGACCAGGTGCGGCAGGACGTATTCATTTGGATGCTCCTGTTGCTGAAAACTTGGAGAATATCGCTAAAGGGTTAAATAAAAATATTAAAGATCTGACGGTTGTTATTTTGGATAGACCACGGCATGCGGAAATCATCCAGCAGGTCAGAGAAGCCGGTTCACGAATTCGCTTGATCACCGATGGGGATGTAGCACCGGCGGTTGCCTGCGCGCTTCCCGGAAGCGGGGTTGATGTCATGATGGGTATAGGCGGGGCCCCGGAAGGTGTACTTGCTGCAGCAGCATTGCGTTGCATGGGCGGTGAAATGCAGGGCAGACTTTGGCCGGAAAACGATGATGACATTCAAAGGGCGCTGAATTTAGGAATCACTGATGTCAGTAAACTCCTCACCTTAAATGATTTAGTTAATACGGACGACATTTTCTTTGCGGCAACCGGGATTACAGAAGGACCGCTGCTTAAGGGCGTTATCTTTAACAGTGACGGAGCGACGACGCATACTGTTGTCATGCGTGGCAAGACAGGGACGGTACGATTCATTGAAGCGAAACATTGTTTTGCTAAAAAGCCGAAATATGCAATCAAAGGCGCTTGCAATGAATAATGAGATTATCGGCGTAAATTTGGATTTTTCTTGACCGGATAGGTGAAGATATGTTAAAATATCATTCGTCGATTCTATTCGATTTTGAGCGATCTGATGGGAAGGAAGGTGACTGGTTATGAAAGAAAAGATTCATCCGAAATATGAACAGACTACAATTACCTGCGCTTGCGGTAATGTCATAGAAACAGGCAGCACAAGGAAAGATATTAAAACGGATATTTGTTCCAAGTGTCATCCTTTCTACACAGGTGTACAACGTTTTGTTGACGCCGGTGGTCGTGTCGATCGTTTTAAAAAGAAATACGGTTTGCAGTAATAACGGCGATTGGTCGTTGCCACAACCAAGTAAAAGAGCAGAGCGTAAGCTCTGCTTTTCGATTATCTAGCTACTTTAAAAGGTGTGCTTGCTACAGGGCCGGAACTATCATAGAATAATAACAAGCCAGTCAGAAATTCTTGTAAAGTAAACCATTACGAAATACACCATTACTATGTTTACGCCCGATAGTGAAGATTACGATATTTGGGAGAGATCAGAAATGCTGAACCGACTTGAAGATATTGAAAAAAGATACAATGAGCTCACTGAACTCCTGGCCAAACCGGAGATCATTGCCAACCAGGCAGATTTTCAGAAATACGCCAGAAGTCAAGCGGGGTTAACCGAGACAGTGACCGTCTATCAGGCCTATAAAGAGAATAATAGGCAGATCGAAGACCTCAAGGCACTATTGGTAGATGAAACGGATAGCGAGATGAGGGCCATGGTGGAATCGGAGGAAGATGAACTTCTGGAAAAGAAGTTGATGATGGAGGAGCAATTAAAGATCCTGCTCCTGCCTAAAGACCCTAATGACGAGAAGAACGTCATTATGGAAATCCGGGCTGGTGCAGGCGGCGATGAAGCGGCGCTTTTTGCAAGCGACTTATATAAAATGTATACTAAATATGCCGAAAGCCAAAACTGGCGAACCGAACTTCTGAGCGCAAGTTATACGGATATCGGCGGTTTTAAAGAAATTATTTTCATGATCGAAGGACAGGGTGCATACAGCCGGTTAAAATACGAGAGCGGCGTCCATCGCGTGCAACGTATTCCGACGACCGAATCAGGAGGACGGATCCATACATCGACAGTCACGGTGGCTGTCCTGCCAGAAGCCGAAGAAGTCGATGTCACTATCAGCCCCAATGATATCCGGATTGATATCTTTTGTTCCAGCGGGCCTGGCGGACAATCGGTGAACACGACTCAGTCGGCAATACGAATCACACATCTTCCGACCGGCATTGTTGTTTCCTGCCAGGACGAGAAATCCCAGCATAAGAATAAAGACAAAGCGTTGAGGGTGCTTAGAGCCAGGCTTTTGGAAAAGGCGCAGGAGGAAGCCGCCGGGGAAATTGCGCAGGAAAGAAAGAGCCAGGTCGGTACCGGTGACCGCAGCGAACGCATCCGTACCTACAACTTCCCCCAGGGACGGGTTTCAGACCATCGAATCGGACTAACCCTGCATAAATTGGATAGTATCCTGCTCGGGGATCTTGAAGAAATCATCAATGCGTTGATTACCACCGATCAGGCAGAAAAGCTGAAAGCTTCTGTTTAAACTATTTTGCTAGTACCTGGCCAACATAAACAGGTTGACATGGTACTCGTGTTGGAATAGAGTTGAAAAGTGTGTTAGCCAAGGAAATTATGGAAGCCCTCGATATAAGGGAATTATTATGTACAGGTACTCGGCATCTGCAGATGTGTGATGTACCGGAAGCCCGGGCAGAGGCTGATCTTATTCTCGCGCATATCTTAGACGTGACCAGAGACAGATTGTATATCGCGCGTGATATACAGGTAACGGGATCGCAAAGAGAGAAGTATTACGATCTTGTTACAAGACGCGGCCGGCGGGAACCCCTGGCTTATTTGCTTAAGGTCCGGGAGTTTATGGGATTGGATTTTTATGTGGATCATCGGGTATTGATTCCGCGACCGGAGACGGAACTCTTGGTTGAGAAAACCGTGGAATTGGGAAAGACTATAGAAGAGAGTCCGAAGTATAGACCTGTGAGGATTTTGGATCTGTGTACCGGCAGCGGCGCTATTGCTGTTTCAGTCGCGCATTGTTGGCCAAATGCTGTTGTTACGGCGACGGATATTTCACGAGATGCATTAGCGGTTGCTCGATACAATGCAGAACGGATTAATGCCGTTGTTGAATTTCGGCAAGGCGACCTTTTTCAGGCAGTATCAGGAGAAACATTTGATATCATTGTATCCAACCCCCCATATGTATCCGATGCCGATTGGCAGGTCTGTTCACCTGAAGTCAGGCGAGAGCCCGTACAAGCGCTGATTGCCGGGAATGACGGCTTGGATTTTTACCGGCGTATCGCACGGGATGCAGGTGCTCATCTGAGCCCGCAGGGTGTTTTGCTCGTAGAGATCGGTTACGATCAGGGGATTTCTGTTAAAACCTTATTTGCGTCAGAAGGTTATAGAACTGTAATATTTCAGGATTATGCCGGCCTGGATAGAATAGTCATCGCCAGGAAGGAATAACCATTATCATATCTTTGATGTTTCGTTCGTATGCATTGGAGAATCCGTGATGAGGAGCGGCTATGGAAACGAAAAGAGTATCTATCCATTTAGAAGGGATCAATACCCGCGACGCACTGCCTCCTACAGAAAAGACGGCAGAGTGTCTTAAGGATGCAGGAGAGCTTCTGAAAAAAGGAGAAATTGTTGCTTTCCCGACTGAGACTGTCTACGGTTTGGGCGCGAACGCCTTAAACGGCGCCGCTTGCCAAAAAATATATGCAGTTAAGGGGCGCCCTGCCGATAATCCGTTGATCGTGCATATTGCTTCTTTAGCTGAAGTAACGGGTATTGTCCGAGTGTGGCCCCAAAAAGCAGAAATCTGTGCACGCCAGTTTTGGCCGGGCCCGTTAACGATTGTATTACCGAAAAAAGACATCATCCCGGACATCGTCAGCGGCGGACTGGATACGGTGGCGGTCCGCATGCCGTCCCACCCGGTTGCCTTAGCTCTGATCCAGGCGGCGGGCTGTCCGCTGGCAGCGCCCAGTGCCAACCTATCTGGGAAACCGAGTCCCACCCTTGCAGAGCATGTTTGGCAGGATTTAAACGGGAAGATTCCGCTGCTCATCGATGGCGGACCATGTACGGTCGGATTGGAATCAACTGTCCTGGATCTGACGGGAGAAATACCGGTGATTTTGCGTCCCGGAGGGATCACCCGTGAACAGCTGGAGGCTGTTTTGGGTAGGGTCGATCTGGACTGCCATTCCGGCAATGATCAACCGAAATCACCGGGTATGAAATACCGGCATTATGCGCCGGAGGGGGATGTGGTCCTTATCCATGGCAGCATTCCGGAAAAAGTTGAGAAGATATCGCATCTCCTATGCAAGAAAGAAGACGGAAAAAAAATAGGGCTTCTTTGCTTAAAGAATACAGCCGCTTTGATGCCGATGGACATACTTAGCAGGGCAGATACGCTATTTATCCTGGGGTCAGAGGAGGATCTTACCTTGGCTGCAGGCCGTCTGTATGAGGGACTTCGCTATTGCGATAAACATAAGGTTGATATGATCCTCGCTGAAGAAATCTCGGAAGAGGGGATCGGGTTAGCTTTTATGAACCGCCTTAGAAAAGCTGCAGGTAAGAAAAACATGTCTGATCCTGCTAAAATACTATCCCGACCGGATCAGGATTAAGGAGGATATCTCTTGGAGATTTTATGGATCATTGCGGTATCGATCGCTTTAGGAATGGATGCCTTTTCATTTTCGCTTGCATTGGGAATGATTGGGATCGAGAATAGAACAGCAGCCCGACTTGTAGGAATCGTTGCGGTCTTTCATGTGATTATGCCCCTGACCGGCCTATGGGTCGGACAGAAACTGGGTCTTCTGTTTGGTAATATTGCCGTTGGGATCGGAGCGGTCATACTCCTTTGGCTTGGGGGTAAAATGGTTTTAGGCGCTCTGCGGGGAGGAGAAAAAACGAATATTCCCAATTTGAATGGTTTCGGAATCTACGCATTGGCTTTCAGCGTAAGCCTGGATGCACTCAGTGTCGGCTTCTCTCTGGGGACCTTTGTCAGCGCGATACTTCCGGCGACACTCGTCATGGGTTTTACGGCAGGAACCATGACTGGACTGGGCATTATCCTGGGAAGAAAAATGGGGACTTGGTTAGGCGGCAAAGCCCAAGCGCTTGGTGGCATAATTTTATTTTTGATAGGAATACGCATGGCCTACAGCATATTCTTCTAATAACAATTTACTCCACTCCCGGAAAGAGGGTATAATGAAAGCATGAAAATTTTATTCGTTTGCACCGGCAATACCTGCCGCAGCCCGATGGCTTTGGGTTTAGCCCGGCTTTATTTCCCGGTTGAACATGAGCTTGCTTCTGCAGGCATTCATGCCTATACCGGCGATGCCGTCAGCCGGCATGCCTCGGAGGCCTTAAAAGAAAAAGGAATTGATATTTCCAGACATAGGGCAACCCAGTTAATAAGGGATAGTGTTGAGCATGCTGACTTGATACTCACTATGACACACGCGCAGCAAGACTTATTAACTGAAGCTTACCCCGAATTTCAGGATAAAATAAAACAAATCGGGGATTGGGCTGGTTTAAGGAAAGAAATCACCGATCCTTGGCAGGGTTCGTTGGCAACCTATCGCCAATGCGCGGCGGATATCGAAGAAATCATTAAGGCCGGTGTAACTCGCTCACTATAATAAGATCAAAACGGAGGCATACGATGAAAATTGCTTTAGGTGCAGACCATGCCGGGTACAGTCTGAAGGAGTGTATCAAGGGGTATCTTACAGAAAAAGGATATGAGATCGTTGACTGTGGGACAGATTCCGAGACGTCTGTTGACTATCCGGAATATGGATTCTGTACTGCGAAAACGGTTATGGACGGTAAAGCGGATTGCGGTATCCTTGTTTGCGGCACAGGGATCGGGATATCGATTGCCGCCAATAAAGTCAAAGGTATTCGGGCGGCTCTCTGTACAGACAGTTATATGGCTAAAATGGCACGGGAGCATAACAATGCCAATATTCTCGCGCTTGGCGCCAGAGTCATCGGACAAGGGGTTGCTTTAGACATCGTGGATGCCTTCCTGACAACATCTTTCGCCGGTTGGAAACATGCACGGCGGATAGATTTGATCAACGAATTTGAGAAAAAGGCGTGAGTATTTTAGTATATCAGAAAAACTCTAAGTGACTTTCTGTCCCAGAAAGTTTGATTCACGTTCTGAATTACATAAGTGCAGCTATGGCGGTCGCCTTCGTTTAAGACTTGGCGCCAGCCAAGTTTTACTTAAGAAAGGCGTGTAAGGATCATGTCGGATAAGACGGAAATGCTCCAGTATATCAGCGGTGAATGGGATCATATTCTTCAAGCCTTTGCAGAGACAGCCGGACTGCATCCCGGACAGTTAATCGTCATCGGCTGCAGCACAAGTGAGGTGCTCGGAGGCAAAATCGGTAAAGCCAGCAGCAGGGAAGTCGCCGACATCCTAATCAAACCATTAACCCTATGGGCGTCCAGGCTGGAGGTATCTATCGCCGTTCAATGCTGTGAACATTTAAACCGGGTGTTAATCGTGGAAAAGAAGACGGCAGAGAAACTGGGGCTTGAATCGGTGATCGTAATGCCTTCGCTGTCTGCTGGAGGTGCATTGGCAGTAGCGGCATGGGATAATTTTTCGGAACCGATTGCAGTTGAACAGATTAAGGCAGACGCAGGAATCGACATAGGCGATACATTTATTGGGATGCATTTGCGGGCAGTGGTTGTCCCAGTCCGTATCGATATCAAAAGCCTTGGTTCAGCACATGTCACCTTGGCCAGAACACGGCCAAAATATGTCGGTGGACCGAGAGCAGCTTATCCTTGCAGTTAGTATAGTAAACTTGGCTGGCACCAAGTTTTTGACAATATACTATGAAATAATGGTAAGAGGGAGATGATAGCATGGACTATATTCTAAAGTATCTGGCCTCACAAGATCCGCAGGTTGCGGAAGCAATCGAATTGGAACAGAACAGACAGGAATATAAAATTGAGCTGATTGCTTCTGAAAATTTTGTCAGCCGGGCTGTGCTCGCTGCTCAGGGGTCGGTTTTGACCAATAAATATGCCGAAGGCTATCCGGGAAAACGCTATTATGGTGGTTGTGAGTATGTCGACATTGTTGAAGAGCTCGCCATCGAACGGATCAAAAAGCTTTTTGATGCGGAATATGCCAATGTGCAGCCCCATTCAGGTGCTCAAGCGAATACGGCGGTCTATTTCGCTATGCTGAAACCCGGGGATACTGTGCTGGGGATGAATCTGGCACATGGCGGACATCTTACCCATGGCAGCCCAGTTAATTTAAGCGGAAATTATTTTAACTTTGTACCGTACGGCGTAGATAAAGAAACAGAGCGCATCGATTACGATGAGCTTTACAAAGCAGCGCAAACGAATCGACCTAAAATGATCGTAGCCGGAGCCAGTGCGTATCCCCGAAAGATTGATTTTAAACGTATTCGAGAGATCGCCGATGACGTTGGCGCCTTTGTGATGGTCGATATGGCACATATCGCCGGCCTCGTTGCGGTTGGGCTTCACCCGAGCCCGATTCCCTATGCGCATTTCGTGACCAGTACCACCCATAAAACGTTGCGTGGCCCAAGGGGCGGACTTATCCTCTGCAAAGCAGAGTTTGGATCAAAAATCGACAAAGCGGTATTTCCTGGTATTCAAGGCGGCCCATTGATGCATGTTATCGCCGCCAAGGCCGTTGCTTTTGGTGAGGCACTTCAACCGGAATTTGCAGTTTATCAGCAGCAGATCATCAATAATGCCCAAGCGTTAGCTACGGCATTTAAGCAGAGAGACTTTCGTCTGGTTTCCGGCGGAACAGACAATCATCTCATGCTGATTGATGTTCGCAGCAAGGGACTGACTGGCAAGGAAGCAGAAAAGATCCTGGATAATGTTGGGATCACCGTGAATAAAAATGCCATCCCCTACGATCCACAAAGCCCGAATGTGACCAGCGGTATCCGTATCGGGACACCGGCGGCCACGACCCGGGGAATGCGGGAGAAAGAAATGGAACTGATTGCCGAGGCGATCGACCTGGCGCTCACTGCGCAGGCCGATACTCAGAAAATCACGCAGGCAGAGACAATCGTTAAAGAGCTGTGCAACAACTTCCCTCTATATAAAGCTGAAGGTGGAAACGTTGAGGTATAAATGACAGTTTGACTGTGGTTGAATTGCTTGTTGATCTGCTCGATGGAAAAGATGAAAGAATAGCTTATAAGAAATATGATGATAGGGGAATAGGCATGGGAAAAGTATTTGTTTCGAACCATCCGTTGATAGCGCACAAACTAACCTCGATCCGTAATAAGGATACGTCAACGAAAGATTTTCGCGCATTAGTACACGAAGTGGCGATGTTGATGACCTACGAAGTTACACAAGATTTGCCCCTTGCTGATACAGAGGTTCAAACGCCGCTGACACTGACCAAAGGGAAACAGCTTGCCGGCAAGGAGGTTGTCCTTGTGCCAATTTTGCGAGCTGGACTGGGATTGCTTGAAGGGATATTAAAGATGATCCCGGATGCTAAAGTAGGCCATATCGGTTTGTACCGGGATGAAAAAACTTTCAAGCCGGTGGAGTATTATTACAAACTTCCTACAGACGCCGCCGAAAGACAAGTTATTTTGGTTGACCCGATGTTGGCAACCGGAGGATCTGCCTCAGCGGCTATTTCCTTTATTAAGCAGAGAGGCGTTAAACGGATTAGTCTTATGTGCCTTATCGCAGCTCCCGAAGGAATCAAGGTCGTACAGGACGCGCATCCGGATGTGGATATCTACGCTGCCGCTCTGGATGAGTGTTTAAACGAGTGTGCTTATATTGTTCCGGGACTTGGCGATGCCGGCGACCGGTTGTTCGGAACAGAAGATTAGATTGCATGATGGAGTGACATATTTTTTTCCCAGAGAAATCTGAAACCTTATATAGATTATGCCTTAAGGCGGGAGCGGGGAGAACAGTTATGAATAATGAGAGCAGACCGGCATGGGACGAGTATTTTCTTGACATTGCCCAGCTGGTAGCCAAACGGTCAACCTGTTTAAGACGCAATTACGGGGCAGTCATTGTGAAAGACAACATCATTGTCAGTACCGGGTATAACGGCGCGGCAAGAGGGGAACCAAATTGTATCGATACAGGGGAGTGCGTAAGAGAGCGTTTCAATGTACCCAAGGGAGAACGGTATGAACTCTGTGTTGCTGTCCATGCTGAGCAGAATGCTATTATCGCCGGTGATCCGGTGAAAATGCAGGGGGCCACGATTTACATATCCGGCTATGGTCATGATGGGGAGAGAGCATCGGCTGAACCGTGCCTGCTTTGTCGCAGAATGATAAAAAACGCCATGATCCGACGTGTCGTTTTTCAGGACGAGAACGGGAAAAAGAAAAATATCCGATTTGAAGCAAGTGAATAAAACCAAAATCATAACTGATTCCCTTGAAAGATATATCGAAGCCGTAGTATCTCGTTTGTCGTTCAAATAGCGATAGGGCCCTGCCGCCGCCACTTAGCGGCGGTTTTTTTGACATATAGTACAGTATTCTTTAATTTTCTTTACACCTCAAATCAGGTCTGCGTGCCACAGTTCCGGCGACAAGCGGAGCACGGATTGCGTAGCGCGGCTCTTTGCGCCAAGGATGGCGCAAGAGCCGAAAGCGGAATGTGGCATGCAGACCAGCCCAGATTATTACATCTTTCTGTCATGGTATTTAGAGAACGTTGTATTAGTTAGTGCTGCGCTTGTGTGTAATGGTATACATTCAGCTTTCAGCCTAAAATCCTTTACGGACGTGCTAAAATATCAATGTATAAATATGTATATATATGTATATATTTGCGGAAACTCTCGGAGACGGGTATAATATATCAGGTTGAAGATTTTTCAAAACCGATTTTTGTGGGTAAACTATGGTCTATGGGGGAAATAGTGTGGGAGTACAAACAAAATTCAAGGTCATGACGGTATTCGGGACTCGGCCGGAGGCAATCAAGATGGCGCCCGTCGTCAAAGCCCTGGAAAAGGAAGAAGCCATCAATTCCTGTGTCGTCTTAACTGCCCAGCACCGGGAAATGCTTGACCAGGTCGTGCAGCTTTTTCAAATCACACCGGACTATGATCTCGATTTGATGAAACATGGCCAAACGTTGGCGAGTTTAACGACGGGTGTTCTTGCAGGGATGGATGACATACTCGGCAAAGAGAAGCCGGATCTGATCCTCGTTCAAGGGGATACAACAACGACGTTTACCTCGGCGTTGGCCGCTTTTTATCATAAAATCCCAATCGGACATATCGAAGCGGGCTTAAGAACAGGTCAAAAGTATTCCCCCTGGCCGGAAGAAATCAACCGTAAGCTGACGACGGGATTAGCTGATCTCCATTTTGCACCGACAGCTGTATCGCGGGACAATCTTTTGCGTGAAGGGATTAGCCCCGATCAAATATTCGTCACGGGTAACACAGTCATTGACGCTTTACTGGCGACGGTCAGACCGGATTATCACTTTGCGGATAAGGATCTGACCAGAATACTTGATGATAACAAGGAAAAGCGATTGATTCTGATGACGACGCACCGTCGTGAAAACTGGGGAGAGCCCATGCGGCAGATTTATCAAGCGCTGGATACTGTTCTGCAGGAATTTCCGGATATCGATGTTGTTTTTCCGGTGCATAAAAACCCCACGGTACGGGCAGTTGTCAATGAAATCTTGGGAGGGAATGAACGCGTACATCTGATTGAACCGTTGGATTACGAGCCGTTTGTTAACCTGATGGCCAGAGCATATCTCATCCTCTCAGACTCCGGAGGTATCCAAGAAGAGGCACCATCACTGGGCAAGCCAGTCCTGGTCGTACGCGATACGACGGAGCGTCCTGAAGCTGTAGACGCAGGGACTGTTATGCTAGTAGGAACACAATATGAACATGTGCTGAACAGTCTGCGCCGTTTATTGTCAGATCAAGAAGAATACGATAGAATGTCGAAGGCAGCCAATCCTTACGGAGATGGAACAGCCAGCCAAAGAATAGCAGGTATCATTTTAAAGTACTTAAATAAACGGTTATGAGATTACGTCAAAATGCATAAGAATGTCGCTTTTTTTTACTAAAATGAGAATATACAACAATTGAGTGATGAAGCAAAAGCTGGGAAATACAGCACTTTTCCTGATTCAGCAACTGGCATGATATATGCATTGAATATCCCTGTTAGAATTGAGGCATATCAATGGCTGACAAGAATCTAGGTAAATGGGTCAAATTGATATCCGTTGGTTCATCATTTACCGTTACTTTAGCCGGGCTGGCTATCGGCGGGTATTTTCTTGGTAGATTTCTGGACTTGAAGCTCGGGATCTTTCCGGTCTTCACAATTTTGCTAATGCTTGCCGGTGTGATTTTGGGGGTTATTTATTTGGTGTGGTCCATTATGAAGCTAGAGAAATCAAAAGATGAGTAAAAGAGTATTTACTATCCTTGCCGGCTATGTATCGTCTGCGACCCTGCTCGTAGTCTACTTTACGGATAAATATCAGATTTTGGGAATCCTGATTGGTTTCTTAACGGGGCTGATCAATATCCAATGGTTATTCAGAGACTCACGTAAAGTGATTGACAAAGACATCAATGGCGCTCTGAGAACCTATTATCTTAGTCTATTTTCCAGGCTGGGTATGATCACCATGGTAGTGGCAATAATCTTCAGGTTTAAGCCGGAATGGCTGCCATACTTTGCCGGGGGGATTGCAGCCGGTATACTTATACCGCTGTCTATAGCTTTGATACAACAACGCATACATGGGAGGGGGTGAGCAATGAATGCATGAAACAGTTCTTTGGCATGTCGGAAATTTTACATTGCATGGTAAAACACTTGTAATGACCTGGATGGCGATAGCACTCCTCTTGATATTTGTGTTTTTCGGAATTCGTAATCTAACAAGTGGTAAGCCGGGGAAGATCCAAAACGTACTGGAATTTATTGTAGACTTTGTAAAGTCGCTGATTTCGGATAACATGGATTATAAAAAAGGTGTCGTGATTCTTCCATATCTATTGACACTTATTCTATTTGTTTTCTTTTCCAATATGCTTGGTCTTATTCCGAATATCGCCGCTCCGATATTCAAAAATGTTGAGTTTGCACAATTAAATCACATTCTGGGCGGGGCAACCTTGATGTCTCCGACTGCCGATATTAATACAACTATGGGATTGGCATTGTTAACTATCATCCTTGTTGTATACTTTGGGATCAAGTATAAAGGTGCCCATTATTTCCATCACTTTGTGGAGCCATTTCCCTTTATGTTACCAATTCATGTTGTCGATTTCTTATCCAAACCGCTGACGCTGGCTTTCCGTCTATTCGGAAACATATTTGCCGGAGAAGTCCTAATATCAGTTATTCTGATGCTGCCTGGATTTATGGTACTTGGAGGAATCGTGCCGATGCCGATTTGGCTTGGTTTCAGCATGTTTATTGGGGCTGTTCAGTCTTTTGTTATTACAGTTTTAACAATCGCTTATATAGCCCAGGCAGTCAATGTTGACCATTGATGATGGCTAGTTGTTCAGTGAACAGGCAGCTCACTGAAAACGGATTAAGGTTAATCATTAAAATTTATTTATAATTTAAGGAGGATCTTTGTTATGGATATTTCTGCTGCTGCAATGATAGGTACCGGTATCGCAGCCGGTTTAGCTGCACTTGGTGCATCAATTGGTAATGGTAATGTTATCTCCAGTGCGATCAATGGAACTTCACGTCAACCGGAACTTCAAGGGAAATTACAGTTAATGATGTTTATCGGTGTTGGCTTGATTGAAGCTCTTCCTCTCTTGACATGGGTTATCGCTATTTTGATGTTCTTCACAAAATAGGACGTAACTTTTTGTCTTTAACTTTATGCATAGCATAAGAGAGGAGGGGAGGACCGATTGAATCCCTTTGGAACCGGTATGGTATTAACTGTTGCATCTGCTGCTACGGAAGGCGGTAATATTAATCCGCTGCATTTTGATTTAACATTACTTGTCCAGGTTGTATCATTTTTAATCTTAGTCTGGATTCTCGCTAAATTTGCCTGGAAGCCCCTGATGGCTATGATGGAGAAACGCCGTCAGACAATCGAGGACAACCTGGCACATGCTGAGAACGAAAGAAAAGAAGCTGAGAGGATCCGGCTGGAATACCAGGAAGATATGCGTAAAGCCCGCCAGGAGGCTCAGTTGATCATTGAAAAGGCCACAAAGAGCAGTGAGGAACGTGCTGCTGAAATACTTGCTCAAGCGCGACTTGAAAATGAGAAGCTCAGACAGGCTGCCCTTGCTGATATTGAACGCGAGCGTCAAAAGGCAATTGCCGACGTCAAAGCGCAGGTTATTGATATGTCCGTTGCTGTTGCTGAGAAAATCATTCAACGGAACTTGGACATCACGGGTCAGGAAGCACTCATTGAACAATTTATTCAAGAGGTAGGGGATCGGCCATGTTAAACGGCGCTCTGGCACACCGATATGCACAGGCACTCTTCGAATTAGCCCTTGAGATGTCTGTCCTGGATCAGATCGAAAAAGAATTGCTTGAGTTGGCTGAAACCGTTAATCAGAATAATGACCTGAAGATATTGCTGAACCATCCGGATATTGAAGCAGAAACAAAAAAGCAGGTTCTGGCAAGTATATTTGGAAATACTGTTTCAGATATGACCAGACATTTTGTCTATCTGTTGATCGATCGCAGGAGGCAAAATCTCCTTAGTATAGTTCAGCGTGAATTTACTCGTCTTGCCAATGAAGCACGCAACATTATTGAAGCTAAAGTCATCAGTGCCACCGCACTGTCACCGGCACAAGAAGAAAAACTCAAAGAAACCATTGCCAAAACAACTGGCAAGAATGTTCGTTTACTTTCCGAAGTAAATCCGACATTGATCGGTGGAGCCAAACTTCAAGTAGGGGATCGTGTTATGGATGGCTCTATTACGACCGCATTGTCTAAAATAAGAGAAGAATTGAAAAAAACATCGTCAAAACCTCAGCAGGAAGTAGGGGTGAACTAAAAGAATGAATTTACGTCCCGAAGAAATTAGTTCTATCATCAAACAACAGATTGCACGTTATGAAACCACTCTTGAAGTCGTTGATGTCGGTACTGTTATCCAGGTCGGTGATGGTATTGCACGTGTCTATGGCTTGGAGAAAGCGATGTCCGGAGAGCTTCTCGAGTTCCCCGGCGGGATATATGGGATGGCCATGAACCTGGAGGAAGATAATATCGGTTGCGTTATCCTCGGGCCTTACGCGAATATTAAGGAAGGCGACGAAGTGAAACGTACCGGCAGGATCGTCGAAGTTCCGGTGGGTGAAAGCTTGATTGGACGTGTAGTCAATGTTCTTGGACAACCTGTCGACGGCAAAGGGAATATCGAAGCGGCCGGTTATCGTCCGATCGAATCCAACGCACCTGGTGTTGTAGACAGAAAATCCGTTCATGAACCGCTGCAAACCGGTTTGAAATCCATCGATTCCATGGTTCCCATCGGTCGCGGACAACGTGAGCTGATCATTGGTGACCGCCAGACAGGAAAAACTGCCTTGGCCGTTGACACCATCATTAACCAAAAAGGGCAAAATTGTATTTGTATTTATGTTGCTATCGGCCAAAAACAATCGACCGTAGCCAGTGTCGTTAAGAAGCTGGAAGAGCATGGTGCAATGGATTATTCCATTGTCGTTATGGCTACGGCTTCCGACCCGGCTCCGATGCTCTATATCGCACCGTACTCCGGCTGCGCTATGGGTGAGTATTTCCGCGATAACGGCAAGCACGTTCTGGTTGTCTACGACGACCTGTCCAAACAGGCAGTAGCCTATCGTGAATTGTCACTGTTGCTGAAACGCCCCCCCGGCCGTGAAGCTTACCCCGGCGACGTTTTCTATTTGCATTCCCGTTTACTCGAGCGTGCAGCCAAGCTTTCACCGGAAAAAGGAAGCGGATCACTGACCGCGCTGCCCATTATTGAGACCCAAGCCGGTGACGTTTCGGCATATATTCCGACGAATGTTATTTCCATCACGGACGGCCAGATCTTCCTGGAAGCCGACTTATTCTATTCCGGTTTCCGTCCTGCCATCAACGTCGGTATTTCGGTATCGCGTGTTGGCGGATCTGCTCAGATCAAAGCTATGAAACAAGTTGCAGGCCAGCTCCGGCTTGACCTTGCCTCTTATCGGGAATTAGCGGCGTTTGCCCAGTTCGGATCCGATCTGGACAAAGCAACTCAGGCTCGCTTAAACCGAGGCCAGAAAACAATGGAAATCTTAAAGCAGGGACAATATCAGCCGATGGCGGTTGAAGATCAAGTTATCATTATCTTCGCGGCTACTAAAGGCTATATTGATGATGTTCCCCTGGAAAAAATGGCTGAATTCGAACAAGAACTTCTCCGCTTCATGCGTACGACGCCGATTCCCGAAAAAATTCGTACGGAGAAAGCTCTTTCCAATGAACTCACGAAAGAAATCGGTGACGCCATTAATGAGTTCAAACAAGGCTTTTTAGTCTAGAAAGAGTAGGTGAATGAAGTGGCAGGAGTACGCGATATTCGCAGACGAATCCGCAGCGTAGCCAATATGCAGCAGATCACCAAAGCGATGAAAATGGTAGCTGCGGCTAAATTACGGAAGTCTCAGGAAAAAGTCATCGCTTCCCGCCCCTATGCGAAACAGCTGCAAAGCGTTCTGTCCCGTCTCGTTCAGAACCAAGCGGACGCAAAACATCCGCTTCTGGAAAAACGTCCGGTGAAGAAAATCGGATACATTCTGGTAACTTCGGACCGTGGTCTTTGCGGTGGCTTTAATGCTAACTTAAATCGTACGACCAAAGGATTGCTTGAAGAACAGACGGACGTTCCAGTCGGTTTGGTAGCAGTAGGCAGGAAGGGCTATGATTTTTTCACAAGACGTCATGCGGAAATAATTTCTCAGTTCATTGGTTTGGGTGATAGTCCGAATTATAGTCAAGCCAAAGATATAGCCAAGGACGTGATCGGATTATATACCAACGGTGAATTGGATGAGGTTTATCTCATTTATTCCAAATTCATATCGGTTCTGACTCAGGAACCTACCGTTACGAAATTACTGCCCATCGAGCCATCCGCTGAAAAGGCAAACGGCAGTTATCTCTTCGAGCCTGAACCCCAGCAAATGTTGGAACGGCTACTCCCCAGCTATATCGAAAGTCAGATCTTCACTGCTCTCCTGGAAAGCAAGGCAAGTGAAATGGGGGCAAAAATGACCGCGATGGATTCTGCGACGGAGAATGCGAAAGAAATGATCAGCAAACTCACGTTAGCCATGAACAGAGCGCGTCAGGCAGCGATTACTAAGGAAATCACAGAAATCGTAGGGGGAGCTGCGGCTCTGGAGTAGTTGCTTTTCGTACCTTATCAAAGGAGGTTTAAAGCTAGTGTCGAAAACAGGTAAAGTAATTCAAATCATGGGTCCGGTTGTTGACATCGAATTTGATCCCGATGCGCTGCCGGAAATCTATAGTGCGATTGTGATTAAGAACGAAGAAAAGAACATGACGCTGACGCTGGAAGTTGCCCAACATCTTGGCAACGATACCGTGCGTTGTATCGCGATGTCATCCACAGACGGACTGACCAGAGGGGTCGAAGCCATTAATACCGGAGCACCGATCTCCGTCAGCGTGGGTACGGAGACATTGGGCAGAATGTTCAATGTTCTGGGGGATCCAATCGACAATCAGCCGCAAGTTCAAACCGAACTGAAATTCCCGATCCATCGTCAGGCCCCGCCGTTTGTCGAGCAGGAAACCACCGATACCATGCTGGAAACAGGGATTAAGGTTATTGACTTGCTGGCACCTTATGCCAAAGGCGGTAAAATTGGATTATTCGGCGGAGCCGGTGTCGGCAAGACCGTTTTAATCCAGGAACTCATCAACAACATCGCTACTCAGCACGGCGGTATTTCCGTATTTGCCGGCGTTGGCGAGCGCACACGTGAAGGAAACGATCTCTATAATGAGATGAAGGATTCCGGTGTTATTAACAAGATGACGATGGTGTTCGGTCAGATGAACGAACCCCCCGGAGCCCGTTTAAGAGTAGGACTGACCGGTCTTACCCAGGCAGAATTTTTCCGTGATGAACAGGGACAGGACGTGCTCCTCTTCATCGATAACATTTTCCGTTTTACCCAGGCCGGATCGGAAGTATCCGCACTTCTCGGACGGATGCCGTCGGCGGTAGGTTATCAACCAACCTTGGCTACGGAAATGGGTAATCTGCAGGAACGGATCACATCCACCAAGAAAGGTTCTATTACCTCCGTTCAGGCGATTTATGTGCCGGCGGACGACTTGACGGACCCCGCACCGGCTACCGCGTTTGCCCACTTAGACGCAAAGACGGTTCTTAATCGGTCTATTTCGGAAATGGGGATCTATCCGGCTGTGGATCCGCTGGATTCCAGCTCTCAGATCCTTACACCTGAAATTGTTGGGGAAGAGCATTATACTGTTGCCCGTGAAGTCCAGAAGATTCTTGCACGCTATAAGGAACTATTGGATATTATCGCCATTCTAGGCATGGATGAGTTGGGTGAAGATGACAAGATTATTGTAAACCGGGCCCGCCGCATCCAGATTTTCCTTTCCCAACCGTTCAGTGTGGCCGAAGCCTTTACCGGCATGAAAGGAAAGTATGTCCCGATTAAGGAAACGATCCGGAGCTTTAAGGAAATTTGCGAAGGTAAGTACGATACGTTGCCTGAAGAAGCATTCCGTTATGTCGGAACCATAGAAGAGGCGGTCGAAAAAGCGAAACAAATGGGAGCTGTATAATATGGCTGGAACATTTAACCTTGTTGTCGTTGCACCTGCCGGCGAAGTTCTTAATACGGAAGCAGAATTCGTCCTGGCGCCTGGAGCAGAGGGGGAACTGGGTATCTTAGCCAATCACGCTCCGCTCATTGCGAATCTGGTGATCGGCGTTGTCCGCTATACCCAAGACGGCAAAGTGGAAAAAATAGCAATCAGCGGCGGTTTCATGGAAGTTGCCCAAAATAAGGTAACGATTCTGGCTGATACCGCTGAACGTGCGGAGTCTATTGATGTTGACAGGGCAGAAGCTGCCAAAGAACGTGCCGAAAAACGCCTCAGAGAAAAACAGAGCGAGACGGACATGATCCGAGCAGAAGTTGCTTTGAAAAGATCTCTCGCACGGCTTAGAGCAACGGATAAGTTGTAAGAATTCGATAATAGACAAATTGAATCCAAAGGTAAGCACAAAGAGGGCAAAACGATCTAAATCGTAAGCCCTCTTTTATAATGACATTTTAAGTTCGTGGGTTATAGTTAAGCATGTATTTTTCGAGTCGTATCATTGTCATTATAATTACTTTAAGAATTTATCAATGGCATCATTCAGTTTTTCGATCACCTGGGTATCGTCTTCTTCATACGCATGAATCAGGCAATGATTGATATGGTCACTTAATATCACTTTTCCTGTGCTGTTGATCGCTGATCTGACAGCAGACAGCTGGATTAGTATTTCACTGCAGTCGACCTCATCATCAACCATGCGTTTAATGCCTTCCAGGTGCCCGATCATACGGGACAATCTATTAATGACATTTTTTTTATTCGGATGGGAGTGAGCATGCGTGTGTTCCAGTACCTTGCTCGTTTCCACTCTTTCTGCCTCCTTTAACAGTCATCAAACCTCTAATAGTCATTTAAACTCAAATAATTTCAAGAGTGCACATCGGGATCGCATTTGATAACACTATCTATCTTATCATAAAAAAAGTAATGGGCATAGTTCAGAAGAACAGCAGCCTTCATTTAGTAAAACGGAAAATAATTACTTTTGCGAAACGATGTTTTGTCAAATGCCAGATTGGTCAAACTATCAATAAACGGATTTCTAATATTTATTTTTTTCAACATCTGGAGTATACTGTTATGGATATAAGAAGCCATTCCATTCGTCACTATCGCGTTATACCTGCTATGATGATTATGATTGTATTGATGCTTTTGCAGCCGACTTTTCTTTTAACTGCGGGTGGTATAGCGATTCAGCATGATCAGCAAGAGGAAAGCTTAATACCGCTGCTATTGGATTCTGGGCAGACATTTTGCCAGGAGGCCCAGCTAAAATACATTGTCTGGTCCGAGGAATTAGACCGGCAGATAGCGATTGAAAAAATACTAAAATCCAGCGGGCTGACATGGCACAAAGAGATACTGTGCGATTATTCAGGGAATACGGCACTCAAGTACAGTACGCAGCGTACTGTAACCAGGGAAGCAGAAAAAGAATATTACAAGCGATACAACACGTTATGCGATATGCTTAATAACAGCAAAACCAAAGTCTATCTCGAAGAACGGATCGAGGAAGTTATCAATATACAGGAGTTTTATGCCCACTACGATATTAAAATGATTGATATGAACGTGATGCCTGTGCTGTCTTCATATGCCGGCTACTCTGAACGAATCCCCTATAACCTCCAAGTAGGTGAGTCGCGTATAGCAATCCAGGGGATCACGAAGAGTGCCTGCGATCAAGCCAAAACAATCATTGCTCTGCCAGCACTTTTTGAAGAGATTTAAAAAAAGGAGTATTTTGTCAGTGACGAGGAAATGCTGCAAGTTTCCGCCTGAAAGAAGGAAAAAGGCGCAGGAGAAAAGAACTATATACCAACTATGCTAACCATCGATACCTACAATAGAATACAGCAGAGATATCGACTGTAAAGTAAGTATAATGTCAGGAGTGACACACATTTGAGTAAATTTGTCATAACAGGCGGGAAAGAATTAGAAGGGAAAATAGATATCAGTGGAGCCAAAAACGCTGTTTTGCCGATAATTGCAGCTAGCCTGCTGACTTTAGATAAAGTTGTCCTGGAAGATGCACCAGACCTGCTGGATGTTCAGGTCATGGGTCAGGTCATAGAATCTCTTGGAGGCAAAGTAAAAAGGAAAAATAAGAAATTGTATCTTGAAATCAAGGATGTGGAAAATATTGAGGCTCCCTATGATTTGATCAATAAAATGAGAGCTTCAATTTGTATTATGGGGCCGTTGCTTGCCCGTGTCGGCCGAGTCCGCATCTCACATCCTGGTGGCTGCGCGATTGGTTCCAGACCAATAAACTGGCATATTAAGGGATTGGAACAATTAGGGGCCCAAGTCCGAATGGATCACGGTTTTTTAGATATTACCGCGTCCAGACTATACGGAGCCAGGATCTATCTCGATTTTCCGAGTGTCGGTGCCACAGAAAACATCATGATGGCGGCAGCAGCTGCTGAAGGGACTACTGTCCTCGAGAATGCAGCTCAGGAGCCGGAAATCGTTGACTTGGCTAATTTCATTAACGAAATGGGCGGTAAAATACGTGGGGCTGGAACAAATATCATCTATATCGAAGGGGTCAAAGAGTTTCATGGTACTTCTCATACGATCATACCCGACCGAATTGAAGCCGGCACCTATATCTTGATGGCAGCTGCCTGCGGGGGGGAAGTCCTGATTCGTAATGTTATCCCAGTTCATTTGGCATCACTGCTGGCCAAACTGGATGAAGCCGGTGTGGTCTACCGTGAGGATGGCGATGGTATACGCGTTATTGGCAAAGGCAATTACCACGCGGTTGATATCAAAACACAAGTTCATCCTGGTTTTTCCACGGATCTACAGGCACCTATGCTGGCGATGCTGACTCGGGCACAGGGAACATCCATGGTAACGGAAACCGTATTTGAGAATCGTTTCATGCATGTTGATGAACTCAAAAGGATGGGAGCCGATATCCGGATAGAAGGAAGAAGCGCCATCGTTCATGGCGTAGAAGAGCTACACCCCGCGACGGTTAATGCCAGTGATTTACGGGCAGGCGCAGGGCTTGTCCTGGCGGCGCTTACGGCTAATGGAACATCTGAAGTAAGAGAAATCCATCATATTGAAAGAGGTTACGAGAATCTCGACGCAAAACTGCGAGGAATCGGGGCTGACATTTTCAGAGAAGATTAAATACGGAATACATCGTTGGTTGTAATTAACAATTGAATAGATTGGCAGGCATATCTTCGCCTTCGGTGCATACATTGTTATAAGCTTGTACCGCATAAGGGGGCTGAAATATGGGTCAAAGCACAAATAAAATAACGGCTGTAATCATGGCCGTTATCTTCTTTTTGGGGATCGTACCCGTCGCTGTCCGTTATTTTTTTGATCCCGATGAGATTAAAAACGGAACGACAGTCCGAGTCAAATTATCCGACGGCCATGTCAAGGAAATGGCGATTGAAAGCTATTTGGTAGGGGTCGTTGCGGCGGAAATGCCGGCATCGTTTGAGCGGGAAGCATTGAAAGCGCAGGCTGTCGCAGCGCGTACTTACGTTGTTAAAAAGATGCAAAGCACAGCTGAAAGCAGCTATGACGTCGATACCACGGTCAAGACCCAAGCCTGGATTTCTAATGAACAAATGATTAAGAATTGGGGTATAATCAACTATGTCTATAATCGGAATAAGATACTAAAAGCAGTTAAAACGACCCAGGGGCTGGTTCTTAGTTACGATGGTGAGATCATCGATGCGTTTTTCCATAGCAGCAGCGGACGGAAAAACACAGAGAAATCGGGTGATGTCTGGAGTTCGGATCGCGACTATCTAAGGAATGTCTCCTCGGGCGAGATTAGACCGCTTCGTTTCATTCAGCATCAAAAATTTACAAGCAGCGAATTTTATCGGCTCTTGGGTTTCAGCAGCACGACCGGAGGTATCAGCGATGATGATATTTCAGTTCTTAACAGGACAGCAGCAGGGAGGGTCAAAACCTTAGTCGTTCGTAACAAAATATTTAAAGGGACCGACATTCGGACAAAACTGCAACTGACGTCGACAGATTTCGAATGGAAGACGAATGGAACACAAATTGAATTTATTGCATACGGTAAAGGGCACGGCATCGGTATGTCTCAATATGGTGCTAATGATCTTGCTCAAAATGGTGATACCTATACAGAAATACTCGGTCACTATTATGTCGGGGCCAAGCTTAAAAAGCTGTACTGATGATTATATACATTGACAGTGATTGTCAACCATTACCTTGCAGCATAAATTTATCCATGAACAAAAGGCACTTCAATTATTTGTTTGAAGTGCCTTATCACTATTCAAATAAAAGACATGAAGTTCGTTTACGTGTAAACTACAGAATAACCGCCATAACAACGAGCAACACGGATGTGCCCATCGTAATCAGGTCACACCCTTTGATGCTGTAGCGCTTATAACCGCTGCCCTTTTTACGGCAATTAAAGCCACGTAGTTCGACGGAAATCGCACCACCTTCGATGCGTTTGACAGAAGATATCAAGAGTGGAACGCAGATCGGCAATATTAAACGCAGCTTTTTGAAGAAATTTCGTGTATCAAATTCTACGCCGCGTGCAGTTTGTGCTTCCATGATTCCAGCCATTTCATTAGTGAAAATAGGAATAAACCGAATAGCAGTCATCAACGAAAATGCATATTTATAAGGTATCCGCAGCTGCTCAACCAGTACATTGGATAGGTCGTTCATCTGAGTAACAGAAAGCATCAGTGCTAATGGCAGTGTTGCCGCTAACAGACGCAGAACGAAGAGCATAGAAAATGACAAACCTTTGTCCGTGATCACAATATTCAGCGGTAAGCTGAACAGGACGTTTCCATCCCGAACAAACAGAATCTGCAGGATAAATAAAACGATAGAAAATTTTATCAATGCCTTAAGAATACGAAATGATCGGTCAAAAACGCCGGCAGATGCAGCAAGCAGCAGATTCAGAGCAATGACGCCGATCACATAGAAATGCAGATCGCTGATAAAACAAGTAACACATAAAACAAGTGAAAGCATGAGCTTCGTCAATGGATTGAGGCGATGCAGAAAGGAATCACCCGGTACATAATCTAGGAATCCGGACATCTTTTTCACCTGCTTTCCTCTCAATGATGGCTGTCATTTGTTCCACCGTGAATACATTCTGGAAATCACTGCCCAAACGGAGGGCAAGTGCTGGAATCTGAGCAGGGGCAACGGAGGCTGCCGCCAGCATATCTAATTTTGTCATGATTGATTTGGCTGCACCGTCCCCTATGAGTTTTCCGGAGTTGATCACCAGCACGCGTTGTGCATAATCCTGTACGAGCTCCATATCATGGGTAACCATGATGATTGTCGTTCCTGCTTCATTCAGTTCTCGGATCAGTTCCATGATGTGGGTGCATTCGCGGTAGTCAAGACCGGTGGTCGGTTCATCGAGGATCAGTACTTCCGGCCGACAGGCTAACAGTGATGCCAACGTGACTCGCTGACGGTCGCCCCGGCTGAGAGTAAAGGGATCAGCCATACCGTCAAAATCAAATTGCCGCAGCATATCTTCGCAGCGCTCATGGCGCAAAGCGACGTCATCAAGGACACATTCCAGCCCGAACATGATTTCTCCGCTGATTGTATTCTGACAGATTTGTCGGTCAGGGTTCTGGAATAAGAACCCGATTATTTTGGCAAGGCTGCTGGTGCGTGTTGTGCGGGTGTCATTGCCGTTTACGGTTACGCGGCCGGATGTTGGTTTAAGAAGGCCGTTGCAGAGCTTGCTCAGCGTCGATTTACCGGCACCGTTTTCGCCGATCACGGCTACAAAATCGCCCTTGTTGATTTGAAAAGATACGTCGCAGATAACAGGGCTTTTACCATAACTAAAGCAGACATTTTCAAATGTTATCATGCGCCAATCACCTCATTCACCATTCTCACGGCATCGTCAAGATTAAGGGGCAGCTCACCGTGATAGAGGCCTTTTCCTATTAGCTCATTGGCCAGGGTAACGATGCGTGGGACATTGATACCAATGTGCTCAAGGTCCGTGCTATTGCGGAGTACCTGCCGCACGGGTCCTTGATGAAGGATTTCCCCATTGTGCATGACAACCAAACGATTGACAAATTCGCATAGCAGCATTATTTTTTGTTCCACGATGATCACGGTCATGCCATAGTCTCGATTCAGTTTCCGCAGCATTTGAAAAATTTGCAGACTGCTTTGGGGATCCAGTTCGCCGGTTGGTTCGTCCAGCAGCAGCACGTCCGGACGCAGCGCAACGATGGCCGCAATTGCGACCTTTTGTTTCTGCCCGCCTGAAAGGGTGCTGATGCTGCGGTAACGCAGATCAGCAATACCGATCGTATCGAGTGCGTCATTGACTCGGGTTTCAATTTCTTCTCGCGCTACGCTGAAGTTCTCAAGACCAAACAGCAGTTCATCCTCAACAATTGAAGCAACCATTTGCCCATCAATATCCTGGAATACACTGCCGATAAAGGCAGAAAGCTGTTCCGGACGGACTTCCACCGAATCCAGACCGTTGACTTTCACACACCCATAGAAATCGCCGGTGTAGTGATGGGGAACGATCCCGTTCAGTGCGTAAGTCAGCGTTGATTTGCCGGCGCCGCTGCTGCCGATGATACCGATGAAGTCACCGGGGTGAATATCTATATTAATGTTTTTTAATGCAAAGCGGTCGCTGCCCTTATATTTAAAATGCAGATCGTTAATCGTGATCACAATGAAACATCCCTTTCTAGCCTTTTTTCAATGCCAGTTTTAGCGGAAGATACAGAACCTGAACAATAACGGCATTAATGGCGGCTGTTCCTAAAATAATAACAAGAAAGGCTGCAAGCGGAGTTGGTTTGATATCCGCACCGGAAAAGTACATAAGATACATAATGCCAACGAAGGTGAAGCCACTGACCAGCGTGGAGAGAAAGGTGCAGACAATGGGTTTTAATGAGAATTTACCAATAGCCATGGGAATCATTGTCAGCAATGCCATGGCTATAGCGCCAAGTAATTCGCTGGCAAAATTGATGTAGGGCTGTCCAGGAAAAAATTGGCAGATAGCACCAGCCAGGAGACCGATGATGGCAGCCTCGCGCAAGCGGGGTTTGATCAAGAGGATGATCAGACAATACATGGCGATAATAAAGTTTGGCTTCATGCCAAAGTTGATGACGGTACCCACGAAGAATTTCAATACAGCACCTGCAGCCAACAAGACGCCGATGAGTATGAGGTCTGAAGCGTTAAGACCTTTTCTCTTTTCATTTTCAGTGACAACAACTCGTTTTTCCATTTCCATGATAAGCATCCTTTCTGCACGTTCGTATTTTTTGGTTTCGCCGCCGTGCGTACGACTTCATAGGACTGTTGGCATAAAGGATGTCTTCAAGTATTTTTTGGCCAATCGATCCTACCATACATGGCTCCGCGGTACATTCCGTTTGTATACCATACAAGGAAAACAAAAAAGCCTGCCCTTATTTTAGATAAGGACAGACACTGTTATCTGCGGTACCACCTTAATTGACCAGTCCAATACGGACAAATCCACTCTTACAAAAATGCCAACACATTTTCTGCCGTTAACGCCGGCCTTCGTCTAAGATACTCGGGTAAAACCCTTTCACCTCGCCCTCCGTGGTCCATTTGCCGAGTTGCATTTCCGCAGGGCTTCCACCACCCCCTGCTCTCTGAAGGCGCATGCCATCGGTTTGATTTCCACATCGCTGGTTTAAGTAGATTATTAAACTTTAGCCGATATTAGCATAGAAATTTTATCTTGTCAACAGATAGATATTACACAAAGCATAAAAATGTACAGTAATTACCAAATGAGGACATCCTTTGCAGGATGTCTTTTTTAATTGTACCGGCATATAAATGAACTAAACACTGCGGTTTTAAAGGGGAGAGGGAAAATGCAGGAACATATTAAGAGGAGAGCTTTAGATATAGGCAACTACATAATTGAATCCAGTTGTACAGTAAGGCAAACTGCTCAAGTCTTCGGGGTGAGTAAGTCCACGGTGCATAAAGACGTCACAGAAAGATTGCCGCTCATCAACAGTAGGCTTTCCTCTCAAGTCAAGCATATCCTGGAGAGCAATAAAGCCGAAAGACATATCCGGGGCGGCGAAGCAACAAAGAAGAAATATATGCAAAACGAAGAATAGCTGAATATTTAGAGAAAAAGGAAGACTGAGCCAAAAATTAGAGAAATAAAGAGGAAATTGAAAAAACGAAGCGAAAATATAATGCAAATAATTATGAAAATTATCTCCCGTCAGGGAGATTGTATTTTATTCTATTTGAGGACAAGCCTATGATATGATTTTGAAAGGGGTCGCATTGGATGTTTGGGACGGACTACGGGATCGATTTAGGGACAGCAAGTGTTTTGGTCTATGTAAAGGGAAAAGGGATTGTTTTGAATGAACCTTCGGTTGTTGCGATTGACAAGAGCAGCGGTAAAAAAATTGCCGTTGGTGAAGATGCCAGACTGATGATTGGGAGAACACCGGGCAATATCATGGCGATTCGGCCAATGCGGGATGGCGTGATTGCCGATTATCAAACGACCGAGATCATGCTGAAATACTTCCTAAAAAAAGCAGGCATAAAGACCTGGCCGTTTATCAAAAACAGAGTGGTTGTCTGTATTCCTTCAGGTGTGACCGAGGTTGAAGAAAGAGCGGTAAAACAGGCTGCATCCAAAGCAGGAGCCACCCATGTCAAAGTCGTTGAGGAACCGTATGCAGCTGCTATCGGTGCTGGACTCGACATCTTCGGACCGGAGGGCAACTTGGTAATCGATATCGGAGGCGGCACCACCGACATTGCCGTGATCAGCTTGGGAGGGATTGTTACTAAGACCAGTATCCGAATGGGCGGCGATCGTCTCGATGAGTCTATCATCCGGTATATTAGGAAAGAATATAATCTGATGATCGGAGAACGAACTGCCGAAGATATCAAGATCAGCGTCGGTTGTGCTATTCCTGAAGGCAACAGCGAAAATAATGAAATTGATGTGCGCGGCCGGGATTTAATCACAGGCCTGCCCAAAACAGTGACCGTCAATTCCAAGATGACATATAAAGCCATGGAAGAAGCTTTGGAAGTGATCGTAGCCGGCGTCAAGGAAGTATTGGAGCGCACGCCGCCCGAACTGGCTGCCGATATCATGAACAGAGGTATTATCATGACTGGCGGTGGTTCCATGGTCCACTCACTGGATGTTCGGATCGCCCGGGAAACCGGTCTGGCGGTCATGCTGGCCGATAATCCGATCTCATGTGTCGCCTTAGGAACAGGAAAGGTTTTGGACAGCTTTAAATGAAATCAGCCACGGAAAACATTTTCTCCATCGATATCCTGGGGGTGCGGATCGATCAGATCGATGAAGCCGGCAGTATGAACATCATCCGTCATGCTGTAGAAAACAGAAAACGTCTTCGGGTGATCACTGCCAATCCGGAATTGATCTATCACGCTGAGAAAGATGAACCGCTGCGGGATATGATTAATTCAGCCGACGTGATCGTGCCTGATGGGGTCGGGGTCGTTTGGGCCGCGCGGATTCTGGGAAAAGAATTAAAACAAAGAGTAACCGGCATCGATCTTGCGATCCGAATCTTGGAAGAGGGAAGCAAAAATGGGTGGCGGATATTCTTATTAGGATCAAAGCCCGGGGTTGCGCAAAAGGCAGCAACTGAACAAAGTAAGGTCTTCCCGGGTGTTATCTTTGCCAGTCACCACGGCTACTTTACCCGAGAAGAAGAACCCGCGCTATTAGACAAGATCCGAGACTTTGCCCCGGATGTCCTCTTAACGGGACTCGGCGCGCCGAAGCAGGAATACTGGAATCAAGAAAACAACGATCTCGCCCCGGTCAAAATGGGTGTCGGCGGTTCGCTGGACGTCCTAGCAGGCGAAGTCAAGCGTGCCCCGCAGTTCTTCCAGCGATGGGGCATCGAATGGCTGTACCGGCTCATATCTGAGCCATCTCGGATTCGGCGGCAAGTGGTATTGCCTCTGTATCTGATGCGAGTCATCCAACAAAAGCACCGTCACACGGGACACAAAGAAACATAATGAACGCATTGCTGGTTATCCAATAACTGGTTATCCAATAAATAGAGCACAATACATAATGCGTTGAATATATTACGTGGTTTCAGAAGGAATTACATGAAAATGGAGAACGATATGTCGACCAAAAACGCGGCAATGCTTTGTGATTTTTATGAGTTTACAATGAGTAATGGGTATTATAAAAATGGTTTGTACAAGAAAAATGTCTATTACGATGTCATATTCCGAAGTGTTCCGGATGAAGGCGGATTTGCCATTGCTGCAGGACTTGAACAGCTGATGAATTACCTTGAGAACTTGCATTTTACGGAAGAGGATATTACTTTCCTGCGTTCCAAGAAGATATTTGATGCTGAATTTCTATCTTATCTCTCGGATTTTCGATTTAGCGGCGATGTGTATGCTGTCCCTGAAGGAACTCCTGTATTCCCCAATGAGCCGGTACTGACGGTGAAAGCCCCGGCCATTGAAGCGCAAATTATTGAAACATTTACCCTGCTCACCTTGAATCATCAATCGTTGATTGCAACCAAGGCGAATCGGATCGTCCGTGCCGCAGAAGGCCGGGCTGTGCTTGAATTTGGCTCTCGTCGGGCGCAGGGATTCGATGGGGCTGTTATTGGAGCACGAGCCGCTTATATTGGCGGCTGCAGTGGTACTGCGTGCACCCTAACGGACCAGTTATACGGGGTTCCGGCTAAAGGAACAATGGCACATTCCTGGGTTCAGATGTTTGACACGGAATATGAAGCCTTTAAAGCTTATTGCCAGCTCTATCCTCATAATACAACACTTTTGGTCGATACCTATAATACCTTAAAGAGTGGCGTTCCGAATGCCATACGGGCTTTCAAAGACGTGTTGGTTCCGATGGGTATCACTGATTTTGGTATCCGTTTGGATTCCGGTGACATCGCCTATCTGTCCAAGAAAGCTAGAAAAATGTTGGATGAAGCCGGTATGCCACAGTGTAAAATAGTTGCTTCGAATTCACTGGATGAGTATCTTATTCGGGATTTACTGTTGCAAGGAGCTAAGATAGATATTTTCGGTGTTGGCGAGCGTTTGATTACATCCAAAAGTTCTCCTGTTTTTGGCGGCGTTTACAAGTTGGTAGCCATAGAACAAGATGACGGAACGATTGTTCCTAAGATCAAAATCAGCGAAAACACAAATAAGATCACAAATCCTCACTTTAAAAAGGTCTACCGTCTTTATGATAAGGAAAGCGGGAAGGCGTTTGCCGATCAACTTTGTATCTACAATGAAACAATTGATGAAGAAAAGGAACTCAGACTTTTTGATCCCAATGCGGTGTGGAAAACGAAAACGATAGTTAATTTTACAGCCAAAGAACTTCTTGTACCCATTTTTAAACAGGGGAAAAAAATATATCAATCCCCTTCGATTGATGAGATTAATGCATACTGTAAACAGCAAGTTGATTTATTATGGGACGAAGTCAAGCGTTTTGAAAATCCCCACAAGTATTATGTGGACCTGTCACAAAAACTATGGGACACAAAACACGCGCTGCTGGAGTCTAACAGCATGGTATAGATAACAATTATCCCAAGTAATGTACATCAGATGTTATTGACTGGTTACATGCACATAAAATGCGGTAGTACTCTCTACCATTCGCTCCACCGTGAAAGCCATTGCCCGCTTCCGTGCGTTGTCCGTTAATTTTCGGATCAGACCATTATTTTTCAGCAATAAACTGCAGGCAAGTGCAATATCCAAATGTTCGCCCGGTTTTATCAGAATCGCCTCCGCGTAATTTGATAATAACTCAGGTATCCCGCCAACATCAGAGGCAATGATCGGTATACCTGCCTGAGCCGCTTCCAGCAGGACAAGTCCCATGCCTTCATTGAGCGATGGAAGGACGAAGATATTCATCGCCGGCAGCGCTTTCCAAGCATTCGGAAGAAAACCGGTCAGCGTATATGAAATACCGGATGCATCCAGTTGTTCCTGCAGACTGTCATATAAGGGACCTTCACCGATGATAACAAGGTGGAGGTCTTTATATTCTTTATTTAGAACAGTGATGGCTTCAACCAAGCGGTTTTGTCCTTTAACCGGATGTAGACGGCCGATCGTTCCGATCACAACTGACTGGGGCGGTATTCCCCAGGTTTTTCTAAATTGCTCACCCATTTCTGCAGCTTGGCTGAAATCGAGCGCTTCAATCCCGTTATAAATGGTTTTCAGAGGAATAGGCAATCGTTTTCTTTGAAGCCGGCGCGACATTGATTCCCTCAGACTATCCGATACGGCGATTAGACCCGCAGAAGAACGCAGGGTTACATCATCCAGGGCAAGTGATATCCGTCCTTTTAACGTGGACAGATAATCAAATTCCGGCAAACTGTGGATAGTTGATATACAAGGGATCTTCAGACGTCCCGCGGTGGTTCGTCCTAGTAGATTGGCCCGGGTCCCATGCGCGTGGATAAGTCGGATATTATGCTTTCGGCAGTAGGCGGCAATAGCCGGTACGGGGAGGAGATCAAACGGAAAGCGCATGGGAAAGATGTCCGTGGCTATACCCTGTGATCGGGCCAGAGCGGCAAAAGGAGAACCTTTGATCAGACAGCCGAGATGGGGATTCACTTTTTCACGGTCTAAATTTCTGACGAGATTAAATACATTTTGCTCCGCTCCGCCGATTTCTCCGCCACCAATGAGATGTAGGACATTGATCGTCATGGTTTGCCTCCGATTATTGGGCATAATCTCTAATTATTTCTATAAATATGATAGTGAAAGATTACCGGACATGCAAGTCCTTTGGAGGGCATTAAGTGAATTTCTGGAAAGCAGAGTCTATTTTACCCCTATTTTTTTTCCTTGGAATTATCTGCCACGGGATTTTTTTTGTTCGGGAGTGGATTGTACTGGGGAGTATTTTTATCTTTCTCTGCTTGATTAACTGGCGACAGTTTTCTTTATCGAACATGCCAAGCTGCCCGTGGTCAAATCTTTTTTTTGGAGCGATGATTCTCCTGTCCCTTGCGGGATTGATTTGGCCCGTCAGGAGCAGTGACGGCTGGTTAGATGCGTTGCGTTGGTTGATTTATTGGATAGCTTATTTATGGGGCAGTCGGCTGGCGGAAATAGAAAATAAAGGACATATCGTATTGCGCCTTGTGGGGGTCACGCTTATATGCATCATTTTATCCTTACTGCCAGGCAGCGAAAAAGTATGGCTTCCTCCGCCTGCGCCGGAACAAGAGAGATATGCTTTTTGTTTTGGCTATCCTAATACAGCAGCAGATTTTCTTTTTTGCCATATTATGGTATTATATCAATACAGGAAAAAAATTACTGTTCGTATAGCTGCACTGATGCCGGCTGTGTGGGGATTATTTATCTGCAGTCTTCTTTTGACTGGATCGCGTATGTCTCTTCTTTTAAGCGTGGGTGTAACCATGATTATCATTTTTAAAGATGGCTGTGTAAGAAATCATGTAAAACATCGCGGCCATCGCAGGCCCAATCAGGATGGACGTAATCCGCAGAGAAAAAAAGAAGTGTATGCACTTACAGGAGCGGCATGTGTCGTATTGTTGCTTTTTATTGCTCCTATGATTTCGCGTTATCCGGATGGGATACTGCATTTATTCGATTGGACGAATACCAGCTTGACTGAAAGAATGCACTATTTCCGAGATAGTATCAAACTTGCCTGGGATGCGCATTTTCTGCCGCGGGCAGGCGGGTGGCTGGCGTTTTCCTTCGTACAGACCACAGCTTATTGGACACTGGATCCCCACTCTTCATTTTGCCGTATCCTGCTTAACCAGGGACTGGCAGGAGTAGCAATTTGCATAATTTGGGCAGGAAAAGGGGTTTTTAACTATGTTCGCAGTCTGATCATCGAAAAAAATATGGATCCGATCATCAGTAAAACGGCTGTTCTCTATTTAGGCCTTCACAGTGCGTTTGATGCAGATATGTTATTTGGAATTGTTGGCATCCTTTTTTGGATGCTGGCTGGGATGAACAGAACCGCTTAAACTGCTGCCGCATATCATTATAACGATGAGGATAATATCGCAATGATAACGGGAAGGCAGGACGATAACATGCTACTGATTATTGTGTTTACGTGCGCAATTATTCTAGCTTGGATATGTGCAGGCAGATATGAATGGCAAATTCCCCATGCAGTGCAGCGAAAAATCATGGATTTGCACTTATCATCGGCACCATGCAATGCCACAAGCAGGGTAATGGTCACTTCCTTGGTATTTGATTTTGAAGACATGGAAAAAGAAATCTATATGATCAGAAAGACTACAGGGAGAACAACTGGTATTGTTATGAATATCGAATCTTCCGATATTTTTGAACCAAGGGTCCGCGGCGATGTAAAAGTGCGCTTGGAGAAACGTTTTCCAGGTTTAACGGTGAATTTTGTAAGAAGGGAACATATGCTGTAACCGATTGACAGAGTCAACAGCGAATTTAACTTATTGGTTAGCATATCGGGTAAAAACAATGTTGTTTCATCTTATGATGAACGCGAAAGCTGAATTCGGTTTTTCACCTGTCCCCGCAGTGGACAGGCTGGTAGGAGATTGGGAACGGTATATCAATCTCGGCTTGCCCTTAAATTGTTTAAATAAAGCGATAATCTCAGAACCTGCTTATTTTTTGTGGCCCGGGAAACAAAAACGAAAGGATCCGGGGGAAAGAGCGCTAAGAAATATCATAAGCTTGATCGAGCGTGATGAGATCAACATCAGAGTTGGAAAAGAGTTGCCCTCCTGGAAAGATATCCGTGAGGCGGATATCTGGAAGAAGTGTGATTGCAACAGAAATGGTGAACAAACACATGGTTATGAAGATGATTCGCAAGAGAATTTTATCCGGCATATCCAAAAGAATGATAGTTTATTTCAGTCATTTCTGAGGTTTGTTGAAGGAAGGCAACTGGCGGAGAACGAGATCGTGCTACTGGGTAATGAACTGGGTATAAAGGAAGAAGACGTTGTTGCTCTTATGCAGTTCGCTGTATGCTCCGGTCTGGCTGAATGGCTGACCGCTTTTAAAGAAGAGGGTAACCGCCAAATTTGTCAGCGCTGCGGCAGCAGTAATGTTGTAGCGTGGCCGTCGATTTATGCAAAAACGATTACTTGTCAGGATTGTCAGAATATCGGCCCAATCAATTCACTACAGGTTCTTTTCCGCTTAAAACAGCCGCAATCAGTGATGGAACGTGTCAGTGAGGAGAGCTCGCTTCTGTTTGAAGAATGCCAGCCGCCTGCACTTAATTATTCCGATGGCCAAAAGCATGCGGCAGAGGAATTATGGCAATGCGTGCTTGGGGATAAGGAAAAGGAAACCTTACTTTGGGCTGCCTGTGGTGCAGGTAAGACGGAGGTGTGTTTTCCTTTGATCAGACACCTTTTGCATACGAAAAAGAAGGTGTTGTTTGCGGCACCTAGACTGGACGTTGTGCATGACGTGCAGCCGCGTCTGGTGAAATGTTTTCCAGATATAGAAATTAAGCTCCTGAGCGGGGCAGTGTCCCATGATTATAAACCCGCGCAGCTCACAGTGGCTACATCGTATCAGGTTCTGCGATTCTACCGTGCATTTGATGTCGTTATCTTTGACGAAATGGACGCCTACCCTTATACAGGCAATCAGGTATTGGCGTTTGGTCTGCGTCAAGCTTTAAAAGAAAACGGGCAAATGGTATACCTTACAGCAACGCCTTCCAAGGAAATATTGGCTCGTTTTTCTGCTGAGAAACGCCCGGTCGTGCGTTTGCCCATTCGCTACCATGGCCATCCGCTACCTGTTCCGGAATGGCATAAAATCGAACTCAAAGAAACATACAGGATACCGTCACAAGCCTATGATAAAAGAAATTTGGAACAACCTTTGAAAGTTCTGAAAGAAACGCTCAGTGAATTGACTTATTATGGCCCTGTCCTGGTTTTCGTCCCTACTATTGCCCTGGTGAAAATGTGGAAAACGCTGCTGACCCACTTATTAGGAGATTTGAATATCGATGGGAGCTGGAGTTCCGATCCAGCTAGAGTCAATAAAATAATGGATTTCAGTAGGGGAAAGGGAGATATATTTATTAGTACGTCCATTTTGGAACGAGGGATAACGATTAAGGGTGTCCAGACCGTTGTTCTCTATGCAGACCATGAGATTTTTAATACCCGGACGCTGGTTCAAATGGCCGGAAGAACAGGAAGACACGACACCTGCAATTTTGGTAAAGTATTGTTCCTGGCTAGCAGAGAAACGCCGGCAATGGTAGAGGCAAGGCAATGGATCATTGAACAGAACGATCTGGCCAAAGCCTGGGGGAGCTCACATGAGCGGATGGCGTAATAATCTGCAGGTAGCGTGGCTTAATTCAAAGCAGTACGCAGCCACGCTCTGGTTTAAGGACGAAGAGGAATGTGTATTATGCGGTAATCGGTCGGAGGATGTGGTATGCGCTGATTGTCGAGAACGATATCTGCTGACAAAAAGTCCGCGGTGTATTGCCTGCGGGAAAATTATTCCGATCCAGAAACAAGTCTGCAGAGACTGCGAGTCCGGTAATGGGCCTCAGGGGCTCCGGAAAGTCACCGCGCTGGGTCACTATCACGGCGCGTTGAAGGACTATATCCACCGGATCAAGTTTAAAAGTCAGCCGTATCACCTTTTGGCCCTGGCTGACGATCTTGTGTCCTGGGTGATTAACGTGCTTCCTCCGCCCGACGCCCTTGTGCCTATTCCTATGCATCCTGCGCGATTAGCGCAAAGAGGCTACAATCAGGCGGAGGTCTTGGCTTCTATTCTCAGTCGCCGTTTGGGGATCGACATTAAAGATATGCTTCTTAGGAACAGGGAGACCTTGTCACAAACAGCGTTAGGGCGCCGGGAAAGACTGAAGAACCTTCAAGGTGCATTTACACTTAAACCTAATTTTGGAAAGCATATCCATACCGTTTGGCTTGTAGACGATGTTGTCACAACTGGAGCAACCTTGGAGGAATGCAGCAAAGCTCTGAAAACAGGCGGTATAGACAATATATACGCAGTTTGTCTGGGTGCAGGGAAAGAAGAATAATGTCAATAGAGTAAGATTTTAAGAGAATGCTGTAAAATAAAAACAGAGGATAAACATAAAATGCAGGACTAAAGTACTAATTGTCGGATTGTAAACGATGTTATCCACCAAAAAAAACCGAAATAATCGCTAAAAAACATAGTTATCAACACTATCCACAATTGAATGTGTATAACTTCAACGAAATTTCTCTCTCCACGGAAATTATATACTTAAAAAACGACAGAGGCTCTCAGGATGTTTTCAGCATGCTCAGGCAATAATATAGGGAACGAGACAAATTGTGGCAGGAATTTTAAGGTCGAAGATGAATACTTAATAGAGTATCCGTTTATTACTATCGTATCAGGCGAAAGGGGTTGAGACAATGAATATCAATGTTCGAAGCAAACAGATGAAGATCACAGATTCCCTCAAAGAGTATGTTGAAAAACGTGTTCGTAAACTGGAAAAGTACTCCGATGATTTCCTTGATATTCAAGTCATGCTGTCCGTTGAGAAGGAACGTCAAAAAGTTGAGGTGACTGCCCCGCTGAATGGCTTTATCCTGAGAGGTGAAGAAGAAACTGATAACATGTATTCTTCCATTGACCTTGTTGTGGATAAGCTCGAACGTCAGATGGAGAAATACCGGAAACGCATAGGAAAGAATAGGGTCAAGGGGACAAAAGAAGAGCCCAGTTTTGTGATGGAAGAAGATGAAGAGCTTACTATCGTCGACGGTATTGTCAAAAACAAAAAATTCTCAGCCCAAATGATGTCCGTTGAAGAAGCTGTTATGCAAATGAATTTAATTGGGCATAACTTCTATGTATTTGCTAATTCAGATACGGAGCAGATCAATGTTGTCTATCGCCGCAAACATGGCGGTTATGGATTGCTGGAACCCGAATTCTAAATCATCATTCGGATTGTGAATTGAGTGTAGACGCTGAGTTCAAACATAGCTGGAACGAACAAATGTCCCGTTATATCAATTGCGGGACATTTGTTATGAAAATATACTCTGCATGAAGGTGCAATGTTTAGCAGAAAGGGTTAGATTGAACCTTTAGAAGCAGAGTGTTAAAATAGATAGGGAAATACACCTTAAAAAGGTGAAAGGTGGAAACTATGGGATTTTTAAAAAATTTATTGGATGATAATGCGCGAGATATTAAAAAGTATCAAAAAAAGGTAGACATAATCAATCAAATGGAGCCGCAGGTGCAGGCTCTTTCCGACCGAGCCTTACAGGCGAAAACAGCTGAATTTAAGGAACGGCTTGTGCAGGGAGAAAGCCTGGACGACTTATTGCCGGAAGCCTTTGCTGTGGTTAGAGAAGCTTCTAAACGCGTACTTGGTCAGCGGCATTATGATGTTCAGCTTATCGGCGGCATGGTCCTCCATGACGGCCGAATCTCCGAGATGAAAACCGGAGAAGGTAAAACCTTGGTCGCAACACTACCAACGTATTTAAATGCGTTGACCGGCAAGGGAGTCCATGTCGTCACCGTGAATGACTATCTTGCATCCCGTGACGCCGGATGGATGAGTCAGATTTATAACTTTTTGGGCCTTTCGGTTGGATTGATCGTTCATGGCTTGACGCATGACCAACGGCGGGAGAGTTATAACGCAGATATCACTTATGGCACCAACAACGAATTTGGATTTGATTATTTGAGGGACAACATGGCAGTAAATCCCCTGGCTGTTGTTCAGCGAGAATTAAATTATGCTATCGTTGACGAGGTGGACTCCATTCTCATTGATGAAGCCAGAACACCATTAATTATTTCAGGTGAATCGGACAAGCCGACAGAATTGTATTATCGCGTCGCCAAAGTCATCCCGAGGCTTATCATTGAGGATGATTATCATGTTAATGAAAAGGACAAAGTGGTTACCCTTACGGAAGCCGGAATAACCCGTGTTGAAAAAATGCTCGGGGTTGACAACCTTTATGATGATTTACACAATGAGGTGGCCCACCATGTTAATCAAGCCCTTAAAGCGCATACGTTGTTCAGGCGAGATCGGGATTATGTCGTCAAAGACGGACAGGTCATCATTGTGGATGAATTTACCGGCCGCTTAATGTTTGGCCGGCGCTACAGCGAGGGATTACACCAGGCTATCGAAGCGAAGGAAAATGTCAAGATCGAACGTGAATCACAGACCTTGGCAACGATCACGTTCCAGAACTTTTTCCGAATGTACAAAAAGCTTGGCGGTATGACGGGTACGGCTCGGACTGAAGAACAGGAATTTATTAATATTTATCATTTGGACGTTGTAGAAGTACCTACTAACCTTCCGATGATCCGCCAGGATCTCCCCGATATCATTTATCGGACGGAAGAAGGCAAATTTAACGCCGTAGTCAACGATATTATCGAAAAACATATGGCTGGGCAACCGGTTTTAGTCGGTACTATTTCCATTGAAAGATCCGAAAGAATTAGTGATATGCTAAAGAAAAAGAATATTCCTCACCAGGTACTCAATGCGAAATTCCATGAGATCGAGGCACAGATCGTGGCCAAAGCAGGTGAGCCGGGCATGGTCACCATTGCTACCAACATGGCCGGACGTGGTACGGATATCGTACTGGGGGAAGGGGTCAAAGAAATTGGCGGACTGCATATCATCGGAACGGAAAGGCATGAGTCCAGACGGATTGACAACCAGCTTCGCGGACGTTCCGGCCGTCAGGGAGACCCGGGATCGTCGCAGTTTTATATCTCGCTGGACGATGATCTGATGCGTCTCTTTGGTGGAGACAATATTGCCGGGCTGATGGATAAACTCGGTATGGATGACAGTATCCCGGTGGAATCTAAGATTGTCAGCAAAAGTATAGAGAATGCGCAGAAACGCGTTGAAGGCAGGAACTTTGACATTCGGAAACATGTTTTAAACTATGACGATGTCATGAATAAACAGCGTGAAATCATTTACTCGCAGCGCCGTGATGTCCTGACCGGCGGCAATCTGAAGGATCAGGTCATGGAGATGATTCAGAAGGTCATCGTGGACACCGTGGCCCGCTACAGCGCGGATAGTCCTTATCCCGAGGAATGGGACCTGGTGAGTTTTCTCGAATATATTGATAATGTTATTCTTCCCGACCATGATTTTACTGCCGAGCAGATCACGAACCTGTCTCGAGAGGAAGTTGAAGAGCTGCTTCTGGACAGCGTCCATGAACTGTATGCGAGCCGAGAAGCCCAGTTTGGTTCTGAATTAATGCGGGAAATTGAAAGAGCCGTCGTCCTGCAGGTCGTCGACACCCGCTGGAAAGATCACCTTGTTGCTATGGACAGCCTGAAGGAGGGCATCGGTTTAAGGGCTTACGGTCAGCGTGATCCTCTGATTGAATATCGTAATGAAGCTTTCGAAATGTTCCAGGGAATGATTGAGGCTATCCAAGAAGATGTGGCAACGTATATCCTGAGGGTCACACCCCGGATCACGACACAAGTCCCCGAACAGAATCAAAAGGTTACAGAAAATCGCTACGAGGAGGAAGAGAAAGAAAAGGCAAAGACGCCCCGGAAAGCAGGGGAACAAATCGGACGCAATGATCCATGCCCATGCGGCAGCGGGAAGAAATATAAAAAATGCTGCGGCATCAATGCATGATGCCGGCGGACAGGCGTTGACCTTGACAAACTCTGCGGATTTTACTTTAATAATAAAGATAATAAATTATGAATCTAGGAAGTGATTTGTGTGCTCGCCGACTGGAAAAAAGAAATTGAAAACCTAAAATTGCGCCTCGCAGATTTGAGGGTTTCCCTTTGACGTTGCTGGCCGTCATGTGAAAATAGGAAGACTGGAAGAGGAGCTTAATAAGCCGGGGTTCTGGGATGATCCTGTGTCTGCGCAAAAAATAATGCAGGAACTGGCCCGGGAAAAAGATAAAGTGGCTTTATATGAACAGCTCCAAACAGAGTTGGAGGATACGTCTACCCTGTGGGAATTAGCAGTCGAGGAAGACGATACGTCGTTGGAAGAGGATATAGAGAAATCGGTCAAAGGCCTGCAGACCCGATTTTCCAATTTAGAATTGGAGATTTTGCTCAGCGGACCCTATGATCAGAATAACGCCATCATCACACTGCATGCCGGTGCAGGTGGAACGGAAGCCCAGGACTGGGTGCAGATGCTCTATAGAATGTATGTGCGCTGGGGTGAGCGCCGTGGATTTAAAGTGGAAACACTCGACCTTCTGCCTGGCGATGAGGCCGGTATTAAAAGCGCCACATTTTCCTTGGCAGGGGAAAATGCTTATGGCTATGCCAAGAGTGAAAAAGGGGTACACCGTTTAGTGCGTATCTCCCCTTTTGATGCCTCCGGCAGGAGGCATACGTCGTTTGCTTCGGTGGATGTGATCCCGGAAGTGACGGAGGATACCGAAATAACCATCGATTCGGAAGATTTGAAAGTAGATACGTATCGCTCCGGCGGTGCCGGCGGACAGCATGTCAACAAGACAGATTCGGCGGTAAGAATCACTCATATTCCGACGGGGATAATCGTCCAATGCCAAAGCGAACGCTCGCAGATTCAAAACAGAGCGTATTGTATGCGCGTCCTTCAGGCAAAATTGCTTGAACTGAAACGGAAACAACAGGAGGAAGAGATTTCGGAGGTCCGCGGCGAACTCAATGATATCGCTTGGGGAAGTCAAATCCGTTCCTATGTATTTCATCCCTACAGTATGGTCAAGGACCACCGGACTAATTATGAGACAGGTAATGTCAATTCGGTCATGGATGGCGAAATCGACGATTTTGTATCGGCGTTTCTGCAGCAAAATATTAGTCAGAATCAATAATGGCAAAGTGAGAGATTGCATACTAATTAAGCCATATTAACGATGAACACGCTATTAGAATAAGGAGGAATTTTATTCTATGTCTGAGCTTAGAGAAATAGCCTGCGGTATTCGCAAGGATATCATTTCCATGCTGTTGAAGGCAAAATCCGGTCATCCCGGTGGCAGCCTCTCGGCAGCGGATATATTGGCAGTTTTGTATTTCAAGGTGATGAATGTTGATCCGTCTCGTCCGGATTGGCCTGAAAGAGATCGTTTTATCTTAAGCAAAGGCCACGCTGCACCGGTGCTCTATGCGGCACTGGCCGCGAAAGGTTATTTTCCCAGAGAGGAACTCTCAAGCTTGAGGAAGACCGGTCATTTTCTGCAGGGTCACCCTGATATGAAGAAGGTACCGGGCGTCGATATGTCGACCGGGTCTCTGGGACAGGGGATATCCGCTGCATGTGGCATGGCGCTGGCCGGAAAGCTGGATCAGAAGGATTACCGTGTCTATTGTCTGCTGGGAGACGGCGAGATGGCGGAAGGCCTAGTTTGGGAAGCCGCCATGGCGGCCGCCCATTACCAACTGGATAATCTCACGGCATTTCTTGACTGCAATGGTCTTCAAATCGACGGGAAGACCGAAAACGTCATGAACTCCGCGCCGTTGGATGAAAAATGGCGCGCATTCGGCTGGAATGTTCTCGAAATTGATGGGCATGCTTCTGAAGAAATCTATAGCGCGATTGAAACAGCGAAAGGTCTTCAAGGAAAGCCCACCATGATCATTGCCAAAACCGTAAAGGGCAAAGGGGTTTCCTTCATGGAAAATGAAGCAGGATGGCACGGAAATGCGCCGAATCCGGAACAAGCGGAAACAGCCCTGACCGAACTGGGAGGTGGGAAGTAATGGGAGTCTTTGATCTTAATACGACACAGAGTATCGCAACACGTGACGCTTATGGAAAAACACTGGCTCAACTCGGTGCAGACAATAAAGATATTGTTGTCCTCGATGCGGATTTGTCCAAATCAACGAAGACGGCTGATTTTGCCAAGGTTTTCCCGGAACGCTTCATCAATATGGGTGTCGCAGAACAAAACCTGCTTGGTTTTTCAGCAGGTCTGGCAGCAGCGGGAAAGATTCCTTTCGCCAGCACGTTTGCCATCTTTGCGACAGGACGGGCATTTGAAATTATTCGTAACTCCATCGCTTATCCCAAGTTGAATGTAAAAATTGCCGCAACACATGCCGGTATCAGTGTCGGAGAAGACGGGGCGTCGCATCAGGCGATTGAAGATGTGGCCATCATGCGCTCCGTACCAAATATGACGGTGCTGGTGCCTGCGGATGCCGAAGAAACCAGCCAAGTTATCAAAGCGGCGGCAGCGTTTCGTGGACCGGTCTATATCCGGCTGGGAAGACTGGCATTGCCGGTGCTTTTTGATTCGGAGTATCAATTTGAAATAGGCAAAGCCAACGTGATCAGAGAAGGAACAGATGCAGCGGTGATTGCTAACGGCCTTATGGTTGTGGAAGCCTTGAAAGCGGCTAACGAACTGAGTGCGGATGGTATTGAAATCACGGTTGTAAACTGTGCGTGCGTCAAGCCGATCGATCAGGATACGATCGTTCAAGTGGCGAAAAACACCGGGGCGGTTGTTACGGCGGAAGAACATAATATTATCGGCGGTCTTGGAAGTGCCGTGGCGGAAGTGCTCGGTGAGACTTATCCGGTGCCTATGCGTCGTGTTGGTGTACAGGACCTCTTTGGAGAATCTGGCCGTCCGGATGAACTTCTGGCGAAGTATCACTTGAAAGCCCAAGATATCATAGCCGCTGTCAAGGACGTAATGCAACGAAAATAAAGTCGGTCATAATTCAATCCACAAAGAATGTTTATGTCAGAATCAAACTGCATCATGCTTTCGGGTATACTTAAAATTCTGTACCCGATGTATGATGCAGTTTTAATTTATTGGCATGGTTATCATAAGGTAAATTTGTTTAATATTTCTAGCCTTTTTTAACAGGAAATCGGAGTATCATGTCGAAGAGTAATACGTTATAAAAGATATTGGCACCGCAACAGTAGGTTAGTACCATATTAACCCTAAAGCTTATATATTCTGGCGGCAGATTTTTAGTAATACTGCGTTGTCTTCACCGCTCCTACACCCTCCATGGTGTCCGCGGCATTAGTCCATCCGTGGCCTTGCCGCTCCTACACCCTCCATGGTGTCCGCGGCATTAGTCCATCCGTGGACGTCAATCGACATACGCTCGGTATGCCTCAATCATCCGCCTTGTCTTACAAAAATCTGCAAGCTATTATATTATCATTTTAGAGTTAACAAGGTACTAGTCGAGGAGAAAAATAATGATCAAACTGAAAAATGTATCCAAAATTTATCCCAGTGGGGCGCGTGCATTAATGAATGTTAATCTGGACATTGCTAAAGGGGAATTTGTTTTTCTGGTTGGCGCCAGCGGCGCAGGCAAATCGACTTTGATCAAATTGTTATACCGTGAAGAGATAGCCACCAGAGGACAGGTTTTGATAGACAATACAAATCTTGTCAGAATTAATGCGCATCAGGTTCCATTAGTCAGAAGGAAAATAGGCGTTATTTTCCAGGACTTTAAGTTACTGCCGACGAAAACAGTCTATGAGAACGTTGCTTTTGCACAACAAGTTATTGGCAAGAGTCAGAAAGAGACCAGAGAGAACAGCAATCGGATCCTTGATCTGGTTGGACTTTCCAAGAAAAAGAATTCATTTCCGTCTGAGTTATCCGGCGGGGAACAACAGCGGGTCTGTATTGCCAGAGCGCTGGTCAATCGTCCGGAACTGCTTGTCGCGGATGAACCGACGGGTAATCTTGATGTGGAAACATCCTGGAACATTATGGAGTTACTGGACCATGTCAACGCAATGGGGACAACCATTGTCATGGCGACGCATGCCCGCTACATTACCGACAAAATGAAAAAACGAGTTGTGCGCATCGAAGAAGGCAGAATAACATCGGACAGTAAAGAGGGGGCATATCGAATTGACTTTTAACTCTTTTGGTTATGTGATCACGCAGTCCCTCTTGTCACTTAAGAGAAATTTTTGGCTAAGTGCAGCGTCTATTTTAACCGTCATGATTTCGTTAACGATTCTTGGATATTCCATTTTCTTTTTAGTGAATACCGAGAATATCGCAGATACCTTTGAGTCCCAGGTAGAAATTGCCGTTTTTCTTAAAGATGATTTGACAGACACACAGATTGCTGATCTGAAAAGCCAAATAGAAAGTATTGAAGGTATAGCTACCGTTACGCTGACCACTAAGGATCAGGCAATCCTTGAGTTCCAAGAGACCATGGATTCGGACTCATTGTTGGAAGATTTGGGTGGGGTCAATCCCTTTCCGAATAAGATAACGATCACGACCACCGAAGCTGGCTTGGTCGAAGCGGTTGCAGCAGAGGTCAACGGATTCGATGGTATTGATAAAGTCCGTTATGGACAGGGGTTCGTTGAAAAACTAGTCAAATTTACTCAGTGGCTGCGTTGGATTGGGATTGGTGTGGTCGTGGCATTTGCCTGCGCATCTTTTCTGCTAATCGTCCTGAATATCAAGACAAACGTGAATTCAAGAGAGAAAGAGATCCAAATCATGCGTCTTGTGGGGGCAAGCAAATCGTTTGTGCGCTGGCCGTTCTTAATTGAAGGTATATTGATTGGCATGATCGGGGCCATGCTGGCCATTACGCTTGTTGGTGTTACGTATACCGGTCTTTTGAACTATATCATTACGTCATTGACATTTCTCCCCGTCGTCAGCAGTCAACAGTTTATTCTCACTGTTCTTTTGATCATGTTCTTTGGCGGAATCGCCATGGGATTTCTGGCTAGTGCTTTTTCAGTAAGAAAGTTCTTGAACATTTAAGCTTCTGAAGGGTGAACCAGTCAGGTTTCTTCATTTACTGACGTCAAATGACGATATATAAAAAAGAATAAGATATTTTCAATTTTAGAGTTTTATTCGGGAGGTAATAAAAGAGAATGGCGAAAAAATCGAAAGTCGTTGTGCTATTTATACTGGCTGTCTTATTAGTCACATTTAGTTTTCCGGTCAGTGCAGATGATTTAGATGACGCGCTTAAACAGCAGCAGGAGATATTACAGAAACAAAATAAAGCTGAGAGCAATCTTAAAAATCTAACGAATAAAGCACAGCAAATGCAAACCCAAATCAAGGATCTCACCCAAAAGATCACTGTGGCTGAAACCGATTTATCCAAAAAAGAACATGCGTTTGCCAATGCTCAGGAAGAAGTCGCCTATATCCAAGGTGAAGTGGAAGCGAAAGAAGCCGAATTGACTGATCGCCAGGAAACGTTGCGCAATCGCGTTCGGTCGATATACGAAGCGGGTCAGGTCAATTATCTCGAGGTACTCTTTCAGTCAACGGATCTCTCTGATTTTATCACCCGGGTAGAATATTTAAGTTGTTTGGTGGAAAACGATCAGGATATCTTGACGGATATCCGTGTTCAGAAACACGATCTGGATCAGAAAAAAGTGCAGCTTGTTAATAAAATGAATGAAGCGGAGAACTTAAAGCAGCAAGCGGCAGCAGCCAAACAATACCTGGATAGCACGAAAGCGCAAAAACAGATCGCTTTAGCTGAAAACAAAAAAGATCAAGCAGAAATACTCGAACAAATTGAAAAACTGGAAGCCGATTCGAAAGCACTGGAAGCAAAGATCCGTGAGCTTCAAAAAAACAACAAAGGGAAAGTAACCGGTACCATTAATACGTGGCCATCATACACCCGATATATAACCAGTAATTATGGTTACAGGGTTCATCCGGTAACAGGGCAATACAAACTGCATACCGGGGTTGATATCGGGGCTTCCTATGGCTCCAAAATAATGGCAGCCGGTGCAGGCACAGTCATTTTCTCTGGATGGTACGGTGCATATGGCAATGCCGTGATCATTGACCATGGCAATAATATGTCAACGCTTTATGGACATATGTCCAGTCGGGCAGTCGCCGCAGGCGCCACTGTTTCAGCAGGCCAGGTGATTGGTTATGTTGGTTCCACAGGGTGGAGTACAGGTCCGCACTTGCATTTTGAAGTTCGGAAAAACGGTGTTCCAACGAATCCCATGGCCTTTTTCTAATATTTATTTTTGCGGTTATGGCAAAAGGGCAATAACGAGAAACTTGTCCGCATATAATAAGGATAAATAAGCTTAAGGGAAGTGTTGGATCATTGTCTAACCGTGTCAACTGGAAAAAAGCATTTATACAGGCCGCTGCAGTCGGCCTGATCTTATGTGCGGCACTGGCGGTAATCATCAGCGGAATTATTTTTGTTAATTATGATAATATGGGAAGACTCACGCGAGTCGTTCATCTTATTGATAAATATTACTTAAATGAAACTGAAGGTGCCGATCTTGTCGAGGGAGCCATTAAGGGAATGGTCAGTTCTCTGGATAAATATTCATCGTATCAGGATGCGGAAGAGAACGAAAAACTGATGAATTCGATTCAGGGAACATTTGGTGGTATTGGCGTCCACTTAAGTACGGCGGATCCAACCAAATTGGTTGTCATGCGGCCCATCAAGGGATCACCCGCAGAACGGGCGGGGCTTCAGGCCGGGGATATTATTCTCAAAATCGATGATACAGATGTTTCCGAAATCAGCTCGGACACCGCTGTCGCGATATTACGCGGCGAGCCCGGAACCAAGGTATCTGTGACGATCTATCGGCCTGGGACGAGTAAAGAGTTTGTCGTCTCAATGATCCGGGACAATATCAATGTTCCGACGGTTGAAGGGCAGGCACTTCCCGGACATCCGGATATTGCGCTGATCGATATTTCCAGCTTCAGTATGCAGACCGGCGATGAGTTGGAAAACGTACTTAAAGAAATGGATATCGATAAATATAACGGTGTGATTATTGATCTGCGTTACAATCCGGGCGGGGAAGTCAATGCGGCGATAAAAGTCGCCAGTCTTTTGGTACCGGCTAATGACGGACCTATCGTTCATATCGTGGATAATAAAGGAAACATTGATACGCGGAGGGCAACCGCCGACTATATCAATAAACCCATCGTTCTCCTCATTAATGAGTATTCGGCGTCAGCATCGGAAATCGTTTCCGGTGCAGTTAAAGACTACGGCGCCGGAATCTTGGTTGGAACGAAGACGTATGGCAAAGGCGTTGTGCAGACGGTATTCGAACTGGACGGCAATACCAGTGTCAAGCTAACAACCGACAAATACCTTACACCATTGAAAAACGACATCAATAAAATTGGCGTCGAACCGGATGTCAAGGTGGAGCTTAAGGAAGATGAGAAAGCAACGATCTTGCCAAACGAGGCGGACTTTGACAGTCAGCTCACGAAGGGGATTGAGGCATTGGGGCAGATGATTCAGTAAATAATATGGATAATTCAATGTAAACGAGGGGTGTAACAGCTAGTGGTATACTCCCCCTATGACAGCAGTTAAAATAATTAAACTGTTTATCATAAGGGGGAGGTTTTTTTATGTCCAAGTAGTTTGGTTCGCGTTTTGAACTTCATAAGTATAGCTATGGCTGCGTCTTCTTCGTCTAAGGACTTGACGCCAGCCAAGTTTTACTTAGTATATCAGAAAGTATAAGTGACTTTCTGTTCCAGAAAGCTTAATTCACGTTCTGAATTACATAAGTGCAGCTATGGCTGCCGCCTTCGTCTAAGGACTTGACGCCAGCCAAGTTTTACTTAATATCATGCAGAGATACGAACGCTGATGCTTTGTTCCGCATAAAATATCACACAGTATATCTCGAATAGGAGGAATCGTGGTGGGAAACGCAGCAGGCGTCAGGCATTACTTTATTGAGGCTTTTACTCCCTATGGTTATGTGTCATTGTTGTCGGAATTGCTGAAAGATATCCGTTATACATACTTGCTGACCGGCGGGCCGGGGACAGGAAAGTCGACAATGATGAAATTAATTGGAATTCAGCTGATCGATAGGGGATATGAGGTTGATTATATCCGGTCAATTAGAGAGCCTGATTCTGTTGCCGGAATATTTTTACCGAGTTATCGAATCGCTCTCCTCGATAAAAATGAATTTAAATGGGGCTTCGAGTTCAGCGGAGGGTATGTGAGGGAAATAGATTTTACTTCTTTTTGCCGCAAGAGCAAACTTGAAGAATACCGTGACCAAATCACGGTATTGGAACACCAGTTGGCCGATATAGAACAACAGATTATTCACCAACTCAGGGAGGATTATTTGGGCAAACAAGATAATGCCATTGAACGCGAATCCATGGCGCCTATTCTAACCGGATCCGAGATGAACCAAAGTAATAAGAATTTAGAAGACAGTGGGTGCTTTGATGAGATTGCCATAATTTTATCAAAGGTTAAAAGCAGCAATTTGTCGCTATTCTTTTTACATGGTCTTCAATTGGACTCCTGGTTTAATCTTGTGCCGCGCTATATTAAGGATTTTGACCGCATTTGTCTCGATAGCGAAGAATCCTCTGATGTCATGAGTATCTTGCTGGAAGAAGTTAAATCTCTGGGACAGAGAATGGATATCATCGTACATCCCTTAAAACCGTATACCGTTATTGGCTTGGTATTTCCAGAGAAGAATCTGGCAGTCTGGAAGGGTAATCCATGCCGGATCGAGGAGCAAGGCTTTCAGCTGAAACACAGCCCAACCTTGGTGGAGATTATGGAGAACAGTAAAATTGCCCGATTCAAGCTTAAAAACGTCATTAATGATACGTTGAATTTCCGGGGACTGGATAATTTCCGAGGAGAGCTCATTAGCAGCATTTTAAGCGATCTTCAAAATTAACTGTCGGTTGGATAACGATGGCATCGCTAAGGGTACATTTAACATGTTCCCATAGGTTTTCGTTCTTAGATAGGCAGTTAATTCCTATACACATCGGGAAATAACGGTAAAATTTTCAATAGATAGGGGCTGCTGGACTTGACGTAGGGTGTATCTTATAATAAAGATACTCTTTACAAATGGAGGTCAAAAAGTATGGAATTTCGACTGCATGCTCCCTACGCACTTGCCGGTGATCAACCGCAAGCAGTGGACAAGCTGACAGAGGGGGTTTTAGACGGAAAAAACCATCAGACACTCCTCGGGGTGACGGGGTCCGGTAAAACATTTACCATGGCCAGTATTATCGAACGTGTCCAGAAACCCACCTTGATTCTGGCCCATAATAAGACTTTAGCCGGCCAGCTCTATTGTGAGTTTAAAGAGTTTTTCCCGGAAAATGCAGTGGAGTATTTTGTCAGTTATTACGATTATTATCAGCCGGAAGCGTATGTTCCGTCGAATGACCTTTATATAGAAAAAGACGCCTCCATCAATGAAGAGATCGAAAAACTACGCCACTCTGCAACAGCCGCATTGTTTGAACGGCGTGATGTCATCGTCGTAGCCAGCGTTTCTTGCATTTACGGTATGGGTTCGCCGGATGAATACCGAAATATGGTACTCTCTCTCAGGCAGGGTCAGGAAATTGAACGGAACCAAATGCTTCGCAAATTGGTGGAAATTCAATATGACCGCAATGATATGTCTTTTTCCCGCGGAACGTTCCGTGTCAAAGGGGATATCGTCGAGATCTGTCCTGCCGCTTCGGATGAAAAGGCGGTTCGGATCGAAATGTTTGGTGATGAGATTGAACACATTTACGAGGTAAATATTCTTACGGGTGAGATTTTGGGAGAACGAAAGCACATCGCGATCTTCCCGAATTCGCACTATGTCACCGAGAAAGAGAAGTTGCTTGTCGCAACAGCGAATATAGAACAGGAGCTGGAACAGCAGCTAACCTGGTTCCGAGCCAGAGAAAAATTTTTGGAAGCACAGCGTATCGAACAGCGCACACGCTACGATGTCGAAATGCTTCGCGAAATGGGATTTTGCAACGGGATAGAAAATTATTCCCGTCATTTGACTTTCAGAGAACCTGGCGAGACCCCTTATACCCTGCTGCATTTTTTCCCCAAGGATTTTCTTATGTTCATTGACGAGTCACATCAGACTCTCCCGCAGGTCAGAGGGATGTATGAAGGAGACCGGTCGCGGAAGAGCACGCTTGTGGAGCATGGTTTTCGGCTGCCGTCCGCATTGGATAACCGTCCGCTGCGCTTTAACGAATTTGAATTGCTCACACCGCAGAAAGTTTATGTCAGTGCGACACCAGGTCCCTATGAAAAAGAACATTGCCGGGAAGCTGTGGAGCAAATCATTCGGCCAACAGGACTTATTGATCCTGAGATCAGCGTCAGACCGACTAAAGGACAGATCGATGATTTAATCGGTGAACTCCGGCTGCGCATCGCCAATAATGAAAGAATCCTGATCACAACACTGACGAAGAGAATGTCCGAGGACCTTACCGATTATTTGAAACAACTGAATATTAAGGTCCGCTATCTCCACTCCGATATTACGACATTAGAAAGACTTGAAATCCTGCGTGAATTACGGTTAGGAGAAATCGATGTCATTGTAGGGATCAACTTATTAAGAGAGGGGCTTGACTTACCGGAGGTATCCCTGGTAGCGATCCTGGATGCCGATAAAGAAGGTTTTTTGCGTTCGGAACGTTCTTTAATTCAGACAGTCGGCCGGGCTGCCCGCAATGTAAACGGAAAAGTCATCATGTATGCAGACCATATGACGGATTCAATGCAAGCGGCTATCAGCGAAACCAACCGCCGCAGGCAGATTCAGACGGACTTTAATACGGCGCACGGAATTATTCCGCAAACCATTCGTAAGCAGATTTATGAGGTGCCGGAAGCGACAAAGGTAGCAGAGAAAATGACGGCATATGGGGAGCAAGGGAGTAAAATATCGCCGGAAGAAAAGGAAAAACTGATCAAGGTTCTGGAAGCAGAAATGCTTAAGGCGGCGAAGGAGTTAGACTTCGAGCGGGCGGCCGACTTGAGAGACGCCATTATCGAGCTTAAGGGCGAATCTTCCGGCAGCAAGAGTGCCGGAGGTAAAAATAAAAATTATCCTGCGGAAAAAGCTTACCGATCCAAGAAGAGACGACGGTAATCCGTTTTTACATTAGGGAAAATTGGCCAACTAATACGTGAAGAAGTGGAATAGAAGCAAAGCAAAGCAAAGCGAAGCGAAGAGAAGAGAAGAAAGAAAAAAATCGACTCCGTAGAAAGTAGCACCGACAGACGAACATGTGTTCCTTTTTCTGGCGTTATATTGTATAATTAGAAGGAACACATAGTAATAAATTACGCGTATTCATGGAGGGACTATGACCCAGGACTACATCAAGGTGCGGGGGGCTCGTGTCCATAATTTGAAAAACATTAATGTTGACATCCCCAGGGACAAGCTGGTTGTCATTACCGGGCTGTCCGGATCGGGGAAGTCGTCGCTGGCTTTTGATACAATTTATGCAGAAGGACAGCGGCGCTACGTTGAATCACTCTCCGCTTATGCCAGACAGTTTTTAGGACAGATGGACAAACCGGATGTGGATTATATTGAAGGACTTTCCCCCGCCATATCCATTGATCAGAAAACAACGAGCCGTAACCCGCGTTCGACTGTCGGTACGATTACGGAGATTTACGATTATCTCCGTCTGTTGTATGCCCGTATCGGTCATCCGCATTGTCCGCAGTGCGGCAAAAAGATCACACAGCAGACAATTCAGCAGATGGTAGATCAGATCATGATCTACCCTGAAAAGACACGTCTGCAAGTGCTGGCGCCGATTATCCGAGGGAAAAAAGGAGAGCACCAGCGCACATTGGAACACGTTCGGAAAAGTGGCTATGTTCGTGTACGGGTGGATGGCGAAGTTCGCGATCTTAACGAGGAAATTGTCTTGGATAAGAATAAAAAACACACACTGGATGTCGTTGTTGACCGTATTGCCGTGAAGCCGGAAAGCGCGGCGCGTCTTGCCGACTCATTAGAGACAGCCTTGAAACTCGCCGAAGGGACCGTCATTGTTGACATCATAGGACAGGAAGAAATCCTGTTTAGTGAAAATTTTGCTTGCCCTGATTGCGGTATTGCAATCGAGGAAATCTCACCGCGGCTGTTTTCTTTCAACAGCCCCTTTGGGGCTTGCCCGGTATGTACCGGGCTTGGGGCCAATCTCGAAACAGATATTGATTTAATCATTCCTGATCGAAGTCTTTCGATCAATGAAGGGGCTATCGTTCCCTGGGCAAAATCCAGCTCCAGTTATTACCCGGCGCTGCTGCAAGGGCTATCTGAAAAATTTGGTTTCAGTCTGGATACACCCATCCGGGATTTCACACCGGAACAATGGGAAGCCCTGGTCAACGGATCAGATATTCCCATAAAGTTCAGTTACTATAATGTATTTGATGAGCAAAAATACTGGAAGGCACCGTTTGAAGGGTTAATTCCGTATTTTAACCGCCGCTATAAAGAATCGTCATCGGACTATGTCCGTAACGAGATCGAAGGATATATGACGGAAAAGTCATGTCCGTCTTGCCAGGGGAAACGATTAAAGCCGGAAGCACTGGCTGTGAAAATCAATACATTATCTATCTATGAACTAACGAAACAAACCGTTGCTGAATCCCTGGATTTTTTTAATCATCTCGTCTTAAGCGAAAAGGAACAGCTGATTGGGCGCCAGGTATTGAAAGAAATTAAGGAAAGACTCGGGTTTTTGGTCAATGTCGGATTGGATTATATGACCCTTGACCGAGCGGCGGGCACATTATCAGGCGGAGAAGCGCAGCGTATACGTCTGGCGACACAGATCGGATCAAGTTTGACCGGGGTATTATATGTCCTTGATGAACCCAGTATCGGTCTTCATCAACGTGATAACGCCAAATTGCTGGAGACATTGAGAAAATTATGCGACCTAGGAAATACACTGATTGTGGTTGAACATGATGAAGATACGCTTCTAGCTGCAGATCATATTATCGATATCGGTCCGGGTGCCGGGGCGCATGGTGGGCATATCGTCGCTCAGGGAGATCTCGCAGCGATAAAAGCCTGTGAGGTCTCTATAACCGGCCAGTATCAGAGCGGCCGCAGAAAAATACATGTGCCGGCGGAGCGACGCAAGCCGAATGGGAAATGGCTGGAGGTCATTGGCGCCGAGCAGAATAATTTAAAAAAGCTCCATGTGAAGTTCCCGCTTGGTGTTATGACCTGTGTCACCGGTGTTTCCGGTTCAGGTAAAAGTACGCTGATCAATGAGATCTTATTCAAGGGACTGCAGCAGGAGCTGAAAATCAGCAGCAAAGTCCGTCCCGGACAATATCAGGAGATTAAAGGACTTGAGTATGTCGATAAGGTCATTGACATTGACCAATCGCCAATAGGACGAACACCAAGATCTAATCCGGCCACATATACCGGCGTATTTGACTTTATCCGGGATTTGTATTCCCAGACACCGGAAGCAAAGATCAGAGGGTATAAGCCCGGACGTTTCAGTTTTAATGTTAAGGGGGGGCGCTGTGAAGCCTGCAAAGGAGACGGCATAATCAAAATCGAGATGCATTTCCTGCCTGACGTCTACGTTCCCTGTGAAATCTGCCGCGGTCAGAGGTATAATCGTGAAACACTGGAAGTTGGTTTCAAAGGGAAAAGCATTGCGGAAGTACTCGATATGACGGTGGATGAGGCCGTGGAATTCTTTGAGGCCATCCCGCGGATTTCACGAAAGATGCAAACACTTCAGGATGTCGGTTTGGGTTATATCAAACTGGGCCAACCAGCCACGACACTTTCCGGCGGCGAAGCGCAGCGTGTCAAATTAGCCACGGAGCTATCGCGCCGCAGCACAGGTAAGACACTGTATATTTTAGATGAACCGACGACAGGTCTTCATGTCGCCGATGTCGATAAACTGCTGACGGTTCTGCAGCGCTTAGTCGATGCTGGCGATAGTGTTTTGATTATTGAACACAATCTGGATGTGATCAAAACCGCAGATTATATTATTGATCTCGGGCCGGAAGGAGGAAATCGCGGCGGCGAGATTGTTGCGGCAGGGACACCGGAGGAAGTTGCCGCTGTGGCGGCGTCGTATACCGGACAATTTTTAACTCACTATTTGACGACATGAGGAGTCCAAAAAGCAATTAGCTTTTGGAAATAATGAAAATCTCCGACACCAACCTTAATGATTGGTGTCATTTTTATGCTCTAGTGCCTTGTAAACTCTAAAACTGTAATATAATTGCGAGCAGATTTCTTGTAAGACAAGGCGGTCGCTCCTTGCCATCCATGGCATCGCGACACTAGGCCATCCTTGGCCGTCGGAGGCAAGGCATACCTAGCGTATGCCGATTAACGTCCACGGATGGACTAATGCCGCGGACACCATGGAGGGTGTAGGAGCGGCAAGACAACGCAGTATTACATGAAATCTGCCGCAAGGATGTACAGGAATTAGGGTTTACATGGCACTAGTACCTTGTTAACCCTTAAATTAATTTATTTGGGTCAAAAGCGCGATGCTGCCCGTTTTTAAGCGTGCAATAGTGCAGCCGTGTAAAATGACGTGTCTGGTGACAAAAATTGGTGTACTCCCAGCGTGGAAAAGTGTCGGCAGGGGGTAGACAATCCGCCGCGTTTAGTATATATTATTATTTAATGATTTTACATAATCATTTTAATGTAATTTGGAGGGAAAGAGACAATGCGTCCGAAAGTAAACATTAACACACTGCACACAAAGATTAACGCTGGTGAAAAAATTACCATGCTGACCTGCTATGACTATCCAATGGCACTTCTCGAAGAGAAGGCTGGTATAGATATCGTTCTTGTCGGGGATTCAATGGCGATGACGGTCATGGGAGAAGAAACGACTCTTGGTATGGATTTGGATACGATGGTTACTCACGCTAAGGCTGTACGTAAAGGCTCGCCGTCATCATTTCTGGTGGGGGATATGCCCTACATGACCTATCAGATCAGCAAAAAGGAAGCCATTCGCAACGCCAGCCGTTTTATGGCTGAAGCAGGTTGTGATGCAGTCAAAATTGAGGGTGGAGCCAATATGGCGGATACCGTCGAAGCCATGGTGAAGGCGACTATACCAGTCATGGGACATCTTGGCCTGACACCGCAGTCCATGGCTCAACTCGGTGGCTTGAAGTCTCAAGGCAGAGATTGCGCCGGGGCGCTGCGGATCATTGAAGACGCCAAGATCCTGGAAGAAGCCGGTATCAGCCTGCTGCTTCTGGAAGCGATTCCGCCGGAAGTCGGCAAAATAGTTGCTGAACGTGCCAATATCCCGGTTATTGGGATTGGGGCAGGTCCCCATGTCCATGGTCAGCTCATGATAGTTCATGACATGCTGGGATTCTTCGATGCGTTTACCCCGAAATTTGTTAAGAAATATGTTGACCTGAATTCGATCATTCTTGAGGCATTGAATGGCTATAAAGACGATGTCGTCGGACAACAGTATCCGGATACCTGCCACCATTACAACTTTATTAATGGCGAGCGCGAAAAACTGTTAGAAAAAATCGAGAACAAGCAATAAGCGTTAGAATCCAATCGACACGTCACTGTATAACCTGGCATCATATACAATAGATAAAAACACTGCGCAGCCAAGCTGGGAGCAGTGTTTTTTGCTTACATATCAGAAAAACTCTAAAAGACTTTCTAATGCATATAGTGCTGCTAGGGCTGGAGCCTGCGCCAAGGGCTTGGCTCCAGCCAAGCTTTTCTTATTTCGGAGATATTTAAGATGTTTCACACTGACGTCAAAGGGACTTTTTGTGCAAAAGAATACGAAGCTTGCAGAATATTCATTAAACAAGGTAAAATTGAATAAGTAGCAGTGATTGCTTATGACCATCCTGACGGATAAGGAGTGGGAGTATGACAAAGATTCTGGTCGTGGACGATGAAGTCAATTTGTTGGAAGTAATTAAAGATTATTTACAAAAGGAAGGTTACGATGTTTTTACATCTGTCAACGGGGAAGAAGCTTACCGCTTATTTCCTTTGCTTAAGCCCGACTTCCTCATATTAGACCTCATGCTTCCAGGATTGTCCGGGGAAGAGATATGCCGGCTTATCCGACGGGAATCCAATGTTCCGGTGCTGATGCTCACAGCAAAGAACGCTGAAGAAGATCGAATCAACGGACTGGCCTTAGGTGCAGATGATTATTTAGTCAAGCCTTTCAGCCCCCGGGAATTGGTCATGCGGGTGAAAGCGATCTTACGGCGCACAGCGAGAAACAACTTGGCAGGTCCCGTTCTCTCCTTTAACAGCGGTGATTTGGAAATCAATGAAGAGGAACATACGGTCCGGAAAAAGGGACAAGAAGTAAGGCTTACACCCAATGAATTCAGTATCCTGCTTACCCTGGCGAAGAATACTAACCGGACGTTTTCCAGAACACAATTAATCGATAGCGCGCTTGGTTTTGATTTTGCCGGGTATGAGAGGACAATTGACACGCATGTTAAAAATATCCGACAAAAGATCGAGGATGACTATAAAGAACCCTTATATGTTACTACTGTATATGGTATTGGTTATAAATTCACCGGTGAGCGGCTATGATTACGATTGATAGACAGTTGCGCCGATATTTTATTCTGGTGACCGTTGTCTCTGTTCTGGTTATATTTACCCTAAGCAATATCGGAATCCTTTACTTTTTTCATCATTACGTTGAACAGGTCAGTCTGAAGAGCGATCGAAAAATCGTTATGTACCTAGAAGATCGGTACGCTACAGATAATGGGTTTGTTCAGGTCGAGTGGATGCGGCTTGTACAATACGCCAACAGCGAGAACGCAGAGATCAAGCTCTATGATGCTTCGGGAACATTGTTGTTTAATTCGCTCACCTTCGGCAATGGTCGAAATATGATGGGCCGCGGACAGGGAATGATGATGAGGGATACCCCTGTGATTTCTGAGTCGAAGCTGACGTATAGGGAATATCGTCTCCAAGGCGAAGAAAAGGGCATCGGGAAAGTAGCAATCGGGCGTCGTACCTCAATCATCGCCACAACGGAAGATCGCGGATTTATCTTGGCAATCAATTTTGTTTTTCTGGTGGCACTGATTCTTTCAGTATGGCTAGCACGGATCATCAGCAAAAATGTCGCCGGTAAGTTTTTGCAGCCGTTGATGCGGGTTAAGCGCAACTTAGAGACGATTGCCGAAAATAGAGAGGATACAGTGCAGGTCCTCTCACAGACCATCGAAATCGATGAATTAGCAAAGGCCACGGAGGGACTTGCCCGTTCTCTAAAAAATCAAGAAAAGCTGCGCAAAAGGCTGACGTCCGATATCGCCCATGAATTAAGAACCCCTTTGGCAACGCTGCAAAGCCATATCGAAGCGATGATCGACGGTGTATGGGAAGTCACACCGCAACGATTGAGCAACTGCTATGATGAAATCATCCGAATAACGCGCTTGATCACTGATCTGAACGAATTGTCGGTGGTGGAAAATGAGGCCATTGTCTTAAATGTGACTCCTTTGGATTTATCCCATTTACTGGAAAAGGCCAGTGCGAACTTTACATCCCTATTCAGAGAAAAGAGAATCGAATTCAGCACACATATTCAGCCCGGAATCATGTTACAAGGGGATGTCGACCGACTGAATCAGATCGTTGTCAATATTTTATTCAATGCCTATAAATATACTGATGAACAGGGCAGTATCAGTGTTTCTCTGAATATAGACGGTAAAGAGGCAGTTATCGAAATCAGAGATACCGGCTGCGGCATTCCGGCAGGAGATCTCCCGCATATATTTGAACGGTTTTACAGGGGAGATGTATCCAGAGACAGAAAAACGGGTGGAGCCGGGATTGGTCTGACCATAACAAAAGCATTGATCGAGGCACATCATGGACGGATTGAAGTGGCCAGTAGAGCAGGAAACGGAACAACGGTCAGCATATATCTGCCACTCGATTATTACGAAATATAAGGTCATTCGATAGGCACTTATTTAGGGGGCCTATACGTGTCGTTCTCTAAACTCACACGAGTTCTCCATTACTTCTTCATAATGTCGCGATAAACTGTACATAGTAAAGAGAGCGATGCTCTAATAGGATTAGATAGGAGGAACAGCAATGAAGAAAGTGATTATTGGTGTTATAACAGCAGGGCTTATCTTGGTAGGAGCTGGGACAGCGCTAGCAGCAACTTACAAGTCTCCCGCGGAGATATATGCCGGATTGAAAGGGATTACAGTGGATCAGGCTTATGACCAGAGAGAGTCAGGGAAAAGCTTTGGCCAGCTTGCAGCTGACGCCGGTTTGCTGGAAGAATTCAAAGAACAGATGTTGATAAACAAAAAGGCCGCCATCCAGAAAAAAGTGACTGCAGGATTGTTGACCCAGCAGGAAGCGGATGCGTTGATCCAACGAATCGAAGCAAACGCAGCCTATTGTGACGGGACAGGTGTCGGCAAGGGTACAGGACTTGGCTCCGGAGGAAAAGGATTTTCCGGTCGCGGCGTGGGTGCCGGGAGTGGCGCGTGCTGTTTTGGCAACGGGAGATAAAACACAAAATAAACCATGAGCGCATCGAAAAAAACTCCACCAGATAAAAACAGCGTGGTAAGCTTAGCCCATCTAAACGAACTTCTGAATATTTTCTTCCCGGGCAAATCGGAAGACGGCAATTAAGAACAAGGCCGCAGCAAAACCAAGTAATATGGCGATATTGATCAGGATATCTGTCAGCTCCTTGCCGGACTGAATGCGCTGAATCGCATCGAGTGCCCACCATTGCGGGGTAAAATGGGCAATTTTCTGCATGATATCCGGCATCAGATAAACAGGCCAGAAACAGCCGCCGATGAGGCACGTCGGGGTGACGATCAAGGTCGAAAGCGTTCCCGCCATGTACGATGAAGAGGAGAAGACAGTTGTGACCAGGCCAATCCCAATCGAAACCAAGCCAAATAAGAAGAGGATGATAAAGAGGATATAACCCGGAACAAAGGTTTCGACGTGAAAAGCATAGGCTAACGCCAGGATAATGATAAGTGCCTGGATGGAGATGATGATCATGCTGCTCAGTGTGTTTGCTCCTAGATAGGCTTTCGCAGTAACCGGGCTGGAGCAAATTCGGTAATACGTGCGTGATTTCTTTTCATTGAGAATCAGCATGGAGGTAAATCCGCTACCCAGCATAACAAACAATAGGAGGAAGCCCATACTTTCTAAAGTAATACTTTTGCTGATACTTTCGTCTTGAACCGCCACATCCTGTACGGCTAACGCATTATCCTTGTATGCTTCAAAAATCGTATTGAAACCTGCGGGATCTCCGCCTGACGCAACCGCCAGATCGGCAAGATTGCGTGTCTGCAAATTATAGAACTGCTCCAGCCAGATGGTCGTATCCTGTCCCTTGAGAGAAACAATTTCAATTTTTTGGGGAGACATGGCCAAGATGCTTTGCGCATAACCGGCAGGGATGATGATTTCGGCACGAATGCGTTGATCTAAGAGGTGATCCTTGATTGCGTTGTTATCGAGTTGGACGATGTGATAGTTGCCGGTCTTTTCCGTTTCACTCAGGAGGTATTGTGACAAAACACTCTGATCCTGATCATTGAGAGCAATAGGCATAGAACCGGATTTTGCGCCGGCATATAGGCCTTGGGAAACCATGATTCCCAGTAGGGGAAGAAGCAGATAAACAATGATATTCCCCTTTTTTCGAAAGGTAATTTTAAGTGTATTTTGCATGATTAACCATAGGTTTTTCAATTATACCGCCTCCTTTTTGGAAAACAGAGCAGCGATACCCAAGAATAGTGCTGCCGCCAAGAGATTGACCGCAATCGCCGCGATAACATAAGTATAGTCCTTATCATAGATGACTCGGAAGAGCGCATCATTGGTCCATTTTATCGGTGATATTGCGGTGATTTTTTGTAAAACCGAGCTGGACTCGGGTAATTGGAAATATCCGCCGCCAAGGAAGACCAGAACGGGGACAATAATATTCAGAATGGCATTGCCTGCACCGTCATTGTGTATGAGATAAGCAATACCGGTACCCAAGCTCACGGCAAGAATAGCCTCAGAGATGATGATTAGGAAGATGGTTGGAATATCTGTTCCCCAATACGCTTTCAGCGCATACGTACTAAACAGGAGGACGATTGTTCCCTGAAGAACAGTCACAAAGATAGAGCCCAATGTTTTGCCTGCCAATATCTCCATGCGGTTGACCGGTGCGCAGAGCATTCTGTTGCCAGTTTTATAGCTTTTTTCTGTTTTAATAGACCAAAATCCCGATTGCGATGCGTACATCAAGATGAGTGTCAGCATGGTGACGGCATAATAGTCAAGAGCACCGGGCTGTCGTTTCTTATCCAATGATTGTATCTTCACAAAGTCCATGGCGGGGTTGCTCAAAACGGAGGGCAGAACAGAGGGATTATTTTGGGCAATTTGACTGATGGCTTCGTATCGGGAAGCAAAGGACTTAACAAGAGACTCTACCAAATTCGCCTCAAAGTTAAAGCGTGCGTTCTTAATAATTTCTATTTTCTGTGGATCCTCTGTCAAGTTAATATAACAGGAGAATTCCGTGTTCTTGATACTGCTGATCGCTGCATCTTTATTCTTTGCTTCAGTAAAGGTGATTCCGACCTCGTTGTGCAAATCATCCAGAAAACCTTTGAAGCTTGAGGAAAGTTCCTGGTCACCGTTGATGGTATAAAGAACCTTGACATTGTCCAGCGCGATATCGTTAGAAAATGCAGTGGAAAAAGCAGCTCCCAGTATGGTAATCAAAACGATCGGAAATAGGATCATCATAATATTGGCTTTCGTATTTCTGATATTTTGGATGAATTCTTTTCGGATAATTGATAATAACCTCATTGTTCCACTCCCCCCTAGTCTCGAAGACTGCGGCCGGTCAGAGATAAGAAAACGGTTTCAAGGTCAGGGACCTTGCTTTCAACACTTTTGATCGGGATGCTGTTTTCGGTAAAATAGCAGATGATCTTATCGAGGTTATTCACCTCTCTCGCAGAACTTATTTTGATCGTATTCTCTTCAACATCTATCTGACGGACGCCGGGGATGGTTTTAAGCGCATCTTCTTTCACACGGAAGAGGTCGTCATTGACTGTGATCCAAATCGTATTTGAGTCACTGATGAGGGCTTTAAGCTCATCCTTCGTTCCCATGGCGATCACTTTTCCGTGATCCATAATAGCAATTGACGAACACACTTCTTCTACTTCCTCCATATAGTGGCTCGTATAGATGATGGAACAGCCCATGGCATTCAATCGTTTGACGGATTGCAAGATATGATTGCGAGACTGGGGATCGATGCCTACCGTTGGTTCGTCCATAATAAGGAGTTTCGGGTGATGGGCGATAGCGCAGGCAATATTCAGACGCCGTTTCATGCCGCCGGAAAAGCTTTTAGGGTAACCTTTGGCATTATCGCTTAACCCGGTAAATTCAAGTGCTTCCTTAGCAGCTTTGGTCAGGGAGGCACCCCGCAAACCGTATAAGCCGGCAAAAAATTTAACATTTTCCATACAGGTCAGGTCTTCATAGATGGCAATGTCCTGAGGAACAATCCCGATGTTTTTCTTAGCAAAAACTTTATTTTCCCGGCTATTCTGGCCAAGTATCTCAATACTGCCCTTGTTGGGGGTCAATAAGCCGATGATCAGATTGATTGCCGTGCTTTTCCCGGCGCCGTTAGGTCCTAATAAGCCGAATATTTCCCCTGCGGGAAGGTTCAGGGTCATATTATCGACAGCAATAACATCTCCGAACTTCTTGGTAATGTGATCCATTTTCAGGATATTCATAACACAACACTCCTTCATCCACGGTCTATAATCACGTACGTCACGATGCGTTGGCTTTCATCATGGGCAACATCATGAATTGATTTTATTGTAATCAAAAAAGCGACCTCGTGTTAGTACAAAAGGTCACTGCGTGATATGACGAAAGTCATTTATTTCAACGGGAGTAATTCCGGCTGTTTTGGGTCAGGAGTCTTGCTTCAGGCCGGTCAGGTAGTATATGGCGATTTGTGTCCTGTGTTTAAGCCCTGTTTTAGCCAGAATAGCGCTGATATAATTCTTAATAGTGCCTTCGGACATGAAAAGCTCACCGGCAATATCCCGGTTGCTTAAGCCCTTGGAAATGAGTTTGACGATATCCCATTCGCGGTCGGTAAATACATGCTCGGCTATCTTTGGCCGAGAATCCTGGCTGAGAGTTAATCCCTCCCGTATTTTTTCCATCGCTACGTCCTGCATCACGATTCCGCCGTCATAAACTGTTTTAATGGCATCCATCAGCTTGCTCGGGTCATTGTTTTTGAGGAGGTAGCCCCGGGAGCCATTTTTGACGGCTGAAAAAATAAAATCATCATCGTCAAATGTGGTCAGGATTAATGGTTTAGCCGAGGTCTTTAAAGATATTTCTTTTGATGCTTGAAGTCCGTCCATAATGGGCATCCGGACATCGAGCAAAACGACATCAACAGACTCCTTTTCGCAGCACTGCACAGCTTGTAAGCCGGTTTCGACGCAGGCGATGACCTCAAAACGTTCATCATTCTGAAGGATGATTTTCAGACCCTCGCGTATCAATGCGTCATCGTCGGCGATGAGAATTCGAATTGCCATACGTTTTCTAATCTCCTTTAACCGGTAATAATGTGATGACGGAAAACCCGTTGGAACCGTCAACTAAGAGCTTGCCGCCGTTGTTTTCACTTCTTTCTTCCATGCCTTTAATGCCCAGTCCTTTTTTAATAGACACTGAGCCAATGCCGTTATCCTTTATTTCGAGCTTGATCAGTTTGTTCATGACGTCAACGGTGATTTTCACATCGTTCGCGGAAGAATATTTAAGGGCATTGGTCAAACTCTCGGTCACATTGTCAAGGATTATTTTCCACTGCCAATGGGTGATACGATCCAAATTCCCGGAATAGTTCAAGTGTACCTGAATCGGGCTGTTGTGCGCGAATTCATCTACCACTGTTTTTAAACGGTTGATCCCCAACTGCTCAGGAGCCGGTTTGATTGCTCGTAACGTGGAGCGTATGTCGGACATACCGTCTTTCAGAACCTGAACAATATTTCTAACCATGTGTTGAGATGTCGGTATATCTTTATCCATCAGCACGGCAGCCGCTTCCAGCTGGATAAGGCTGCCGGCAAGAACATGTCCAAGCTTGTCATGGATATTTTGAGCCAGTGCATTCCTCTCTTCCAACTGCGTCATATACTTGACCTGATTTTCATATTCCGTACTGCTTTGAAGTCGATGATAGAGACGATCGTTTTTTTCTCTTAAGCTGTCATTATCGGTGGAGAGCGTATTAATCCGGCTGTATGATCCCAGCGCTAAGGTAAAAATAAGAATGCTCATCACGCTAATCAGCAGATACTCCGGAACGAGATCAGCGGGCAGAAAAAAAACAACGAGGCCGTCAGGGATCAATGTGAACCGGGCATGCTGATAAAACTGGTCAAAAAGCTCCAAAATCGTTAACGGCAGTAAAAAGATGAAGAGATCATTTACCCAAATGGCGGCTATTATGAGCGTTAAAATACCTGCTGACAGAGAAGCTCTCTTCTGCCAGACTTTCTTAGGGAACAAGAATAACATACTGAAGATAATATAGAGGAGAAGACATAACACGACCAGTGCGATTTGGGCTGTTCCTCTGAGGACAAAGCACATGATCATATAAGCAATCAAGAGTAATTTCGTACCTAACAGCCAATTCGTCACAAGCGTAACCTCTGCTCCATTATCTATCCTTTAAATTATACTATCAATTTAAATAAATGGATGTCAACAGAGGAGATATCACGAAATTAATTCGCTTTCGTCTATGGTATAATGAGAGGGGTAAAGAGTGAGACTGCGATGTCAAAAGGAGTTGAAAATCATGATCAAGCTCATTGCTATGGATCTTGATGATACATTGCTTAACGATGAAGGCTGCATTTCTGAAGAGAATAAAGAGGCGGTTCGCCGGGCCGTCGCTCAAGGGGTCAAAGTGACGCTGGCTACGGGGAGGATGGCTTTTTCCGCAAGGAAGCATGCCCGGGAACTGTGTTTGGATGTACCGATCATCACGTATAACGGGGCTTTAATCGAACAAGCCGGCAATGCGGAGATCATATACCGTAAAGTGATTCCCCCGGCCCTGGGAGCAGAGATTGTCCGCCGCCTATATCCAAAGGAGATCCATACCCAGGTTTTTATAAAAGATAATGTGTATACGTATAGGGCTAATCAGCATTCCGAAGCGTATGAAAAGATGACGGGTATTAGAATCATCACCACCGATCTGGTGGCCTTGTTGGAAAACGAACCGGAGGGTGCGGATAAAATCCAATGCATTGGTGAAGAACACGCTTTAATGACCGCAACGGAAGAAGTCAGCAGGCTCTATGCTGATCGTCTGCATTTTACGACGTCTCGGGCGCATTATATGGATATTATCGAAAAATCTGTTAATAAAGGTAACGCGTTGAAGGTTTTGGCTGAACAGCTCGGCATCCTTCCGGAAGAAGTGATGGCGATTGGGGATAACCATAATGATATGGAAATGATCTGTTATGCCGGTACCGGCGTCGCCATGGGCAACGCGCTTGAAGAACTGAAGGAAATTGCCGATTATGTTACCCTGTCCAATCAAGAAAATGGGGTAGCTCATGCGATTGAGAGGTTTGCATTAAAGTAACACTGACGCCAAAAAAAACTACTGGGAAAGCAAGAGGGTAAGGTAAGTGAAGATATTGTTGGTGGCGTTAAATGCCCGCTATGTCCATACCAATCTAGCTGTTCGATACTTAAGAGAAGTATTAAGGGGAGAGGGCAGAGCGGATTGGGATGTTCAAATCCGTGAGTTTTCCATCAATGATCAGCTGGAAAAGATAGCAGGGGAAATATTTGAAGAAAAGCCGGATATCCTCGGTTTTTCCTGCTATATCTGGAACATTACGTCGATTTTGGCTTTAGTGAGACGGCTGCGGCCGGTTATGCCCGATGTTCGCTTCGTTGCCGGAGGGCCTGAGGTTTCCTTTGACGCTGCGAATATTTTAGATCGATACCCTGAATTGGATGCCATCGTGATCGGAGAGGGTGAAATCACTCTGCCGAATTTAATCAAGTCATGGGTAGATGAAGCACCGTCCGATGCGATACAGGGCATTGTATGGCGCTTACACAATGGGGAAGCAGCTCATTCTGGCAGGAAGCAAGGTGCAACAGGGCCTGCCAATTATTCTCTTTGTCTGCCGAATCCCTATGGGGGTGAGTCGGATTTCCGCGGAAGGCTGGTCTATGTGGAGTCAAGCAGAGGCTGCCCAAATAATTGCGCGTTCTGCCTGTCTTCAACCTTTCAAGGGGTGCGCTATATGGAGCCTGAGCATTTAAGGCCTGTTTTGCGTCAGTTATTGGCCGGAGGTGCTTCGACAATTAAATTCGTTGACAGGACGTTTAATGCCGATAAACCGCATGCGTTTGCCATTTTGAATATTTTCAGGCAGGAAGCGGAAAAGATCAAGGGAATATCTATTCCCCGTGCGCACTGCGAGATGGACGGTGATTTGCTGGATGAGGAGTGGCTGGCTTATCTCGCTGATTATCCGGCAGGGATGATCCAATTAGAAATCGGAGTACAGTCTACTTATCCTCCGACGTTAAAAGCGGTAAGGCGAGCCCAGCGATTTGAAGACTGGAAGCATCGCGTTCGCTATTTACAAGAAAAATGCGGCATTCCGGTTCATCTGGATTTGATTGCCGGTCTCCCTTATGAGGCTTGGGAAAAATTTCGGGACTCTTTTAATTCGGTATATGAGGCGAAACCGAACCATCTCCAGCTCGGTTTCCTGAAAGTGCTGAAGGGGTCGGAGATCCGGGAGAAGAGTGCGGTCTATCGCCTGAAGTTCTGCCCGGAACCGCCTTACACTATTTTGGAAACCGCGCATATGACCCATCAGGAAATGCTTGATCTCAGCAAACTGGAGGATATCCTAGAGAAGTATTATAATTCGGGAAGATTTAAATACGTTCTCGAATTGATATTAAAAGATGAAAAACGAGCTGCGGATCCGTTTAGTTTTTATCACGACTTTTCCCGGTATTGGAGCTGTAAAGGTTGGTTCAGGCAAGAATGGAGTTCCAAAGCCCTCTTCGAAAAGCTCTGGGATTTTATGCTGAAATATCCCGGTACCTATCGGCGATTTCAGTCAAACGATCACGACGGACAGTTAATTTGGAAGGATGCACTGCGCTTTGATTACTATCGGGATGGTCGACCGGGACAATTACCGGATTACCTTCTTCGTGAGGAAGAGGCAGCAATGACAAAAGAGCTTATTGAATCCAACCAATTGAAGGAAGCCATACGGAATGATCCATTATGGCGGACAGTGATCCCTGAGATCGAGGCAATGGATAAGCGCCAGTGGGCCCGGGCGACAGCGGTGGCCTATTTCCGTTGGGAGGTGCCGTCTGCTGTTGAAACGCTGAATACAACAGAAACCGGTTGCTGGTACCTGTTTGTCTATCCTGGGAAGCAAACATATTTCTATAAGATCGATAACCCCATAACGCTCATTGAACACTATTTGAAACTTTACCGCTAAACGATTAGAATAGAGGAAATGATATGACCGTTTGACCAGCGGCATATCCGCCGACAGAGAAGGGATACGCCTTAAATGAAAACGCAGTATAGGAAAAAAATCAATGTTTGCCTGCTTTGTATCGTGCTCGCTGTGACGGTTCTTACAGGCTGTTCCGGGGGGCCGTCGCCAGGAGAACCCGGTGGGGATGCGCCAGTCACGGTGACCGTATGGTATTCGCTGCAAGGCCAGCAAGAACAAGCACTGCTTAAACAATTTGCACGTATCAATAACGAATTTCCTGAAGTCCGGGTCAAGAGCGAAAAATTCTCAGAGTCCGGATTCGTTCAACGTGTCTATAATTATCAGGCAGGGGGAGAGGGACCGGAAATCATCATTGCCCGGCGCCAGATCCTGTTCTCAATCTATGAAAAAGGAATGATATCCCCGGTATTGGCGGATACGGAATCACTATATCCTTCAGCCAAAGCGGTGTTTATCTTTAATAAACAGGCCTTTGCCGCATCATGGCTGACTGATGTACCGCTGTTATATTATCGTACGGATAGAATAAAAACAGCTCCGGCAAGCATTACGGATATTATTGAAAAGAAGGGTATTATCGCCGCGTCCACTGCCAGCTTGGATCTCCTTAGTCCCTGGTGGATCGCAGAGGGCGGAATGCTCTCTGCAAATGGCGTTCCCGCTTTGGATTCCGCGGCTAATCTGACCTTCTTTAATAAAATAAACGGATTGAAAAAAGAGGGACGACTGGTGGTCGATAATACGGCATGGGATAAGTTTAAAGAAGGCGAGATTCCATACTTACTCGCCTTGGGCAGTGATATGGAGAAAATTTCCGCTCTCAGTAAAAATACAGACTGTATTGCTTTATACACGCTGCTTGGAGATAAGGGACAACCACTACTAAGCAATACTATCGGGATAGCGAATTCTTTGATCAAAACAGTGCCTGAGATGGAAAGCGCGATTCGCTTAGTGGAAGAAGAATTGATCACATCAACTTCGGAACAAGAGGCTTTTTCGGCGGTCGCAGGGTTGCCGGCCGCCAGTGACTACTATACCGCGGCGGCACAGCCATCACGGTTTCAAGCGGAAGTGGGGGTATCACTGCAAAATGCGTTTTACCTGGAAGGCAGCCGCTATGACTGGAAATATTATCAGCTGTTAGCCGATGCCTGGACAAATATCAACAGTGGAGCAAATACTGCCAATGAATTGCGACGTGTCCAGGAAGCAGCTGTTAAAGTAAACGATCAGATCCAAAAGTAGGTTTAAACAAAACGCGATTGTCAGCATGATTTTTGTCATAATGGAGGGTAAGGCGATGAAAGGAATATCATTGAATCTGGTTATCATAACAGGCTTTTCGGGGGCCGGAAAGACACAGGCGTTGCAGAGTATGGAGGACCTGGGTTTTTTCTGTGTGGATAACCTTCCGCCAACCCTCATCGAAAAATTTGTTGATCTGTGTGCCCAATCCCAAGGCAAAATCGACAAAGCGGCCATTGTCTGCGATTTGCGGGTCGGCGATTTCTTCTCGTCATTGAACCAGGCACTCAACGATTTGGAATCAGCCGGGTACAAGTATGAGATCCTCTTTTTGGAAGCGTCGGATGATGTACTGGTGAATCGCTACAAGGAATCTCGGCGCAGACACCCTGTTTCACCAAAGGGCAATGTGTTGGAAGGTATTCATAAAGAAAGAGAATTCCTCGCCGATTTGAGAGGCAAAGCCAATAAAATAATTGACAGCTCTGATCTAACCGTGTCGCAAATGAAAGAAAAAATCAGGAATCTTTTTGGCAAGGACTACGATCCGGCCAGAATGTCGGTTTCTGTTGTCTCCTTCGGCTTTAAATACGGCATTCCTTTAGATGCGGATACGATTATTGATGTCCGTTTTCTGCCAAATCCGTACTATCTGGAGGAGCTAAAACCAATGAACGGCAAGGATACACCCGTACGTGATTTCGTTCTTTCCAATCCAACCACCGAAGAGTTTATTAAACGGTTTTTTGCCATGCTTGAATATATATTGCCCTTGTATCTCAAGGAAGGAAAAAGCCACCTGGTCATTGGAATTGGGTGTACCGGGGGACAGCATCGATCCGTTGCTGTTACTGAAAAGACAGCTGAATTTTTAAGAACCCATCATTATTCCTGCGTCGTTAACCATCGGGATATCCAATAGGTCGTATTTGGCAGTTTTGAATCATATCTATTGATAGAGGATCTTGGACTGGCGCCAGGAAGGTAGATTATGAAAGTAAAAGAAAAGCTTTTTGAGATGTGCAAATGGTTCTATCCCAATCTCGGTGTAAAAAGGTATTTTATGCTTGCTGCCCTGGGAATATTTTTGGTAGCCAGCGGTTTTGCCGTTATTAGCTCGGGTAATGCCCTGGGATTCTTGGAGCATGCGCTGAGGCAAAGTATTACTAACCTGGCAGGGGATAGGACAGCGTCGGTCATACCTGCGGGGATTGTAATTGTCCTGATTGGCGCGGTATTCATATTTATCGGACTTAAAAGGATGATTGGCTCCATCATATCGGTACTTATTCCCGATAATGAGGAACGGATCTTGGATGTCATTTATTCGCGACGGCAGCTTAAACGGGGTCCGCGGGTCGTTGTAATTGGCGGAGGTACAGGGTTATCCGCACTGCTTCAAGGGCTAAAGGAATATACCAGTAATTTGACCGCCATAGTGACCGTAGGAGATGATGGCGGAAGCTCCGGACGGCTGCGCCGGGAGTTAGGGGTCTTGCCTCCCGGCGATATACGCAGCTGCTTAGTTGCCTTGGCTGAAAAAGAAGATGTTATGGAAGACCTTTTCTCGTATCGTTTTAACAGCGGAACGTTGGAAGGGCATAGTTTAGGGAACCTTTTTTTAGCCGGTTTGGCCGGACGGTATGGCGATTTTCAAAAGGGGATCGAACAAGTTGGCAAGGTTTTTGCCTTAAAAGGAGAGGTATATCCATCAACATTGTCTCCGGTAACATTAAACGCTTATTTTGAGGATGGACGGTCAATCAACGGGGAGACAGCGATTCGAACGACACCGGGCAAGATCAAGTATTTAAACATATCACCACCGGACTGTGAGCCGCTGCCCGGAGCATTAAACGCTATTGGCGATGCCGACCTGATCATCTTAGGACCGGGTAGCTTATATACCAGCGTCATCCCGAATCTTTTGATTAAAGGGCTGCGCGACAAGATTGTCGCAGCCAAGGCACCTTGCTTATATATATGCAATATCATGACCGAACCTGGGGAAACGGATCATTACTCCGTAGCTGATCATTTGAGAGCGATCATCGAACATGGCGGAACAGGTCTGATAGATGCTGTACTCGCTGCTAAGGAAAGTATTTCACAGCCAGTATTGTCCCGTTATTTGGCTGAAGGTGCAGAACAAGTACGCAATGACGCGTCCGCCGTTGCCAAGCTGGGAGTCCGGTATTTTGAGAACGACTTTTATACCGGTGGGGATGTTGTTCGGCATGACCCAGAGAAGTTAGCTAAGGAACTGCTGCGTATCCTTTTCTTCTTAAAACCTGTCAACGAACGTGTCGCGATGGTCGATTCTTATCTCTTAAACCGAAAATTAAAGAACATTAACATGTAACGTCAAGCTGTAAGGAAATCGGAGTTGATCGTATGTCGTTTAGTGCCGCAACGAAAGAGGAACTTGCCCGGCTGGGGGGACAAAAACCCTGCTGTGAACTGGCAGAATTAGCTTCGCTCATCCGCATGGATGGGACATTGCAAATCAGCACGAATCAAAAGCATTCACTGAATGTAATTACAGAAAGTGCACCGGTAGCCAGAAAAATATACAACTTGACGAAGGGGTTGCTGAAACTTCCTGCAGATATTGTTGTTAGGCGTAAATTACGGCTGAAAAAGAACAATTCTTATCTGGTCAAAATCTACCCGAGAGAAATCAGTGATTTGCAGCGGCTCGGTCTGTTTAATGAAAACGGGGAGATACAAGCCGGGATTGATAAAAATTTGATTAAAAGAAAATGTGACCAAAAAGCCTATTTAAGAGGAGCTTTTCTGGCAGGAGGTTCAATCAGCAACCCGGAAGGCAATTACCATCTTGAGATCATCACCAATGATTCTGTTTTGGCCGCTGATTTGAGCGACTTGCTTAATAAGTTTAATCTTAAAGCAAAGGTCAGTACCCGGAAGAACTTTCACGTTGTTTATTTAAAAGAAAGCGAGCATATTGTGGAGTTTTTGGCTTTGATCGGTGCGCATCAGGCCTTATTTGAGTTTGAAAATATTCGCATCATCAAAGGTATGCGTAATCAAGTCAACCGCATCGTCAATTGTGAAACGGCCAACCTGAATAAAACCGTGGATGCCGCAGTCCGACAGTTGGAGAAGATCCGGCTGATTGACAGGACGATCGGACTGAAAGCGCTGCCGGAAAACCTACAGGATATTGCTCGGATGCGTCTTGAATATCCGGACTATACACTTAAAGAGCTGGGCGAGAGCTTAAGCCCAAAGGTCGGGAAGTCGGGGGTCAATCACCGCTTGCGTAAAATTGAGGAAATCGCCGAGAAGATAATTACCGATAAAAAAACATTATAGGTATATAATAGGTGTAAAACTAAGTATAGCGTTCTTTTATATCTGCTTATGTTTAGTCAACGTAGCGGAGGGTTCATGTCGTATATTACTATGGCAATGCATTTTCTGGGAGGACTGGGCCTTTTCTTGTATGGTGTTAATGTCACGTCCGATGGACTCCAGAAAATTGCGGCAAATCGATTAAAAAGCATATTAGCTTCACTGACAAAAAAACCGTGGGCGGCCTCCTTATTTGGAATTGTTATGACGGTTGCTTTACAGAGCAGTACAGCCACTACCGTTATGATTGTCGAGTTCGTCAATTCCGGTTTCATGTCATTGACGCAAGCACTTGGCGTCGTTTTAGGATCCGCCGTTGGGACATCGATCGTTATCCAGTTGATTTCATTTCCAATTTTAAACTTCTCTCTGTTTCTCTTGTTTATCGGCTTTATTTTATTGCTCATCGTGCGGACACCGCTCACGAAAAGCATTGGCCAGGCGTTTATCGGTTTTGGCTGTATTTTTGTTGGCATGTCTTTTTTATCCGGCGCTTTCGCTGGACTTAAGACGTCGCCGCTGGTCGGCGACTTTCTTACTCAGCTGGGAGTTATTCCGCTGTTGGGTATTATCGTCAGTATTTTAATAACGACACTGCTGCAAAGCAGCGCTGCGTTTCTTGCTATCCTGATTTCTCTGTCAACGAATGGGCTTTTGACAATTGAAGCTATCATTCCGCTGGTTATGGGCGCACACATCGGGGGAACGATGACAACGCTCTTTTCCTCGTTGAGTTCCGAGAGAACCGATGCGGTTCGGGTTGCCGTTGCCAATAGCATCTACCGTATCGCTGCTGCCATTATCCTGCTGCCCTTTTTCAAATACGTCGCTCTCTTTGTTCAGTGGACAACAGCCGATTTCCCAAGGCAAGTCGCTAATACCCATCTTTTCTCAGCCATTTTTATGGTCGTTTTATTTTTGCCGTTAAACAAATATTTAACGCGAGCGTTGCTTAAGTGGGTACCCCAGCGGAAACGGGAAGAAAGACAGCAGCTCATTTATCTGTCACGGTCTGCTTTGGAATTACCGGAAGTTGCACTTAATCAGGTCAGGCAGGAAATCCGGTGGCTAGGCAACCGGATTTTGGAAAATATGTTTCAGCTTTTGCCCCGATTGATTTTTACCGGAGATACGAAAGTCATCGCTGAGCTGGAGCGTACAGAACGGGAAGTAGACTGGCATTATGAAGAGCTGTCCAAATTTATTAAGGATCTATATCGGCGTGATCTGACGCGGGAGCAAATTGTAGCCAGTCATAGTTACCAACTTATTATAAAAGAATTGGAATATCTGGCCGACAGCTTGGTGGTTATGGCCAGATTAGGAGGGCGGATCCATTCCGAAAAAATGACCATACACGATGATGATATCGACCGGATGGGGGAATTGTATATTCTTGTTTCCGAGAATTTTTTGACGCTCCTTCCTCTGTTAAACCGAGGTGAAAAGGACTTGGCAGAGAAAATCTTTGCTAATCAGGAGCGGATTATAGAGAGTTATAATCTCATCCAAAACGGTGTTGTCTGCGGTATGCAGAAGGGCGCCGGGAATTCCGTATCAGTAGACGCTGACGAGGTTCAAAAGGCAATCCTCGACCTTGATAACTGGTTTTATAAGATCAATGAACATATTGTCCGGATCGCCAAGACCTTGCAGAATGGGTAGCCTATTTCAATTATTTTCTTGCTATTTTCACTCTATATGGTATGATATTCAATATTTCATTCGCTATAGATGGCAGTAGGTTTAACGATCATAACCGGAGGAACATTGAAGTGAAAGTTGTCATTGTCGGGGCTGGCAAGGTTGGTTTTACCCTTGCGCAATACCTTGTTGAAGAAGACCATGATGTCGTTGTGATCGAAGAAGATGAAGCGCGACGCCATATCATTCAGAGTAATCTCGATGTCATGACGATCCAAGGTAACGGTGCGAGTCCCCGGGTGCTGATGAATCCGTATGTTCGCGCAGCGGATTTGATGATTGCGGTGACGGACAGCGATGAGGTCAATATGGTAGCCTGTATGGCTGCCAAACAGGCAGGGATCGAACAAACAATTGCCCGTATTCGTAATATTGAATATATAGGGAAAGAAGAATCGGAATTTCACCGGTCATTGGGCATTGATTTAACCATTAATCCGGAACAAATCACCGCGGTGGAAATCAGCAGAATTTTATTCATACCAACAGCGTTGGAAGTTGAAGAGTTTGCTAATGGCAGAATCCGTCTGTTGGAAATCCGGATTCACCCAGAATCACCGCATACCCATATGCCGATTTCGCAATTGGATCTTCCGCCAAATATGTTGATTGCAGGCATACTACGCAGGAATAAGATGATTATTCCTCATGGGTCGGATGTGCTTATGCCAAATGACAATGTATTTTTGGTAGGTGATCCGCTTTCTTTGGAAGCAGTACAGAATGACTTTACGCAAAAAATGGGTCCGGTCAAAAAGGTCATGATCATCGGAGCAGGGCGAATAGGCCGAAGTCTCGCAACGCTTCTGGAAAAAGCAGGGATGGTTGTTAAAGTCATCGATAAAAACCCGGAACGCTGTCAATCCCTGGCGAAGCATCTGAAAAAAGGCAGTGTCTATTGTGGAGAAGGAACCGACTTGGAGCTCCTGGTGGATGAGGGAGTTGGCGATTCTGACGCTGTCGTCTGCCTAACAGATGACGACAAGCTGAATCTTCTGCTGGCATTGATGGCCAAGGATATGGGTGCTCAAAAGACAATTTGCCGGGTAGGACGGACCGAGTATATCCCGCTCATGGAGAAGGTGGGTGTCGATTCGGTCTTGTCGCCGCGAATTATTACAGCCGGGTTTATTCTGAGTCAGGTACGCAGGGGCAAGTTTATTTCTGTTGCCTTATTGGAAGGTGCTAAAGCTCAGGCTATGGAAATTCTAGTCACTCCAACATCAAAAGCAGCCAATCGCAAGTTGAAGGAAATCAAGTTTCCGCGTGAATGTCTGATTGGGGCTGTATTACATAAGGGACAGGTCTATATCCCCAAAGGCGATTCCATATTGGAACCGGGTGATAACATTGTTGTTTTCTCACTTCCCGATATGATGAATAAAATCAATAAATTCTTTTAACGGAGATTCACATCAAATGAACGTGACACTGCTGGAAAATATCTTGGGAAGGCTTTTGATGGCGTTCAGTGTAACGATAGCCATCCCGCTTATGGTTGCACTGTTTTATAGAGAAACAGCTATGTGGTCTTTTCTTATTTCTTTGCTGATTACTGCCCTTGTCGGTGCCATAATGTTTTTTCATGGCAAAATTGATGGCAAGATCGGGGTGCGGGACAGCTTTGCCGTTGTCGGCGGAGCCTGGATATTTGCCTCTTTGTTCGGTGCATTGCCATTTATTATTTCCGGGGTGGTTCCCACGTATATCGATGCCCTGTTTGAAACGGTTTCCGGGCTGACAACGACCGGAGCCAGTGTTTTAACCGATTTGGAATTACTGCCGCGCAGTATTCTCCTTTGGCGAAGCCTGCTCCACTGGATCGGCGGGATGGGTATCATTGTCATGTTTATTGTCCTGCTGCCAAACTTGGGGATTGGAAATGCCCGCATCTTTTATTCGGAAACGCCGGGACCCATCGATGATAAAATTGTTCCAAGAATTAAGGATACGGCGACAATTCTTTGGCGCATATACTTTGGGCTGACCGTTATCAATGTCTTGCTATTATTAGCGGCAGGGATGTCTTTATTTGATGCTATCAACCATGCGTTTGCGACAATGGCTACCGGTGGTTTCTCTACGCGTACAGCAAGTATCGAGGCGTATAATTCAATTCCGATCGAGTTGATTACAGCAGGGTTTATGTTAATTGCCGGATCAAACTTCAGTCTATTTATTCAGGTTTGGAAGCAGCGATCCCTTAAGCCCTTGCGCGATGCAGAATTGAAGTGTTACTTATTGATAGTTTCGATCTCTATCGTCATCATTGCTGCATCGCTGGTCATTCAGCAGGGGGTAAGCTCGGGGCCTGCACTAAGGGATTCTGTTTTTCAGACGGCATCGATCATGACCACCACCGGTTTTGCCTCGACAGACTTCGATCAGTGGCCGGGGATTGCTAAGATGGTCTTGTTTTTTCTGATGTTCATTGGGGCGTCTGCCGGGTCCACAGCCGGTGGGATTAAAGTGTCCAGGATCCTGTTGCTGGTTAAAATGGGCCTGGCCCAGCTTAAACAGGCCATTCACCCTCGTCTTGTCGTCAATATCGTTGTGCAGGATCGTGTCGTGGATAGTTCCGTTCTGACCAACGTCGGACGTTTTTTCTTTGTCTATTTTTTGACCTTTGCGCTGGGCTCGCTTCTTGTGGCCGGCACCGGACTTGAACCGTTTGACGCCATGTCGGCATCGATTGCCACATTGAGCAGTATTGGTCCGGGATTTGGGGTTGTCGGTCCAATGTATACTTATGCTTCGTTGCATCCATTTGCTAAAGGGGTATTAACCGTTCTCATGTTGTTGGGAAGACTGGAACTGTTTACATTACTCGTATTTTTACAGCCGGATTTTTGGCGGGTGAAAAGGACAAATAAAATGAAATAGAGATATAATTATAAACCAAAAACCGGCAAAGCAGCCGGTTTTCTTCGTATCAGAAAGAAGTAATCCTTTCGGATATATCTCTAATTTATCCTTCAATGACGATAAGTAACGAGATTTGAATTAAAAAAATATGCTCAAATAAACAAAAATATGTTAAAATTAGAACACAAAAGGACTTATGTGTGTTCGAATGAACATGTTTGGCGTCCGGAATAAGATAGCGGGTGCTAAGGTAAACTAAACTATTCCTCGAAGTTAAGGGGTATTTAGGAGGAAATCAAATGGACAAAATGGGTATCGATGAGATAGCAGTCAAAGGAGAACGCGTCTTTGTTCGCGTTGACTTCAATGTTCCCATGGATGATCAGCAGGTTATTACGGATGACACGCGGATTCGTGCCGCTTTACCGACAGTAAAGCACCTTGTTGATAACGGGGCCAGAGTGATTCTGGCTTCTCATCTGGGGCGTCCGAAAGGCAAGGTCGATCCCAGATATTCTCTGGCACCGGTGGCTGGACATTTAAGTCAACTGCTTCAGCAGGACGTGCAGATGGCTCCGGATTGCGTTGGCACTGAAGTCAAAGTCCTGGCGGACGGACTCAGAGATGGGCAGATTCTGATCTTGGAGAATGTCAGGTATCATGCTGAGGAAGAAAAAAATGATCCTGATTTTGCCCGCAGTCTGGCTGATTTGGCTGACATTTATGTCAACGATGCCTTCGGGGCCGCACATCGCGCGCATGCATCAACGGAGGGAATCGCTAAATATATACCGGCTTACGCCGGATTCCTGATGAAGAAGGAACTCGATATATTAGGTCAGGCGCTGAGCAATCCAAATAGACCGTTTGCGGCAATCATTGGCGGAGCCAAAGTCAGCGATAAAATCGGGGTCATCGACAATTTGCTGAAAAAAGTGGATGCGCTGATCATTGGCGGCGGTATGGCCAATACCTTTCTCAAAGCGCAGGGCTTTGAGGTGGGTAAATCATTGATTGAACCGGATAAAATCGACTTAGCGGCTGAACTTATCCGACAAGCTGAGCAACGTGGTGTTAAGCTGATGCTTCCCGCTGATGTTGTTGTGACCCGGGAGTTTAAAGCGGATGCACCCTTTAGAGTTGCAGAAGTCAATGCTATTCAGGCAGATGAGATGGCGCTCGACATCGGCCCGGCAAGCGCCAAGAGCTTTGCTGACACAGTGCTTGCGGCTCAAACCGTTATTTGGAACGGTCCAATGGGTGTATTCGAAATGGATAATTTCGCACGTGGGACTGAACAGATTGCCCAGGCTATGGCTGAATGCACAGGGACAACGATCATCGGCGGCGGTGATTCTGTCGCCGCGGTAGAAAAAGTAGGTGTCGCTGAAAAAATGACGCATATTTCGACGGGCGGGGGTGCCTCCCTGGAATTTCTGGAAGGAAAAACGCTCCCCGGGGTGGCAATATTGAAAGACAAAAACGAATAGACTATACGGGTTGGATTATTAAAAATAGGAGGCTATAAGCCGCATTCGCTTTGATGTGATGAACGATGAGAGAAAATGGGAGGGGTTATGATGACAGCAAGAAGGCCATTGATAGCCGGCAACTGGAAAATGTATAAAACCGTTCAAGAAGCAAGGGATTTTGCAGCCGAGATACTGGAGCTGGTGGATAATGTAACGGATGTGGATGTAGCGATTTGTGCTCCATTTACCGCGTTACCGGTCTTAAAGGATGAATTGGAAGAAAGCATCGTTCATATCGGCGCTCAGAATATGTACTTTGAAACCCAGGGCGCGTTTACAGGAGAAATCTCACCGCTGATGCTAAAAGACCTCGCCTGTACGTTTGTGATCCTCGGCCACTCGGAACGCAGGGAATACTTCAAGGAAGACGACGTCCTGATTGCCAAGAAAGTAAAGACAGCGTTGGACCATGGTCTTACTCCCATTCTTTGTGTTGGTGAGAATTTAACCTTAAGAGAAAGCGGCCAAGCGGCAGCTTATGTACGGGAACAGGTGGAACAGGATATTCATGGTTTGAGTCCTGAAGAAGTCAAGAAAATTGTCGTTGCCTATGAACCGATTTGGGCCATCGGAACAGGTCGGACAGCATCACCGCAAGATGCGCAGGATATGTGCGCGGCTATCCGGGGTACCCTGACTAGTCTTGTCGGTGCTGTATCCTCGCAGGTTCGGATCCTTTATGGCGGGAGTGTCAAGTCTGGGAATATCGCAGAACTAATGAGTCAGCCCGACATTGACGGGGCATTAGTCGGCGGTGCCAGCCTGGATGTTCAGGAATTTGCGAAAATGATCCATGGCGTGAGGTGACCGATTATGGTCAGTAAAACGGGAAAACCGCTCTTGCTGATGATCCTGGACGGGTGGGGCTGCAGCGAGGAAGAAAATGGAAATGCTATCTTAACGGCGCGGACGCCGAATTTTTGCCGTTTGTTGGAAACCTATCCTCATACCCAGCTTGACGCGTCGGGTTCGGCAGTGGGACTTCCGGAAGGTCAAATGGGAAATTCCGAAGTCGGTCACTTAAATATCGGCGCAGGACGAATCGTCTATCAAGAATTTACTCGAATATCTAAAGCCATCAGGGACGGTGAACTTTATAAGAATGATGTGCTGTTGAAGGCTATGGAACAAGCCCGGGACAGCGGAAGAGCTGTCCATTTTCTGGGGCTTCTGTCCGATGGCGGTGTCCATTCTCATGCCAGTCACTTGTATGCCCTTTTAGATATGGCCGTTCAAAATGGTGTGGGAAAAATCTTTGTTCATCCGGTTCTGGATGGAAGAGATGTTCTTCCTCAAAGTGCCAAAGTTTTTCTGACGCAGTTGGAATCAAAGCTGAAAGAATTGGGAAAAGGAAAGATAGCCACTGTCAGCGGACGGTATTATGTGATGGATCGCGACAAACGCTGGGATCGCGTAGAAAGAGCCTATAACGCGCTGGTACATGGACAAGGCCCCATGGCCTGTAACGCGATTGCTGCTGTAGAAAATTCATATGATAAAAAAATCATTGATGAATTCGTCGACCCAACGGTAATTATTGATGAAACAGGAAAGCCTATCAGTATGATTGAAGACGGCGACAGTGTGATATTTTTTAATTTCCGAGCTGACCGGGCGCGGGAAATTACCCGTGCGTTTATCCAGGAGGATTTTGACGGATTCGCCAGATCTAATCGTCCTAAAGTACAGTATGTGTGTCTAACTGAATATGATGCGACATTTGACTGTCCGGTTGCCTTTCCGCCACAGAATCTGGAAAACACGTTGGGTGAAGTTCTTGCTGAACATGATTTAAAGCAGCTGCGCATCGCGGAGACTGAAAAATATGCGCATGTGACCTTCTTCTTCAACGGCGGCATTGAAGAACCGGATAATGGGGAAGAACGGTGTCTGATTCCTTCACCATCGGTGGCGACATATAACCTACAACCTGAGATGAGTGCCTATACGGTCACAGATACCCTGCTGGTAAAAATGCAAAAAGAAAAATACGATGTGATTGTTTTGAATTTTGCCAATGCCGACATGGTAGGGCATACGGGTTATTTTAACGCAGCAGTCAAGGCGTTGGAGGCAGTCGATAACTGTGTCGGGAAGATCGTCGACGCGGTTCAGGCCGCAGCAGGAACAGTCCTGATCACGGCGGATCATGGCAATGCGGAAACAATGGTCGACGAAAAAATGAACTCTCCCTTTACCGCGCATACCACGAATAAAGTTCCGTTTATCCTGGTCAATGATGCTTATAAAGGGACTCGGCTCAGGGAAGACGGGCGACTCTGCGATATTGCGCCGACCATGCTCGACCTGCTTGATATAGAAATTCCAAAAGAAATGACGGGTATTTCTTTGTTAAACACTTGAAACACTATATAATGGTTATCATGGAGAACTTTCGGGCTGCTCTGAGCAGACTACATAAGTAATGAAAATTCCGACTAAACTATAATAAGGAGTGAAAAAACCGTGAGTTTTATTGATCAGGTAATTGCCAGAGAAATCCTCGATTCCAGAGGTTTCCCCACCGTAGAAGTCGATGTTATTTTAGAAGATGGAACCATGGGGCGTGCGGCTGTGCCATCCGGTGCCTCCACCGGAGCTTTTGAAGCATTAGAGCTGCGTGATGGTGATCAAGCGCGTTATAAAGGAAAAGGTGTGCTTACAGCGGTTGACAACGTCAATGATATCATTGGACCCGAGATGGAAGGACTGAATGTCTTCGACCAGCCGGGAATCGACCGGATATTGAATGAGATTGATGGCACGGAAACAAAAAGCAAACTGGGTGCGAATGCGATTTTGGGTGTATCTCTTGCCGCAGCCAGAGCGGCTTCCCTCTACATCGGACTGCCTTTCTATCAATATATAGGTGGTATCAATGCTAAAGAGCTGCCCGTACCGATGATGAACATCTTAAATGGCGGTAAACATGCCGACAATAACGTGGATATCCAGGAATTTATGATTATGCCGGTTGGTGCCTCCAGTTTTGTCGAAGCTATGCGGATGGGCGCTGAAATATACCATACGTTAAAGGCAGTGCTCAAAGCGAAAGGGTTGGTCACTGCTATCGGCGATGAAGGCGGGTTTGCTCCGAATCTTCGATCTAATGCGGAAGCACTTGAAGTTATTGTCGATGCCATTACAAAAGCCGGTTACAAACCCGGCGAAGAAGTGACCCTAGCTTTGGACGCCGCGGCTACGGAGATGTACAAGAACGGTCTCTATGTCATGGAAGGCGAAGGACTGACAAAAAATGCAGATGAAATGATCGCCTATTATGAAGATTTATGCAGTAAGTACCCGGTTGTATCCATCGAAGACGGTTTATCGGAAGAAGACTGGGAAGGCTGGGCTAAACTGACCCAGCGTCTCGGCAAGAAGATTCAACTTGTCGGCGATGATTTATTCGTAACGAATCCGACGCGGCTCAGTCGCGGAATCCAGGAAAAGTGCGGCAATTCTATTTTGATCAAGCTAAACCAGATTGGAACCCTGACTGAAACGTTGGATACGATCGAATTAGCCAAGAGAGCTGGCTATACCACGGTCATTTCGCATCGCTCCGGGGAAACGGAAGACGTCTCTCTAGCTCATATTGCCGTCGCCGTCAACGCCGGTCAACTGAAAACCGGTGCACCGGCACGGACAGACCGTCTGGTTAAATACAACGAGCTTCTCCGGATTGAGGAAGAGCTTGGATTAACCGCGATATACAAAGGTAAAGCCGTCTTGAAATAACCTTTCACCGGCTTAATAGGGATATTGACTGTAAGTTTTCTGCTGATGACGCAAATTTCTTGCGTCATCAGTGGTGCTGTGCTAAAATAGCAATGCTGACCAAAATCAGCAAAACCTACTATTTTATGCCGACAGGCAAAAGTAAGCGGCAACAGGCAAAGCCGGGTAGAATACGGGTATACGATACATCTTATCCATTCTATGGGGCAATACTTGTAGAATGATTAGAATCGTGTTTATGACTTTGAGGGAGGTGAAAGTATGACAATCGCTATTGTAATAGTATTAATAATCAGTTCTCTCGGGTTGATCGCCACCGTTCTTTTGCAGTCAGGAAAGAGTGCTGGTCTGTCCGGTTCGATTACCGGTGCAGGTGAGCAATTTTTTGGCAAAGCCGCAAAAGGAAAGGATGCCTTATTTGCCAAGTTTGGCGTCGCCTTTGCCGTATTGTTTTTATTAAGTTCTCTTGGGCTTACTATATTTATGAAATAATATTTTTTAGCATGGGTCCTTTGCCCGGGATCAGTTGTTGAACGCTTAAGTCAACACACCCGGCGGTGTGGTACACACTCCGCTTGGTTATTTTTTTAGGAGGTATATCAAAAATGGATTTCTCAACAATGCCCATATGGGGCGTAGTAGCTGGTATTATCGGGCTACTTATGGCAGTTATATTTGCCAAAAATGTACTTAAGGAAAACGCTGGAAACGATAAGATGAAAGAAATTTCCAGAGCTATCCAAGTTGGCGCGATGGCTTATCTTAACCGCCAATATAGAACACTCATACCTATCGCTCTTGTTATATTTATTGCTTTGTTCGTGTTAAAAGGCTATCCCGCAGCATTATCTTTCCTGGTCGGTGCTGTTTCTTCCGCTGTTGCAGGCTATGTTGGCATGGCAATTACAACCAGAGCTAATGCCCGCACCACGGAAGCTGCGCGCACTAGCTTGAATAAAGCGTTGGGAGTCTCCTTCCGTGCAGGGGCTGTTATGGGTTTAGCCGTTGCCGGACTGGGACTTCTCGGTGTTGCTGCTTTGTTCCTGATCTTCGGTGATTCTGAAACGATCAACTCCTTCGCCTTCGGCGCAAGCGCCATTGCGCTCTTTGCGCGTGTGGGAGGCGGTATATTTACGAAAGCAGCTGATGTTGGTGCCGACCTGGTCGGTAAAGTCGAAGCCGGTATCCCGGAAGACGATCCGCGTAACCCGGCCGTTATTGCTGATAACGTTGGTGACAATGTCGGCGACACTGCCGGTATGGGTGCAGACTTGTTCGAATCTTATGCTGCCACAGCTATTGCCGGTATGTTGATCGGTTATACGACCTTCGGTAGCCAACATGGTATTGGTGAAGCTATCTTTATTATCATTGGTGCTATTGGCATCATCGCTTCTATTATTTCCTGCTTCTTTGTACGCACAGGCGAAAACGCCAATCCACAGATGGCTTTGAACCTGGGGCTCTATGGTACGAATATCATTACGGCAATTGCTTCTTATATAGCAGTTCGTTTGCTCCTGCCTGCTTCTTACACAACTGCAGATGGGACCGTTCTGACTCCGAACGGCGTATTCATTGCAATTCTCTGCGGACTCGCCGTAAATATTATCATTGGAATTATCACTGAGTACTATACGTCCAACGAGAAAAAACCGGCGCAAGCCATTGCTGCAGCCTCTGAGACAGGCGCTGCAACCAACTTGATCACTGGTCTGGCTGTTGGGATGAAGAGTACGGCGCTTCCTGTTCTCACCATTTGCGCAGCGACTTGGGCTTCTTTCCATTTCGCAGGCGTATTTGGTATCGCTATGGCTGCTATGGCCATGCTCTCTACGGCAGGCATTATCGTAGCGATCGACTCCTTCGGACCGGTTGCCGACAATGCAGGCGGTATTGCTGAAATGGCAGAACTCGATCCTAGTGTGCGTAAAACGACTGACAGACTTGATGCCGTCGGTAATACGACAGCCGCTATTGCTAAAGGCTTTGCTATTGGTTCTGCAGCTATTACGGCGTTGGTTCTGTTCAATGCATTTGCTGATTTAGCTGACCTGGAAGCGATTGACATTCTTGTTCCGAAGACGATTATCGGCCTGTTCATCGGCGCTGCCGTACCGTTCCTGTTCTCATCCCTGGCGATGCAGGCTGTCGGTAAAGCCGCTTTTGATATGATTGCTGAAGTGCGTCGTCAGTTCAGAGAAATCCCTGGTCTGATGGAAGGTAAAGCAAAACCCGATTATGCCGCTTGTGTTGACATTTCAACCAAAGCTGCTATTCGTCAGATGATTGCTCCAGGACTCCTTGCCGTTCTTACTCCGATTGTCATCGGCTTCCTGCTTGGTAAAGATGCCATGGGCGGAATGCTCGCCGGTTGCACCTTCTCCGGCTTCCTGATGGCTATCTTCATGGCCAATGCCGGCGGTGCCTGGGACAATGCCAAGAAGTACATTGAATCCGGAAAACATGGCGGAAAAGGAACACCCGCACACGCCGCAGCTGTTATCGGCGATACCGTTGGTGATCCGTTCAAAGATACTGCCGGTCCATCTCTGAATGCTTTGATCAAAGTTATGGGAACGATTTCGCTGATTATCGCACCTTTCCTGCGGTAATAATGTGCAGATAAGTCAACGAACATCATCAGCATTTTAATATCGAGATATAATAGCGGAGGTGCCAAGAGGCATCTCCGTATATTTTTTTGCCTCCTGAGAGACGGTATCTCAAATTCGGAACCGGTTCCGAATTTGGAATATGTTCCAGTATATCTTAAAATATAAGTGACTTTCTGTTTCAGAAAGTTAGATTCACGTTCTGAATTACATGAGTGCAGCTATAGCGTCCGCCTTCGTTTAAAGATTTGCGCCAGCCAAGTTTTAATTCTTATTTCTGACAAATAAACGTTGCCTGGACTGGATACAACGCGTAATATAGTAAATGTAACTTATCCTAATTATCAGCAAATTTTAAATTAATCCATGGATAATTAACAATAAGCAAATCTCCATTGGTTTAAGTTGATGGTTAAGAAACGAGGTGAAATCAATTGGCTGAAGGAATAAAAGTGATAGCTGAAAATAGAAAAGCGCGGCACGATTACTTTGTGGAAGACACCTACGAAGCCGGAATTATCTTAACAGGCACCGAAATCAAATCGATTCGTGCCGGACGGGTCAATCTGAAGGATAGCTATGCCGAAGTCATCAAAGGCGAGGTTTGGCTGAACCAAATGCATATCAGTCCCTATGAACAGGGAAACCGCTTTAATCATGATCCGCTGCGAAAACGGAAGCTGCTCCTAAACCGAATGGAAATCATTCGAATTGGAGAAAAAGTAAAGCTGCAGGGCATGGCCCTCGTGCCATTGAAAATATATTTGAAACACGGAATGGCTAAAATTGAGTTGGGCCTGTGCAAAGGGAAGAAGACCTACGATAAGCGCGACGACTTAGCTGAAAGGGATGCCAAGAGGCAAATGGAGCGGGATCTGAGGGAACGGAGCAAATACTGATAATATGACGTGTATTGCGAGATAATAATAGGGAAAGACCTAACGCAGCAATCGATCTATCACATTTTCGCATGCGAAAGTATATTAAGAACTCTGCTATCGTGTATAACTGAGGATAAATGAGGGATGGACAATGGATAGCTATCTCAGGCAGAAGGCCGATAAACTCATTTCGGTTTATCAGCAGGTTTCAAAAGATTATCGCTGGAAAAACTCCAGCATGATGAACGATTTGATTGCGATAACCTATGTTATGAAAGACAGGACTTATTCTAAAGAAGAATTGGAAGCTGTCAATGACTATATTAAGAAAAATACAGGCACCTTTTCCTGCTATCGGCAGAAATCGGTCCTTTTTTCGGCGTTGCTTCTGCTTAACTTTCCTGATCCGGAGGCTAAGTTCGATACGCTTCTATCCTATGAGAATAAACTCAAAGAGGTTGGATTCCGCAGTTATAACTACCGCCCTCTCACTGCCTTTACGCTTTTGTTGAGCTGTGAACCGCGTAAATCGGAGATGAGAATGGCTAAAGCCTTTGATATATTTACAGAAATGAAGAAAAACCATCCCTGGCTGACATCGGGGGATGATTATCCGATTTCGATATTGCTGGCTGCTTCGGAAAAACCGGTAGAGAGCATTTTAACTCAAATTGAAGCACTGTACACCGAACTGCACGCCGTTGGCTTTTCGCGCGGAAACGGCCTTCAATATCTGTCCCATATCCTGAGTTTGAGCGAGGAAAACTATAAAACGAAAGCATCTCGCAGCCGTAAGATTTACGACTTTTTTGGACAAAATAAACTCAAGATCTATTCGAATAACTATGGTTCACTTGGACTTCTGACCCTGCTTGAGGATAGCAGTCAGCACGCTGTCCGCAGTGTACTACAACTAAGCGACTATCTCAGAGAAGACCGCAGCATCCGCTGGCTTGGGAAAGAAACTGTTTTTCTGACGTCGGCGTCGCTGGTCTCGTATACCATGCTCGAGCATATGAAAGAAAACAGAGATGCTGTAAGTATGAATACGTTTGTTACATTTGAAGCGTTGATCGCCGCGCAGGATGCGGCGATGCTTGGAGCGGCTTGCGCAGCCACGACGGCAGCGACGGGAAGTTAATCAAGCATCCGCCAGGCTGTTTTATCTGTTCGGACGTGGTTAAAAAAGGACTCCGCATCGATAAAAAGGTGATTGAATTGCCCCAGAGAAGAAGAGGGCAAAGTCAGCTCAAGATCATTGCCCATACTGTGAGTGCGGAAGCCTGAAAGTATGATATCCGTATTCGAGGGTTTCAGTACGCGGACTTTATTTCCTTTCACCATAAAGGTAAAGTGCGCAGACGTTTCGTTCTTAATAACGACAAGATTAAAGTGATATTCGCTCAGGGGGTCGATGGGTTTATCGGTTTGTAAGATGAGATGCAAATGACCTTCCTTGGAAATCTCAGCATGGACAGTGAGGAGATCAGCACCTTTATCCAAGTTCAAAACAATTTTATCCTGAGCCGGATCGCGGATTATTTCATTGACCGCATTGGGCGTGATTTCTGAATCCGCATGGAGCCCTCGGACCAGTGTTGTGTCAGCATATTGTCCAAAAAGTTCACTTCGTTTGGCAAAACAGGACATCTGGTAACCTAATGTTTTAAGCTGGGATGTATATTTCTTGAGAGTTTCCCTCTTCCAATTGGCTTCCGATGCTGTCAAAGTAAAAGTATACCATTGCGTGCCGGTTTCGAGTAATTTAGCCGGCGGCGTCAGCTCCCTGCTTGTTGTATGGCTTGCTTCAGGAGCAGGCCATAAGCCGCGGTGAACGAGATAAAGCCAGACATTGCGTGAATCATAATTCATGACCGTCAGGGTATATTTAACAAAGGCATTGGTTGCCCAATGATCCGGGTGCCGGTCATTCGGATGTGGCATGATGATATCTGTCGGCCGGTAATCCGTGATAATTTTAGTAAGATCATTGACGACACTTTGCCCGCAATAAAGCGTGCTGCGCTGAAAACTATTCGAATACGGGGATTGATCCATTAAGGTATGAGCACTTGTATTAGGTTTTGCCGTTTCCCAATTGGCAGACCATAAAGGGGCTAGTCCGCCGTCAGGATAGCCAAGAAAGATTACATTGACTTCGGATACACCTAACATTTTCAGCGCATTTAGCGACTCTTTTTGACGTTGATACCCAAAATCAATATAATCTTTCGATGTCAGCTTGACTTTAGGCAAATCAAGATGGGCAGCAACTGAATAGGCATCACCATTGGTCATAAGGATAACTTTCACTTGCCCGCCGTTGGCCAGTGTCTTCTTGATCAGCATACCTGCCCCTAATGTTTCATCGTCGGGATGCGGCGCGATAATCAGAAGACGGGAATCCGGCCCCGGAGTGTTCATTGGCTGCATCATCGCACTAACCGAATAATTGGCGACAACTTCACCGGATAGTGTCAAGATAAACGCCAGTCCGATCATGACAGTAACCATACTAAGAATCAGCCTTCGCTTGGAGTTTCTTTTCATAAAACCTCGCATAAAACGTCATGTGATTGATTATCATTATCAGACAGGTATATTATATAAGTCTAAACCTCAGAAGTCGATAGGATTTTTTGTTAAAAGTGTCAATAAGGCCATTCAAATACAGAGCATAGATAAAAGATTATCGTTAATGGATCGTTTAAATGAGTATTGAACGAGAGTTAAATAGATCATAATATATAAATCATGTTAGATAAATAAACTCATTTAAATCACGCTATTTAATTAATAATGGGCTTATAAAATCGAATATAACATGCGGTTAAATAGAAATAGATAATAAATTATAAGTTAAAATGGGGTAGATCATATGATAATGTAACGATTGATTGAAACTATATCTTTTGCGCTTATTTTCATCTGGTAATATTGCTAAATCTTTAAATTATATGTTGGCTATCGCATGTATTATCGACTTTGATTTTATATTAAATGAAAGTATTCAATATAAAAGTAATAAATGTATTGTTTTAGTTATAAAAATATGAAATAATTTAATGACCCACTAGAAAAAAATATTTCTTGTGATATAATGATATTAAGCCTAAACTTTCTCGGGGGCGTTTTAGACTCGCTCGGGGGAGCAATGGCAAAAGTGGCGTGTCGAGATACCGCTTGACCTCGTAAAACAGGCGGAAAAAAATAACTGACAAAACAAATTACGCTTTAGCAGCTTAAGCTGCTACATCCTGCCTTCTTAACCTGCGGGGAAGGGCCAGGGTGTCAAATTAGCAGGAAAACTTGTGCGGCCACCGTCTGAGGCTAAAACAAGGAATAATCAGACTGGCTTCAACGGAATCCCGCTTTCAGGAGTCCCGCGAAGCGAGAAATAAAATGAAAGATACACACGTAGAGGCTTTTGGTATTGTCTTTCGATACAGGGGTGCAAGTCCCCTCGCCTCCACCATAATTCGTCTGAAAACCCGCTAACCATGCGGGTTTGCGGTTTTTCAAAAACAGGAAATTCCTGTTTTTTTGTTTATCTGGGGAACAAAAATAACAAAAAAAGAGGGGATCACCCCCTCAACGCCGCCACTAACCGTTTGGTTCCTACCATATTGATGGCTCGTCGTAAATTGTAGGCAAGGAAACTAAGCCCCAGCTCGCCTGTGGTTTTTTCTATGCCCTTACATAACAGGTAATGTGCTCCATGGTACCACTTGACCGTACCAAAAGGATGCTCCGACAGACATAACCGTAATTTTTGCATTGGAATGTCATCGCGAATATGTAGAATCACTTTCTTTTTCGTATTGCGTTTGAGAAGCTTGAACGCATTGTAAGGGGTCTCCGACACCGGATACACCTGTAAAGGATGATGGGATGAGCCGTACATCAGAACAGGAATATATTTCGAATCCGGTCCAAATTGAACCACCTTGTAATTCTTTCCCGAGGTGCAGCGGTTGGTGCAAACCCGGCAAGCATGGCGGTTCTGGTAACGGGCATTGCCGCCTCTGTGAGTTCGTACCCGAGTTAAAACACAGCCCATAGGGCAGGTCACCGTATCGTTTTCATGGCGGATAAAACAACTGAGCTGGTCTTGTTCTTGGACTTCAATCTCCATGATGGTGTTTTCGTAACATTGAGGCAGAACGCCGGCTTTAAGACAGCGCTGAATGTCTTCGGGTTTGGTCGAATTTCGATCGTCTTCAGAGATGGTGGCTTCTTCATGCTCCAAAACCAACAGACGCTCATCCTTATCGGTTTTAAGCCCGACATGGGGAATAATCCCGTTCATCACGCATTGCCTGATCTCCTCTTTGTCGTCATACCCTTTATCTGCGGCGGCATGAATGGTTTCTACACCAAAGGTCTCCTTGGTATTCTGGGCAACTTTCGTCAGGTAGTTGTAATCGTTGCAGGAATTAGTCACTTCATATTCGGCGATCAGATGACTGGTTTGATCGACCGCCGTTTGCACGTTGTAGCAACAGGCATAACCGTCTTTGGTCCGCATCATTCGGGCTTCGGGATCCGTGGTTAAGAGCTGCGTTTCTTCGGATTCCTTTAATTCCTGTAAATAGGTTTCATACAGTTCCTGACGCTTTTTTAGTTCGGCCAATTTTTCTTTAATTTCGCCGGAAGCGTATTTTGCGGTTCCCGGATCATCCTGATCAGCTTGATCCAGAGCGTTAAGATAGTTGGTGATGTTTTCTTCGATACGCAAGAGTTTTTTCTTTAAAATTTCTTCATTATACATTTTCTTGCGACCGTTGACGGCTCTGAATTTGGAGCCGTCGATGGCAATAAGTTCCCGTTCATAGAGTTTAAGATCCAAGCATATTTTAACAAACGCTTTAAAGACGTGTTTGAGCGCTTTAGCATTGTCTTTGCGAAAGTCGGCGATGGTACGGAAATCGGGTGTGAGGCGGTTTAGAAGATAGAAGAGTTCGATATTGCGTCCGCATTCGGTCATCAGTTTCCGGCTGGAGCGGATACGGTTAAAGTAACCGTAGACGTAGAGTTTAAGGAGGGCTTTGGGATCATAGGGAGGCCTGCCGGTGGCAGCCGGGTGGGCATGGGTAATTCCGAGTTCAGAGAGGTTGAGGTGGTCGATAAAGGCATCAATAACACGCACCGGGTTATTTTCATCGATTAGTTCCTCCAGGGTTGAGGGGAAGAGTTGTTGCTGGCTTCGATCTTCGCCGGAGATGTATCCCATAGTGACCTCCAAATAAACGGAAATAAGGTGTTTATAGGAGTATTATAGCATAAAATGTAAAAAAATGGAATACATCTAAGGGGTTTTCGGACAGTCTGACCAAATGTAAACTCAAATATTAATACAATCTAAACTCCTTGATAGCAAGGAGTTTTCGTCTTTTTAGGGGTTAATTAAGCCGGAAACCGCATGTTTCCAGGCCTTATGCACACCCTTACGCGAAAATGTTTGCACCAGCCGGTGCATTTTTTGGAAGTAGCTCATGCTTTTAAATAACAGAAAAGAGATGGTATTAGGGGAGCGGACATCACATAACAGTAAGCTTGTTCGCAAAATCTGAGAAGATATGAAGGCAATAACCAGACTTCGAGAACACGCAAAGTGTTAACTGAAATTAGTCGCAAAGACCGCGCCGTCCTGGCGCGAATAAAGAGAGACATTATGTTCAAGAAGATAGTATCTTTCATTGGATTAACATTGATTCTTACTGTTTTACTCTTTCCGGTTGTAAATATAGTGTCAATTCAAATGGGGTATCACAAGGAACAAATGATGATAACGGGACGTTTGCTAAAAGATCCAGGAAATATACATGTATCAGTTTTGCCGGGGCCCGATGAATGTTTTTGCACCAAATAAGCTTAAACTGATAAAGCGTGTCACCTCATTGAGTGATGATTTTGAGAGCGATAATGAATGCTTCGGTTTGTCCGGATAATGATTGGTGATTGTAAGCTATATGCATGTTTTGGTTTGTAATAGCGATTCCGACGGGCTGCAGTAACCCAGAATTCCCGCGAGGATGACAGAAGCGGAATGTTCGGGGTGAATTCAAAACAAATAGATAAATTAATGTAACTAAAATGAAGGAATACTAACAATATATGTATAAATTTTATAATGCTAGATAAAAGCTTAAATAGAAATAAACGTACGAGGCAATTAATCAGTTAGAAAGGGTAGTTATGATAAAAAAAAAATCAAGCGCTAAGGTTGAGCTTAAGATATTAGAAATAGACCCAAGTCTTAAACCTTTCCGCAAGGACCTGGAGCTTAGGATAAATCATTATCATGAAGTGAAGCAAGTTCTCCTCGGCAATCGCATAAGTTTTCGTGATTTTGCGAACGGGCATCATTATTTTGGCTTTCATCAAAGGAATGAAGGCTGGTATTACCGTGAATGGGCACCGGCAGCAGAAGCTTTATTTCTTATTGGAGATTTTAACTCATGGAACCGGGTCTCACATCCCCTTTCGAAAAAGGAAAACGGGGTTTGGGAGATATTTCTACCCTATAAAAATGCTCTTTTGCACAAATCTCTTGTGAAAGTTCATATAAAAAGTAAGGGTAAGAAGCTGGATCGTATTCCATTATATATCAGAAGAGTAGTACAAAACCCTGAAAACAACGATTTTTGCGGGCAGATTTGGGAACCCGAAGAGCCCTTTAAGTGGACGGATTCAAAATTCAAGGTAGATAAGTCTAAAGCTCCATTTATTTATGAGAGTCATATCGGTATGGCCCAGGAAAAGGAAAGAATAGGTACTTATAAAGAGTTTGAGGATACTATTCTGCCAAGAATAAAGGATCTTGGTTACAATACCGTACAGATTATGGCTATTTTGGAACATCCTTATTATGCTTCTTTTGGTTACCATGTTTCTAACTATTTCGCGCCTTCTTCCAGGTTTGGTACACCAGACGATCTAAAATCATTGATTAATAAAGCTCATAATATGGGTATGGCCGTAATCTTGGATATTATACATTCTCATGCGGTCAAGAATGTAGCAGAGGGAATTAATGAATTTGACGGTACCGCCACCCAATTCTTCCATTCCGGGGCAAGGGGAACCCATTGTGCCTGGGATTCAAAATTGTTTAATTATGAAAAACATGAAGTTATACACTTTTTATTATCTAATATTAAATTTTGGATGGAAGAATACCATTTTGACGGGTTTAGGTTTGATGGTGTAACTTCGATGATCTACCATGACCATGCACTAGGAACAGTATTTGATAACTACAAAAAGTACTTCAGTGTCAATACGGATATTGAAGCTCTGACATATCTGCAGTTTGCCAACGATTTAATCCATGAGTTAAGGCCGGATGCACTTTCCATTGCGGAGGATATGAGCGGCATGCCGGGAATGTGTTTACCGGTTGAATTTGGAGGAATAGGCTTTGATTACAGGCTCGCTATGGGAATACCGGATTTTTGGGTAAATACCCTCAAGCTGGAAGATAAATACTGGGATATGGTGCGGCTATATTATGAGTTGTCAACTCGGCGCGATCTGGAAAAACGCATAGGGTATGTAGAATCACATGACCAGGCCTTGGTTGGTGAGAAGACCTTTATTTTCAGGATGGCTGACAAGGAAATGTACTGGCACATGAATAATGGAAGCCCGAATTTGTCGGTAGAACGGGCCATTGCCCTACATAAGATGGCTCGGTTGATCACTATCTCCATTGGTCCGGACGGTTATCTCAATTTCATGGGAAATGAGTTCGGTCATCCCGAGTGGATAGACTTTCCAAGAGAAGGAAACGGCTGGAGCTACAAATATTGCCGGAGACAATGGTCCCTGGCGGACAACAAAGATCTTCGTTACCACGGGCTGAATCTTTTTGACCGGGTACTCATTCATTTTATGTCAGAAGAGAATTTGATGGGGAATTTGATACATTACCCGTCCATAGATAATAATAGAAAAACTATAGCGTATAGGAAAAGTAAATATTTATTTATCTTTAATTTTCATCCTGAAAACTCTTACTCCGGCTTCGAGCTCCCTGTCACAGAAGATGGAAATTTTCAAGTAATCCTCGATACAGATGAACCTAGGTTCGGAGGGCAAGGTCGAATTTCCCATGATGTTATCTATAAAACCAATAAGCTCAATACTCATAAAAAGTTTGAGGGGATTACCATCTATTTGCCGTCCCGGACAGCAATGGTATTAGAAAAGATTTCTACCATTGGTGAAGATTAAATACCAAAAATATTCTTATATTTTTTTGTCCAAGCTAAATGTTTAGCCGTCAACAAATATTGTGGCGGTCTATTTTTTTTTCATACAAAACTTGTTATATTTCGAATTTATCTTACATCAAAAGACTTTGAGCAAGTGATAGAATAATGCATGCGTGTTAAGAAGTATACGAAGGTAGGAGTTACCGATGTTTAAGAGTCAAGCAATTTTCCAAAATGCATACAAAAAAAAGTTCTCAGAAATTGCAGGGAAAAAATACGAGGATGGAACAGCCTGGGAACAATATCAAACCCTAGTAATGTTAATTATGGAGCAAATTAAGCTTAATTGGAACCAGACAAATTGTAATAATGCCGTGAACAAGAAAAAACAAGTATATTACTTTTCAATGGAATTTTTAATAGGTAAGCTATTACCCTATTACTTGACCAACCTTGGAATAGGGGAAGTTGTCCAAAAAGGACTAAAAGTACTAGGAATCGATCTGGATATACTAATTGATCAAGAGAAAGATGCCGGTTTGGGCAACGGGGGACTTGGAAGATTAGCCGCTTGTTTTCTGGATTCCATGGCCTTTATGGGAATTCCCGGGCACGGTAATGGAATTCGCTATCAATTTGGATTATTTGAACAAAAGATTGTTAACGGTTTTCAGGTTGAAGCTCAGGAGGAATGGCTGAAGGAAGGTTATCCTTGGGAAATAAAAAAGCCTGAAAAATCGGTAATCATCAAATATTTCGGCAATGTAGACACAGTCAATAATAACGGAAAATTAACTTTTATCCATGAGAACTATGAATCAGTTCTCGCTGTTCCCTACGATGTTCCTATTGTTAGCTACGATAGCAATGAAAATATTAATACTCTAAGACTTTGGTGTGCTGAGCCGCCGGCAGATAGACAGGACTATGAACCTTCTTGTCACCAATCTGCCATCTCTCATGTCCTATATCCTGATGATTTTAGCCAGTCAGGTAAACAGCTAAGGCTCGAACAAGAATATTTTTTTGTTGCTGCCGGGCTATCGTCAATTATCCAGCATTTTAAGAAGCATAATAATTCTATTTTTGATTTGCCGAATAAGGTTGCTGTTCATATTAATGATACTCACCCGGCTCTTTGTGTTCCCGAATTAATGAGAATACTCATTGATGAGGAAGGAATTGACTGGGAAGATGCTTGGGATATTACGGTTAATACCATATCCTATACAAATCACACGATTATGCCGGAAGCTCTCGAAAAATGGCAGCTTCATCTGGTCCGCTATCTTCTTCCTAGGATTAGCATGATTATTGAGGAGATTGATAAAAGATTTAAGCAAGATATTAGTAGCAAAAACCTTGCAAATAGCGAATTGATGCGTAATACGGCGATCATTTGGGATGATGAAATCAGGATGGCAAATTTAGCAGTGATAGGCAGTCATTCTGTTAATGGTGTCTCAAAACTGCATTCGGAAATTTTAAAAAATAATGTTCAACCTGAGTTTAATACCATTTATCCACATAAATATAATAACAAGACTAACGGCATCAGCCATCGAAGATTTCTGATGGAAGCAAATCCCGGACTCGCGGAGCTTATTACACAAGCAATCGGTGAAGGCTGGAAAAAGAATTCCTTTGAACTTAATAATCTTGTTGCTTATAAAGAGGATTCAAGCTTTCTTACAAGGCTTTCAGAAGTAAAGTTCAGAAATAAATGCCGTTTGCAAGAATACCTCTTTAAGACTCAGGGAATTAAAATAAATCCCAACGCCATATTTGATGTCCAGGTTAAGCGTATTCATGCTTATAAGCGTCAGTTGTTAAATACATTAAAAATCATGGATATTTATAACTTAATAAAGGATCATTCGCATTTTACTGACGTACAACATGTATTTATTTTTGGTGGTAAAGCAGCACCTGGTTATCATTATGCCAAAACTATAATAAAACTAATTAATGCCCTTGCCCAAAAAATAAATAAAGACCAGGACCTGAATGATCAGCTTAAGGTTGTGTTTGTAGAAAACTTTAATGTTTCAATAGCCGAATTGATATACCCAGCAGCAGATATTAGCGAACAGATTTCAACAGCTAGTAGAGAAGCTTCGGGGACAGGTAATATGAAATTTATGTTCAATGGCGCAGTAACATTAGGGACTCCCGACGGAGCCAATGTTGAAATAAGAAACAAAGTGGGGGATGAAAATATAGAAATTTTTGGTTTAACATCTGATGAGGTGATTAATTACTATCGTTTAGGTGGTTATAATGCTTTAAATGAGTATGAAAATAATCCACGTCTCAAAATAGTTATTGATCAACTGGTAAATGGTTTTTTCCCGGATATAGAAAAAGAATATCAAATAATCTACAATTCTCTCTTAGAAGAAAATGACCAGTTTTTTGTATTAAAAGATTTTAACCCATATATCGAAGGATTTAATAAACTAAGCCTCCATTTTAAAAAAACAGAGAGCTGGCAAAAGACTTGCCTTACTAATATCGCAAAAGCAGGCTACTTTTCCAGTGATCGTAGTATAAAGGAGTACAATCAGGACATTTGGCGGGTTGATAATACAAGATAATATAATTGGCTAAAGTGAAAGGTGCAGAGAGTTAATGGTAAAAAAAGAATGTATTGCAATGTTATTAGCCGGGGGACAGGGAAATAGACTGGGAAGTCTGACTCGTAAAATAGCAAAACCGGCAGTATCCTTTGGGGGTAAGTACCGGATAATTGATTTTAGCTTAAGTAACTGCACAAATTCTGATATTGATATAGTAGGTGTCTTAACACAGTACAAACCTTTCTTATTAAATTCTTATATTGGGATGGGATCGGACTGGGATCTGGATTGTTCACAGGGAGGCGGCGTTCATATTCTACCTCCCTATGTTGGTGAGAAGGGAGGAAACTGGTATAAGGGTACGGCTAGTGCAATCTATCAAAACATGGATTTTATTGACTTTTATAATCCTGAGTATGTGTTGATAATTTCCGGAGATCACATTTACAAAATGAATTATGATTCAATGCTATCTTTTCATAAACAAAAAAAGGCTGACGTGACAATTTCTTGTATAAAAGTACCTTTGGAAGAAGCATCACGGTTTGGAATCATATCGGTAGATGAAGAATACAAAATATTAAAGTTTAGGGAAAAACCTCCGAATCCGGACAGTGATCTTGCTTCCATGGGAATATACATCTTTAATTGGTCAGTTTTAAAAAAGGCCTTGATTGAAGATGAAACTAATCGTGAATCAGACAACGATTTTGGGAAAAATGTGCTGCCAATGCTTCTTGAACAGAATAAAAGAATGTATGTATACGGTTTTCAAGGTTACTGGAAGGATGTTGGCACAATTGAAAGTTATTATCAAGCAAATATGGATCTTTTGAGTAATAATCCAAAACTAAATATATTCGATCGTAATTTTCCGATCTTTTCAAATAACGATATACTCCCTCCGCATTACATCGGGAGTATGGCAAAAATTACAAATTGTATTATCAGTAATGGATGTACCATTCTAGGGGAGGTAACAAATTCTATTATTCATTCGGGAGTATTTGTAGGTAAGGATACTAAAATAGAGGATTCTATTATTCTTCCTCATGCCAAGATATTAAATGGATCACGGCTACAAAAAGTTATTGTTAACGAGGGGGCCTATATAGACGCATATTGCTCCCTTGATATTAGGAATTCGGGCAATCTTCTGGAGGAGAGCATTGAAGTAATAGACAGTTATTGTGGAGGCGCGGATTCCGGTTGCGATGTGGAAAGAGATGTAAATCAAAATTCAATAGCTTAACTAAAATGGGATAAATGGAGTGCATGTTGATGAATAATCTTATCGGTTTAATATCATGTAATTATCAATTGGAACAGCTGTCTAATATGACGAAAAACAGGCCGATTGCTGCTATTCCTTTTGGGGGAAGGTACAATTTGTTGGATTTTGCTCTCTCGAGTATGGTAAATTCCGGATTAAAAACGGTAGGAATTATTACACCATATTTTTACCGACCAATATTAGATAACCTGGGTTCAGGGAGAGAGTGGTATCTAGACCGAAAAGCCGGGGGCCTTTTTATTCTTCCAGGATCTACTTATGGAATTTATTCCAGAAATAATAAATTTTCACTTAAAGATTTGGAGAAAAATATAGATTTTCTTATAAGGGATCGAGCTGAATATGTCATTCTGAGCGGTTGCAATGCAGTATTCAATATAGACTTTAAACCCATTTTTACAAGCCATCAGGAAAAGAAAGCGGATATTACCTTGGCTTATAAAGAGTTGCAACCAGAGTCGGAGGAAGACGAACAAGGCGTAATATTAAATACTGACCTATACGGAAATGTTATTAAATTAGAAAATCTTCATGATAAGGAACGAGTAAAATATTTTGCCGATGTTATTGTTATCTCAAAAAAGCTGCTTATAGATATTATTCATGGTCATAAGGGTTTCGAAGAGATAGATTTATTAAATGTCATTAACGACAATATTAAGTCGTTAAAAGTTGTAAGCTACCCCATTCATGGGTATTTTGGCAGAATTTACTCCAATAGAAGCTATTACGAGCGAAATATGGAACTGCTCACTCCGTCAATTCAAGAGGAACTGTTCCTAAGCGAGAACAAAATTCGTACAAGAATTAAAGATAATCCGCCTACAAAATACAGTTTTAAAGTAACAGTTAATGATTCTTTTATTTCCAGCGGATGTCAAATTGACGGAAAAATAACCCAGAGCTTCATATTTCGTGGAGTTAAAATTGAGCCCGGGTCAAGTATCAGCAACAGCATTATTATGCAAGAATGCTATATTGGAAAAGGGGTTGTTCTTCAAAATGTTATCTTAGATAAATCGGTTCACGTCACAGAAAAAACTGTGGTTATAGGAAAAAGCGGGTTACCGGTCTTTATTGACAAATCAAGAATCATATAAAAATCGGGGAGAAAGAAATGAATGTTTTATTTATTTCATCAGAGGCTTTTCCATTTAGCAAATCTGGAGGCTTAGGTGATGTTTGCGGGTCTCTGCCGGCCGCTATTAAGAAATTTGGAGCCGATGTAAGGGTAATTATCCCAAAATTCGCCTGTATTCAGGAAGAACTTCTTAGAGGTAATAAGTTTTTAACAACAATTACAATGTCACTTTCCTGGAGAAAAATTCAATTCTCACTCGAAGAAACCCAATATGAAGGAATTCATTATTATTTTATAGATAACCCCTATTATTTTGGTAAGGAAAGAATATATGGATATAGCGATGATGCTGAGTGTTTTAGTTTTTTCAGTAAAGCTGTACTTGAAGCTCTTCCTTTCCTTGGTTACAGGCCTGATATTTTACATTGTCATGACTGGCATACCGCATTAGTGCCATTATTTCTTAAAGAAAATTATCGGGAGGTCATGTACTATCAAGGGATAAAAACAATTTTAACTGTTCACAATCTTGGTTACCAGGGCATTGCACCTGTTAGCTATTTTGAAGATGTGTTGGGTTTTGCCGGAAGTACTGACGCCTGGGAACAATTGGAGTATCACGGAAGTCTAAATTTTTTAAAAGCCGGTCTCCTGGCTGCAGATCTTTTAAGTACTGTCAGTCCTACTTATGCCGAGGAAATTAAGAATCCTTTTTATGGGGAAAACCTTGATGAAATTTTAAGACATCGCCAGGCAGACCTTAATGGAATTCTAAATGGAATTGATACTGAAAAGTATGATCCCCGGAATGATCCTAACCTGTTCATCAATTCTAGCAGTTCAATTTTTTGGAAAACTGAAAATAAACTGGATCTTCAAAACATTTTAGGTCTATCTCATAATAGCGAAGTGCTTTTGGTTTCGATGGTATCGCGTCTGGTAAATCAAAAAGGAATTGATCTTTTAGCTTGTGTTCTAGAAGAAATGGTAAGCCTTAACTTGCAGATGGTCATTTTGGGAACTGGGGAAAAGCGGTATGAAGACATGTTTTCTTATTATGCTTTCCGATATCCGGAAAAGCTAAAAGCTATCCTCACATTTGATAATACGCTGGCCTCGAAAATCTATGGGGCATCGGATTTGCTTTTAATGCCTTCTCTATTTGAACCATGCGGTTTATCCCAGATGATTGCTATGCGCTATGGTACTCTTCCTGTTGTTAGGGAAACAGGCGGATTAAGAGATAGTGTCCTTCCTTTCAATGAATTTACAGGGGAAGGAAATGGTTTCAGCTTTGCTAACTATAATGCACACGAACTTCTCTTTACTGTTCAGAAGGCTACCAAGTTATTTTATGAGGAAAAAAACGTTTGGAAAAAATTGGTTGATAATGCATTCCGAAGCGATTTTAGCTGGGATAACTCGGCAGAGAAATATGTTCTATTGTATGAAAGTTGTCTGATTAACTAAAAAATGACTACAAAGAGGTGGGGTTCATTGCATGCTATAAAAGCCTGTCATAATACTTACCAAACGTATTATAGGCAGCCCTTTGGGGCTTTAAAGTGTGGCCAAAAGGTATTATTAAGGCTTGAAATTATAAATGTATTACCTATTGAAGAATGTATATTATGGGTTTCGGAGAATGAAAACTATAAGTATATAGCCATGAGGAGTATTCAAGAAATAAAAGTAGAAAACAACATGAGGAGACTGCTTTTTGAGGTTGAGTATTGTGTTTCGCAAGTACCAGGACTGGTTTGGTACTATTTCATCATTAGGGCTGACCGGGTATACTACTACGGAAATAATTCAGAGTCTTTGGGAGGAGAAGGGGAACTCTCTATAAATATTCCCCCAGCCTACCAAATTACAATTTATAACCCTTCACCAGTTCCGGAATGGTTCAAGCAAGGTCTGATCTATCAAATATTTGTTGATCGTTTTTTTAATGGAAACGAAAATAAACAAATTTGTTCTCCTAAATCCGAAAGCTTACTACACGGAAATTGGTCCGATACTCCTTTATATATAAAAGATAAAAATGGCAGGGTTATTCGCTGGACTTTTTTTGGAGGCAATATCCGCGGTGTAATAGCAAAGCTTCCCTACCTTGAAGAATTAGGTGTTTCCGTTATTTATCTTAATCCGATATTTGAATCGGCAAGTAATCATAAATACGATGTAGGAAACTATTTAAAAATTGATCCTATGTATGGTGAAAGTAATACATTTGATCAGCTGGTTAGCGAAGCAGTAAAGTTTGGAATATCCGTTATTCTTGATGGCGTATTTAGCCATACTGGGAGTGACAGCATATATTTCAATAAATATGGCAACTATCCCGGGGTCGGAGCGTTCCAGTCCGCTGAATCACCTTATTATAAATGGTACCGATTTAAGGATAATATAGGCAATTATGAATGCTGGTGGGGGATAGACGATTTGCCGAATGTCAACGAGATGGATACATCTTATATTGATTATATTATTCTGGGTGAAAACAGCGTGATCAAGACCTGGATGAACAAAGGAGTTAAGGGTTGGCGTCTTGACGTAGCTGATGAACTACCAGATGAATTTATTAAACTTCTTAAGAAGACAGTAAAAAAATTCTACCCGGATTCTGTTCTGATTGGTGAAGTTTGGGAGGATGCTTCCCGCAAAATCAGCTATGGCAAATTAAGAGAGTATTTTTGGGGTGAAGAACTGGATTCGGTAACGAACTATACTCTAAGATCAATCCTGCTTGAGTTTTTACTGGGGAAAGCCTGTTCCGGTTATACGTATCGGAGGGTTATGAGTCTTTATGAGAACTATCCGCCAGAAAATTTTAGCGCAGCAATGAATATGACCGGAAGCCATGATACGGTCAGAATTCTTACATTGTTGGGGGAAGCGGAACCTCAAGAAAACCTTTCAGAACAGGCGAGGGCAATGTATAGGCTTACTCCGGAATCTCGAGAGAAAGCCATCGGGCGTTTAAAGCTTTTTGTACTTTTACAGATGACGTTCCCTGGTGTTCCCTGTATCTATTATGGAGATGAGACAGGACTAGAAGGGTATGACGATCCGTATAACCGGCGTACTTTTCCTTGGGGAAGTGAGGATCAGGAGTTAATTTCATGGTATAAACGGATTATTCGTTTGCGGAGAGAATATGAAGTAATCAACAGAGGGATATTTACCCCTTTTTGTCCCAATCCAGATGTTTTTGGCTTTCGGATTGCTTCTGAAGATGAGGAGCTTATTGTTTATATTAACCGGCATCAAGTTAGATCTGTGGAAATAGACTATGACTTTTCAAATAGGCCGAGTCGGGATGAGCCAGAAAACTTGATCACCTTAGATCTCCTGCACGGAACGGAAATCAAATCAAAAAAGGATATTCTTAATCCTTGGGAAGGAAAAGTAATTTACAGATATATTAAAAAGACGCCTCTATTAAAATTAGATCGGTCATGTGGACTTCTAATGCATATAACTTCTCTTCCATCTCCGTTTGGAATTGGGGATATTGGAGAAGAGGCCAAAAAATTTATAGATTTTCTAAATGAATCCGGGCAAAGGCTTTGGCAGATTCTGCCGTTAAGTCCACCAGGAAATGGGGATTCGCCTTATCAGAGTATTTCAGTCTTCGCCGGCAATACACTTTTAATATGTATTGAAGATTTATTGAAGCATGAGCTTCTCACTGAAGTGGAAGTAAATAATATCTTGGAACGGGCAAAAGCCAGTGTTAAATACAAAAAGGCCAATACTGAAAAAGGAAACAAAGTGGATTATCAGTTTGCCCGGGATGTTAAAGAACATCTTTTACGAAGAGCCTTTACCCGCTTTAAGTCCAGAATTCGGAAGTTGATAAATAATAATGCCGGAGATAGTGGTTTTCTCAGCTGGAATACCTATCAAGCATTTAACGAGAATAATAATGACTGGCTTGAGGACTATTGTCTCTATTGTGTCCTGAAAGATCGGAAAGGCCAATCCCCCTGGTACGAGTGGGAATCAGAGATTGCTTTCAGAAATAAAGAGGTTTTGGCTTCATTAAAGAAAGAATACCATGACGAGTTGGAATACCATAGATTTTTGCAATACACTTTCTATTTTCAATGGGAAGAATTGAGGCGGTATGCCGAGGATAAAGGAATTAAAATAATAGGAGATCTGCCTATTTATGTAAACGCGGATAGTTGTGATACCTGGGTAAATCCTAAATATTTTTCTTTGGATTCAAGGGGAATGACATCGGCCATGGCTGGAGTACCTCCCGATTATTTCAGCAAAACAGGTCAGTTATGGGGTAATCCCCTTTACCAATGGCCAGAAATGGAAAAAGATAATTATTCTTGGTGGAAACAAAGAATTAAAACAACTTTAAAAATGTTCCATTACGTTCGCTTAGATCATTTTCGCGGGTTTGAAGCCTATTGGAAAGTTCCTCACGGCGAAAGCACCGCTGTTAATGGTCGTTGGTTAAAAGGCCCCGGCAAGAAATTTTTTCATTCTCTTGAGCAGGAATTTGGAGCTTTGCCTTTTATTGCAGAAGACTTGGGGCTGATCACCCCGGAGGTGAGGAATTTAAAAACCATTTTGGGATTTCCGGGAATGACTGTTTATCAATTCAGCCCTAATGAATTGAATACATCTACGTCTGATAAATCAGATATGAATTGGGATAATAGTATTTTATATTCGGGTACTCATGACACCGATACCCTCTTAGGATGGTATAGCAAAGGACCGGGGAAGGCATTAACAACTGATGAAAACAAAGAACAATGTTGTCAAATTATTGAAGAACTGTACCGAAGCAAAGCTCCCTGGGTCATAATACCACTTCAGGATGTTCTGATGTTGGACAGTAATGCCCGGATGAATGTTCCTGGAACGGCAGAAGGCAACTGGAGGTGGAAAATAGGAGATTGGAAATCAACAAAATCTATGACTAAGTGGCTAAAGGCGTTGAGCCAGCAAAGCCGCACCTAATAGAGCAGTTTTGCTGTTTAATATTATATAGATAGGAATTTGTTCCATGAAGTTATTGAACCTGCCTTTGGCCTTAAAAGATTCCAGCAATGTTCCGTCTTGGAGCTTTGGTAAAATGTGAGGCAGAATTCCTCCGCCAAGATATACTCCCCCAAAAGCCAACGTTTTCAGTACAAAGTTTCCTGCTTCTGCCCCGAGTATTTTGACAAACAAGTGAAGTGTTTTTTCACAGATAGGGCATAGATTAGCCGCAGCCTTCTTACTTATCTCTTCAGGACTTAGTCCGGGAAGGTATGAGATTGTATTTTCTTTTCTTAGACAGTCGTAAATATTGGTCAGGCCTGGTCCTGATAAAATACGATCATAACTGACATGGCCGTATTTACGATGTAAAAAATTCCACAGCATTACTTCTTCCTCAGACTGAGGGCCAAAATCGCAATGAGAACCTTCTGAAGGATAGACACTTCCCTCAATCATTAGCGCCTCGCCTAAACCTGTTCCCGGCGCGAGTATTACTTTGGGAAATAAATCCCGGTTCACCGAAATAGTTTGTTTATTACCTTCAGTTAAAGTCAAGAGTTCTTGAGGGCAAAGTACTGAAAGTCCATGGCCGACTGCAACCAAGTCATTGCAAAAAGTGATTTTAGTAAGGGGTGCCAAAGCAATCGCAAGCTTATCTAAACTAACTGTTAAATCAAGGTTTACCAGTTTACATTGTCCGTTTTGGATAGGACCGGCCAGGCTAAAACAGGCAGAATTAATTATTTTAGTAGTTTGACCTGCTTTACTTTCATCAAGAAAGGCCTTTGTGGATTCTTCGACAGTATCAAAGTCTTTGCTAAAATACTCCCTTTCTTCAATAATAACAGGCTTACCTTTATAGACTTCACATAGAGCAAATCGCGAATGGGTTCCCCCTATGTCACAGGCCAATAACAATAGTGCCACCTCCCAAGAAACTGGTCATTACTATAAATTATTATACTCATAAAATACGGGGTCGATATCAAATATCTATGATTAAGCTTTCTATTACTTTATAAAATTATATATGAGGTGATTGAATGAAGACAGAATGGGGCAATTTTCAGGAATATCTTTATAGTAACAATGAGCTTAACTTGCAAATAGATATAAGCCGGGTAAATTTACCGGAAAACTATTTGGAAGAAATGAAATCCCGGATACAGCGGGTGTTTTTACAAATTAGAGAAATGGAACGGGGAGGGATTGCTAATCAGGACGAGCAGAGGATGGTTGGACATTATTGGCTCAGTGATCCGGATATTTCACCTACTGCGGAAATCGGAAATCAAATAAAACTGACTTTGGATCGGATTAAAGATTTTACACGCAAGGTTCACCAGGGAGTTATATCCGGGCAAACAGGACGAACCTTCAGAAATATACTTGTAGTTGGGATTGGAGGATCCAGTTTGGGGACGCGGTTTGTTTCCGACGCACTGAGGGAGACAGGGCAGCCGTGTAAGCTCTATTTTATTGATAATACTGATCCGGATGCTATGGACCGGATTTTTGACGAGCTTAGGGGGAAAATGGATGAAACTTTAACCATCGTTATATCTAAAAGCGGAGGAACTGTTGAAACCCGGAACGGTATGGAAGAAGTACGTTATTTCTACGAAAAACAAGAACTCGATTTCAGTCGGCATACGGTCAGTATTACACAAGCTGGCAGCAAGTTAGACAAAATCTGCATAAAAGAGGGATGGCTTGATTCTTTTCCTATGTGGGAATGGGTTGGCGGCCGGACCTCGGTTCTGTCGGCTGTTGGACTACTGCCGCTGGCTTTGCAGGGGATTGATATCGATGGTTTACTTGAAGGTGCAAGAATATGCAACAGTTTAACGCGGAAAACAGAGGTCCGCAGCAATCCGGCTGCTTTATTGGCCTTGGCCTGGGACTATCTAACTGGTGGAAAAGGCGGTAAACAAATGGTGGTATTACCTTATAAAGACCGTTTGGAGCTATTCGCAAAATATCTTCAGCAACTGGTTATGGAATCTCTTGGCAAGGAAAAGGATTTAGACGGAAAAACAGTCCATCAGGGGCTAACCGTATATGGCAATAAAGGATCCAGTGATCAGCATTCCTATCTCCAGCAATTATTAGAAGGTCCGGACAATTTCTTTTTAATATTTATCGAAGTACTTAAAGACAGGGAAGGGAATTCGTTAAAAATAGCAGAAGAGAGTACAAGCGGTGACTATTTACACGCTTTCCTTTTAGGGACAAGAAATGCAATCACTCAAAAAGGGAAAAGTTCCATTACCATCACAGTAAAAGAGATTAATGCTAAAAGTATAGGATGCCTAATCGCTTTATTTGAGCGAATAGTGAGTATTTATGCACTGCTCGTGAATATCAATGCCTACCACCAACCGGCAGTTGAAATGTCCAAAAAAGGAGCCCATGAGGTAATCAGAATCAAGAATCTCATCGTAAGTATTCTTTCTTCCTGCAAGGGCCAAGGCCTGACGATTGAAGAAATAGCTCAGGCTATCAGGCAAAATAACGGGATAGAAAATTCTAAAATAAATCAAGAAATAATCTACAAGGTTCTACAGCACCTCGCAGCTAATCGGAGTTATGGAATTGAAAAAATTATTGATTCCAATGAATTCAGGTCTTTATATAAGTTTAAATAAGGAGACAAAAGAATGAAATTAAAACAAATGTCTTTAAAAACACTCGAATTATGGACTAAAAAGGAATACTTTGATACCGAAACTAGACAGGAGTTATTGAAAATTACCGATCCGAAAGAGGTGGAGGATCGATTCTATAAGAATCTTGAATTTGGAACTGGAGGAATGAGAGGCCTTTTGGGAGCGGGTACAAAACGAATGAATAAATATGTACTTCGTAAAGTAACCCAGGCCCTTGCCGATGCTATCCGCGATCATGGGCAGGAGGTCTGTCAGCGGGGCCTTATGACAGTCGTTGTTTTTCCAGAGACTTTGCCACTGAAACAGCTTTGGTACTTGCAGCTAATGAAATCCCGGTATATCTTTTTGGAAGCCTTAGACCTACACCGGAGCTTTCTTTTGCGGTGCGATATCTGCACGCCATAGCTGGGGTAAACATTACCGCTAGTCACAATCCAAAAGAATACAACGGCTATAAGGTTTACTGGGAGGATGGAGGGCAGCTTCCGCCGGTTTGGTAGGGTTTAAGTACATTGCCGAACAGATAAAGGACATGGAGAGGTCCGGACGTGGCACTTTTGTGTTTGGCTTTGAGGAAAGTCATGGTTATTTAGCCGGGACATATGCCAGAGACAAGGATGGCGTTCAAGCTGCGGCACTTTTAGCTGAAGCTGCTTTGTACTATCAACAGGTTATGTAATGGTAAGGCCATCAGGCACAGAACCTAAAATCCGGTTTTATTTTTGTGTCAAGGATCTTCAATTGCTGAAGCAAAGAAAAGTTTATCTCTAATAAAAGAAGACGTGAATTTATTTGTAAACGATATATTAGCCTTATAATTAAGCCAGTTTTTTTCACGTGGTTTCTTATCTGACATAATATGATGAGATACTTACTAATCTATCCTAGAAAGATATAGTGAGTTATTTCAAAGCCCCCGTTATTTTCGCTGCCGTAATGTGAATGCTTATTCACATTACGGCAGTTTTAGATTGAATTTTTTGAAAAAGTAGTTATTGACATATGCCCAAAAAGGCGTATAATAAAAATCGAAAGCGACATATGCCGGAAACTATAAGGAGGTGAATGTTATGCCAAGAAGAGATAGAACTGGACCACTGGGCGCAGGGGCAAAGACCGGAAGAGGTATGGGCTCATGCACAGGTGGGTATGCGATTAAAGATGAAGCTGGTTTAGGACTAGGATTAGGACTTACCCACAGGCGTGGTTTTGGGTGCGGCATGGGAAGAGGAATTGCTGTAAACCAAGCATCTTCAAAGACACAAAAGGAGCTGCTCCAAGAGCAAAGAAATGTGCTGAAAAGCCGGCTCGACACCATTGATAAACAATTAGAAAATCTATGAAGCAGTTAGAAATAACCGGAGGACGCTCTGGTTATTTCTGTAGTTCAGCGAGGTGAGAATTTTATGCCAAGACCAAGAAAATGGAGAAGGGTTTGCTGCTTACCTGACAGCAGCCGCTTCGGGCCGCTTGATTCCCCTGCAGATGCGGTGGACGCAGTCATTATGACCGTTGACGAGTATGAAACGATTAGGCTGATTGATTTGGATGGTTTCACGCAAGAGGCGTGCGCCAATCAAATGAACATTTCGCGGACTACGGTTCAAGGAATTTACGATGAAGCGAGGAGAGTGCTTGCCGAGTCATTAGTCAACGGAAAAGTACTCTGGATTGAGGGCGGCGACTATCAGTTATGCGATGGCCGAGGTAACCGATGTGGCGGAGGCGGCTGCCGGAGGCATCGATACGGACGGGGCTTTGAGGTAGATACCGACGAAGCCAAAAACAATCGGGATACGATTAGAACAGAGGATTCAAATGAAGATAGCAATACCAGTAGATGAAAAAAACTAATACCAAAGAAAGCGAAGGACCTATCAAATGATTGTGAAGGTGTTATCAGAAAACACATCAGCGTCAGCAAAATTTGGCAATGAACACGGTCTTAGCCTCTATATTGAAACCCAAAAACACAGGCTTTTGTTTGATACAGGCGCAAGCGGGCTTTTTGCTGAAAATGCTGAGAAGCTGGGCGTTGATTTAACAAAGGTTGATGTGTCTGTTGTTTCTCATGGCCATTATGACCATGGCGGCGGCTTAAAAACATTTCTTAGTATTAACAGCAAAGCAAGGATCTACTTGCATCAAAAGGCGTTTGAACAGCATTACGCAAACAGGTCCGGTGGTGTGAAAGCGTACATCGGCCTAGGTAAGGAGCTACTGCCTAATGATCGGTTCATACTCTGTGGTGACCATCTTAAGCTTGATGAGGAACTTGAACTATTTTCCGGTGTTAAGTCAAAAAGGCTAGTTCCCTCTGGCAATACAGACTTGTTTATGAAAATCGGCGAGGCTTTTATTAACGATGATTTTGCTCATGAGCAGAATCTGATAATAAGCAACAATGGCAAGACACTGCTGATTGCCGGTTGCGCGCACAACGGAATAATAAATATTATCGATCAATTTAAAGCAGATAAGGGTAACCTGCCAGACTATGTGATCGGAGGCTTTCATCTTTATAACCACGGAAATAAACAAAATGAAGCACCGGGTATTGTGGAGGAGCTCGGTAAATTATTGCTGGAGACACAAGCGCAGTATTACACCTGCCACTGTACTGGCATTGAGTCCTATAATTGTTTGAAAGCTGTTATGGGTGATCATATAGACTACATCTCCGCTGGAGATCAATTAACTATTGACATGTAAAGGAATCTCGAATTTAAATGCAATGACAATAAACACCCGGAGGATTCCCAAAAACGACTATAGAAAAGTTAATAAATCTTTTGTAAAATATTAATATCGTTGATTATACTCAATTAAAGAAAATATGAGGAGGCAAATACTATGCCAGATTTTGGACATCCGTTTTCAGGACTTGCTAAAGATAAAAAGCTTACCGACGCCGAACTAATCAGAGCAATTCGATTCATGGTATCAGCAGAATATGAGGCAATCCAGATGTATATGCAATTGGCAGAATCGACAGATAACAAATTGGCGAAAGAAGTACTGAAGGATATTGCCGACGAAGAAAGAGTTCATGCCGGTGAGTTTTTGAGATTACTGAAGGAACTTGATCCTGAAGAGGAAAAGTTCTATGCCGAAGGTGCTAAGGAAGTAGAAGAGGAAATTGAGAAGTTAAAAACAAATAGTTAAGTAAATCAAGGTTAATTTATGGTCTTGTTGCATGCATGATAGACATGACCGTGAGCTTACTTTAATTTTATATAGCTAGAATTTGCCTAATAAGCTTTACGGGGATATTTTGCAGGATTGTAGCTACAGTATGAAAATTACACTTTATTGTTGACCACAAAAAAAATAGTTGGTAGAATAGACACATGTAAGCTACTTACCAATATTAATAACAAAGTAATGACGGGGTAAAGTAAACGCAAGGAATTTTCAGGGAGGCAGCGTCATGGACTGTAAGCGCTGCTAAATGTTCGACCGTTGAAGTTCACCTCTGAACTGCCTGGCTGAAACCGAAGTGGAAAGTAGGTCCGGACGGAGACTTTCACCGTTAAAAGGAAGGGGTATAAGGAATATTCTGTATTCTCGTACCTGTATGAGTGGAGTCTTAGTTGACTCAAATTGGGTGGTACCACGAACACTTTTCGTCCCATAGAGGATGAAAGGTGTTTTTTTAATTCACTTGGGAAGTTAGCGTTATGGTATAGAAACTTTTGTAATGTCGATGACAGACTCAGCATTGATTGCAAAAACGATATATCTTTTAGTTTTAAGGTAAGTCGGCTGTTAATAAAATGTTTAAGGAGGAGAAATAATGATTGGTGAGGAAAAGCTGTTACCACGATTGCAAAAAACAGTGAAACTGGCGCTGAATGTATCCTATCACCGGGAACGTTTAAAGAACGTTGGAATCACTTCCGCTGAAGATGTTCAAACGTTAGAAGATTTTGCCCGGATCCCGTTAACAAGCAAAGAGGATTTGCGGCAGAATTATCCTTTCGGCTTGATTGCCGTACCGATGGAGGAAATTGTAGAACTGCATGCTTCTTCTGGAACCACAGGCAAGCCCATTGTTGCTGGCTATACTAAAAACGATGTTGCACTGTGGGGGAAGATTGTCGCCAAGGGGTTACAGCGCATCGGGGTAACCAAGGATGATGTTATTCAGGTATCTTACGGGTACGGTCTTTTTACCGGCGGTATAGGGCTGCATTATGGCGGCCTGGAGCTTGGAGCCGTCACAGTTCCCATGTCTGGCGGCAACACCCAGCGGCAGCTGATGCTAATGCAAGATTTTGGCGCAACTGTTCTGGCCTGTACACCTTCATATGCACTTTATTTAGGGGATAGTTTAGCTGAAGCGGGCATCAAACTTTCTGATATAAAGCTGCGCAAAGGTGTCTTCGGGGCAGAACCATGGACACCGCAAATGAGGAAAGAAATAGAAGAACGATTAGGTATTGAAGCCTTTGATATCTATGGATTGACGGAGTCAATGGGACCGGGTGTGGCTCTCGACTGCCATGAGCATAGTGGGCTGCATATTGATGAACATTTTTATCCGGAAATCTTGGATGACAATGGGAATATACTTCCCCTGGGAGAAAAGGGTTCACTGGTTCTGACCAGTATCGATAAAGAGGGATTCCCAGGGCTTCGTTATCACACCAAAGACTTGACCCGATTGCGCTATGGACGCTGCTCCTGTGGTTTTGAAGGCTGGACGATGGATAAAGTCAGTGCTCGGGTCGACGATATGCTGATTATTCGCGGCGTGAATGTCTTCCCCAGCCAGATTGAAGAAGCGATACTCTCGGTGGAAGGGGTAATACCGCATTATCTGATCAATGTTGAAAGGGTTGAGTCCCTGGACGTACTGGAAGTATGGGTTGAAGTCAATGACCAGAGTTTCCTTGAAGATATCCGTGAACTGGAGAGTTTAAAAGAACGACTGCAGAACCGCATCCAAAACATTATCAATATTGCTGTTCGAGTTAAACTGGTAGAACCCAAGAGTATACCGCGCAGCGAAGGCAAGGCGAAAAGAGTGATTGATAAGAGAAAGGGGTAAGACGTTATGTTGCAGCTTTCTATTTTTCTGGAGAATTCAATTGGCCGTTTAGCAGCGGTGTTGGAAGTCCTCAAAGAATTGAACGTGAATATCCGGGCATTGTCTTTGGCAGAAACCAAAGATTTTGGAGTCCTGCGCATTATGGTCGCGGACCCGGAAAAAGTGGCGGAACAATTGAAACTGCGGGAGATTGTCGCTACGACCACACCAGTATGGGTACTGAAGGTGCCTGACAGATCGGGTGGGCTGTCGGATATCATGAGTGACCTGGTCAAACAAGGGGTTGTTGTCGAATATATGTATGCCTTTGTTGAAAAGGCCGATGAAGAAGCGCAAGTGGTTCTTCACGTCCTGGATGAAAAAGTAATGAAAAAGGCAGTGGATATACTGGGAATTAAAGTAAATTAATAACTAGTTTCTTTGTAATTGACACGATAATAGCGATATGATATATTTCATTTAATTAAAGGGGAGTAGCTGTTGAGTTATAAAGTCAACAACCGGTGATAATAACCTGGCTTTATACTCCTAAATGGGAAGCAAGACCTTTAACATTCTACATTATTTCAGTGTAGCATGTTAAAGGTCTTTATATATATCCGCACACTGTCCCGTTCCGAAAGCGTAGATTGATATTTTAACAAGAAGATACAAATAATAAAACTGAAGGAGTGAAACGAATGGATTTTTTTACACCCGAATTTTGGTCCGTATTAGTAGCCATCATTATTACTGATTTGGTTTTGGCTGGGGATAATGCGATTGTCATTGGTTTGGCTGCCAGAAATTTACCTCAGGATAAGCAAAAAAAAGCAATTATTTGGGGAACCATTGGTGCTATTGCCGTGCGGGCTGTATTGACCCTTGCCGTGGTATGGGTCTTGAAAATTCCGGGTTTGTTATTAATAGGAGGACTATTTCTGATCTGGATTGCGTATAAGCTGCTTGTTGAAGACAAAGATCATGGTAAAATGAAATCAGGAGATGGTTTATGGGGCGCAATTAAAACGATAATTATCGCCGATGCCGTCATGGGTGTGGACAATGTCTTAGCGGTCGCAGGTGCTGCCCATGGCAGTTTCTTTATGGTTGTTCTGGGGTTGTTGATTAGTATTCCCATCGTCGTCTGGGGCAGTACGATTATTCTTAAATGGGTGGAACGATTCCCGATAATAATTTATATCGGTGCTGGCGTATTGGCGTGGACCGCATCAAAAATGATCACGGATGAACCGTTGATTAAAGGCTTCTTCGAGGCGAATATCATAGTGAAATGGACTCTAAGTCTCGTTATCATTGCGGCGGTAATCCTGTTAGGGAGAATGAAAAAAACGAAGAAGCAAAGACAGTCTTCCGACAATAATGTGTGATGTTGATGTAAGGGTTATTACTTATACAAGGAGTGCGATAGAATGAAAAAAATTTTAATACCGGTAGATGGATCAGAGGGGTCCGACAAAGCTCTCCAATTTGCTTTATCTCTTATCGAAAAAGAGTCGTATGAATTAATATTGTTGAATGTTCAACCCAGTTATAATACCCCCCATGTCAAACGTTTTTTTAGTCATGACGAAATTCAGGCCTATCAGGAAGAGATGAGTAATAGTATATTTGAACATGAGAAAAAGATTATGGACAAATTTTCGTTTCCGGTTCACACAAAAGTGCGCATAGGCGATCCCGGCAACGAAATTTGTAAGGAAGCCAAGGAAAGTGCCGTTGATTTCATTGTGATGGGCTATCGAGGACTGGGCCCGGTCCGGCGCACGATATTGGGAAGTGTCGCATCCCATGTCCTTCACGAAACGACTTGCCCCGTTATGATTGTACCGTAAGTCATCATGCCCATAATCTAAAGTGATTCTTTAGGCGGTGATTAGCGTGAAAAATAAATATATGTTTCTGTTACTATTACTTGGGATCGTTATTTCAGCTTCATGTACAACGAAAACACCAGAAGCGTCCCACTTGGCTCGTGCTGAATATCACAAACTAACTGCTGAAGAAGCAAAAGCACGAATCGACAGTGGCGACAGCGTTCTTGTTGTCGATGTACGCACGCAAGAAGAATTTAATGCGAAACATATACCCGGGGCTGTCCTCATACCAAACGAAACAATAACAGACGCCCAACCGGAACTTCTTCCGGATCTTGATGTGGAAATACTAATATATTGCCGGTCGGGGAATCGAAGTGCGCAAGCGGCGAGCAAGCTTGCCCAATTAGGGTATACAAAGGTTTATGATTTCGGCGGAATAAACAACTGGCCCTATGACACTGTTGCGGTTTCAGAATAAAATTGATTATATCTGCAGCCGGCGCGTCGGGCGCGCTTGCGATGCGCCGGTTTGTCGCGGTGCCCACGGAGGTATTTCGTAAAATCTTGCACATCATACTTCTGGGCTCGATTGTCGTCTTGACAACCGCATTTGAAATGTGGTGGACAGCGGCTCCGTTTACACTCATTTTGCTGCTGCGTGTTTGGAGGGTGTGCTTTATTGTGAGTCACAAATCGAGTGAGCGCACACTTGAAGTACGAAACAAGCGATGATATACTCATAAGGAACAATCATACGCATAAGGAGTATTTATTATGTCTCATTATTTTATGGTTTGTGCCGATTGTGATTATGAATACACGGTACCTGTTAGCAGCGGCGATCCGTTTCAGCAAGGTTGTCCCCAATGCGCAAGCAAAAATATCTGCCAACGATTTGGCGTCGTTAATACCCAGTGTATCGACAAGATGAAAGAATGCTGGAACTGTCCATTTGAAAACAATTGCAGCGCGCAATAATTAACTCGGAGATACGAATACAAGAAAAGTCCAGTAATTCTGGGCTTTTTGCTTTTTCAGTATATAACTGAATCTATAATCCAATGTTGTTGACTCGACCCTAAAGGCGGGGTTTATAATGACGGTAGATTTGATTTATTATTAGGAGGCTGAAACGGTTTATGTTCGAAAGATTGGCGGAAGCAAAGATCCAGGAAGCGATCAGAAACGGCGAATTTGATAACCTTCCGTTCGGTAAATCCATTAATCTAGATTATTGGGCCAGTCTCCCGGAGGATGTGCGTGCCGGATATATGGTGCTGATCAATTCGGGGTGCGTACCGGATGAAGTGCATTTGTTAAAGGAAATCGGAGATCTGCGTGAGCAGTTGGCTGACAATACGATTCAAGATAAATCAATGATTATTGTTAAGCTCAGAGAGGCGGAATTAAAGTATAACCTATTAAAGGAAAGGAGAACCCAAAGAAAGTAATTCAGCGATACGTAATCGTAAGTGAAGCCCCACGGGAGAATCCCGTGGGGCGCTTTTGATTATTAAAGGCATTGGCAAACATAGACCAAGGCAAAAATACAATGGTTATGCTGAATTTTCTGAATATAACTGTATAACATACAGTCTATCAAAGTGTCGAAGGACTCTCTCGTCAGTTATTTTCGCACGTTGATGAAAATTCTGCGGGCGGAGAAGAAATTAAGTAAGGCGATGACTGCACCGCCGAGAAAAACGTATTTGTACCCTCCTGATCCGGCCATGATCCAAATGGAGCCTCCAAGCAGTGGGATAATCATGGAGACGACATGATCAAGGCTTACACCCATGGAAAGTGTCGGTGAAACATCATCGTCACAGACTGCAATTTTTTTCACATACGTCGTTCGAGCCATGCTTACAGCATCAAGGCTCATATCTAAAATATAACAAACGGCAACTACCACGACGGCCACGGTTCCCGGAAATAAATCCGCGGCGAAAGCATACCCCAGGCAGAGGACAAACAGAATCACCGCTTCTCCCGTCAAGATCAGCTTTTCACCGATATGATCGATCAATCGTCCGATCAGCGGTTTCACGATAATACCAAGGCAAGCGATGATAAAGAACAGAAGTACCATCGTTGCCACTTTCTGTTTAAAGACATCGACCAAGACCCAAGGGGCAAACGTTATAAATATTTGTTTTCTTGCGCCGTGCAAAACATTCAGCCAATAATAAAGGCCGTACTCTTTGCGAAAAACAAAACGGTTTGTCTGAAGAGGCATTCGCTTTTTATTCATAAGGATAAGAAAGACCGCAGCGCCGGCAAAAGCGATGGCACCGATTGTAAACGAGACCATATAATTGATCTGCAGTATATGGAATAAAGCCCAGAGTCCCGCACTGCTCAACACTAAGGATAAATTCATAACCGCATTCATTTGTCCTAATCTGCGACCAAGTTGGCCTTCCTGTGCAAAACTCATGCTAATCGTACTAAACAGCGGCATAAAGAGATGCTGACCGCTGCTATAGATAAAAACAACCAAGAGCATGGCGAAAATGTTATTCGGGATAATTCCAAGCAAAAACATTCCCACAGCGGCTGCCAGGTTGGCGAGAGCCGCCATTCGGACATCGCCTAAAACAAACAACAATCCAGTGAAGATAAAGACCAATAAACCCGGTAATTCTCTGGGTAATTCCAATAACGTTCTCTGCATAACGCCAAAATCGAACTGGTCTTTAAGAAAATTATTAAAGACAGAATTGTCTACACTTTGGCCTAAGCCAATCAGAACCACCATAATCAGAAAAAAGGTAAAATCGCGATCTCTCACTCCGAATTTCGAGAAGCTATCTTTCATTTGCATAACGCCCCTTATTTCATATACCTATAAAACACTAATAAAAGAATAATCCTTCCACTAAGGAAGGTCAATGGTTTTAATCTAAGGGGTGTTTTGAAAAAGCAGACCTACTGCCCTTTTCATTTAATGGAAATTCTGGTTTAATATAATCAACAACCTAATTGATAATAATGGGTTGCTTTCCACATACTTATCGTGAAATGATGTGTATTAAATCAATGAAATCAGTTGATGGAGGAATATGACATGCTACATGGATTTAATAGGAAGAAGACGCCACGCAAACGACGCCCGCCCTTGCTCACCGCATTGCTTATCACTCTTGTGTTTGCGGTGATCTACTTCTACGTTGTCTTGCCTGCAATCAATCTGCAAAATACTGAGTTCTATCTGTTCTTGTGTCTATGTTTAGCCCTCTTTTGCTTTGTTACCCTGATAACCAGGGGCATGGCCAACGAATTGACCGACATCAAGTCGATCTTACGGGTGATCAAAAAATACTGTGCTATTCCCGGTCTTATCTGCATCGGATTAGCCCTCGTGGTATTATTGGGAAGCATTTATTCCAGTGTTATTTTGCACGCCCGTTCCTATTCTGAGATCCTGCCCGTCACACCCGGCGATTTTGCTGCCGAAGTGGAACAAATCTCCTATGATCAGATACCCATGCTCGATAAAACTTCCGCCCAACGCCTGGGTGATCGTAAACTGGGGGAACTTTCAGACATGGTCAGCCAGTTCGAGGTAGTCAACGACTACACCCAGATCAATTATAAAGATCGCCCGGTGCGGATCGCCACGCTTGCTTACGGTGATATCTTCAAGTGGCTGGGTAACCGTGCCGAAGGTATTCCCGCCTACATCATTATCGACATGGTGACCCAGAATGTGAATGTCGTAAGACTTCAGGAGGGAATTAAATACACGAATGCCGAGCATTTCTCTCGCTATCTCTACCGCCATTTGCGGTTCAACTTTCCGACCTATATGTTTGATACGCCCCACTTTGAAATTGATGATAATGGGCATCCTTACTGGATATGCCCCAGAATGGTTAAGACTATCGGACTGTTCGGAGGCACTGACATCAAAGGCGCGGTAATGGTTGATGCGGTAACCGGCGAGAGCACCTATTATGAAAATGTACCGAGCTGGGTAGACCAAGTCTACTCCGCAGAGCTTATTATTCAACAATATGATTATCACGGTCGTTATGCCAGCGGCTTAATCAACTCGATATTTGGACAGAAGGGTGTTACAGTAACCACGGATGGCTACAATTATATTGCTCAGAATGACGATGTGTATGTCTACACCGGCATCACATCGGTAACAGGTGACCAAAGTAATATCGGGTTCATCCTCTGTAACCAGCGCACCAAGGAAGCACGCTACTACTCCTGCGCAGGCGCGGAGGAATTCTCTGCTATGAATTCTGCACAGGGTGTTGTGCAGCACCTTGGGTACGTTGCCACTTTTCCGCTGCTACTTAACATTTCTGACCAACCTACTTACTTTGTGGCCCTGAAGGACAATGCTGCTCTTGTTAAGATGTACGCCATGGTCAATGTCCAAAAATACAATATCGTAGCAACAGGCACTACGGTGGCGGAGTGCGAGATGGCTTATATACGCTTGCTTAAACAGAATGGACTGATTGACGAAGTGCCTGCGGTGACAAGCGATATTGAGGGCGTTGTGAAGGACATCCGAGTGGCAGTTGTTAATGGGACCAGTGTTTATTATCTGCTGCTTGATTCCGACAACTCCTACTTTGCTATATCAGCTGCGGAGAGCAGGAATATTGTACTGGTAAACGTGGGTGACCGCGTGGGTATACGGCTTGTAGACACATCTACGGACGCAGCTATCGTCGAGGGAACGGGATTGGAGCTGAAGTCCGATCAGCCTAAGGTTACACCTAAAGATGAAACCTAAAATAGCAGGAAATGGATCAAGAAAATAATGCGCTTATGAGGATATTAGTGAAAGGGACTATTGAATAATGAACTTTTTGTTCATGTCAATAGTCCCTTTTATATTTAAATAAAAAATGGGTTTTCCGTAAGAAAATTGCTAAGTCTTTCGGCGAATTAACATATTATTAAATAGAAATGATATCGAAGTGGTGTTAGAATATTAGATATATTACTAGTGCCTTGTAAACTCTAAAACTGTAATATAATTGTGAGCAGATTTCTTGTAAGACAAGGCGGAGGATTGAGGCATACCGAGCGTATGCCGATTGACGACAACGCAGTATTACATGAAATCTGCCGCAAGGGTGTACAGGAATTAGAGTTTACAAGGCACTAGTTTTGAGCCGTTTTATTTTTGTTCACTTTTAATAATATGTTTTTGAAATCATAAGGCGTGAGTTGCTTATGAAATAATATGGAGTGTATAGAATTAGAATGAGAGATCGAGAACATTCATTGGAACACACAATGCCCAATCAATTATGGAGTTTAAAATATCTGTTAATGATGCTTGCTAATTTTTTAACCTCTATGGTGCATTCGAGTTCCTTGGCACTGTTATCACTATATGCATTGAAAATAGGCGGCAGTAACAGCCAAGCCGGTTTGCTGACAGGGATTTATTCATTTTCCGCCTTGGTTTTCAGGCCGGTCTTTGGACAGATGTTAGATAAACACAGCAGGAAAACCGTGGTTATCCTGGGACTGTCATTGATTACGCTATCAACCGTTGCCTACGTTTTTACCCAGTCTATATCAGTATTATTGATTTTCAGGACGATTAACGGCATTGGTTTCAGTGCCGGTTCCACCGCTATTGCCACTGTAGTCGCAGACATTCTGCCGATGAACCGATTGGCCGAAGGGATAGGCTATTTCGGATTGTCCAATACCTTGGCACAGGCCATTGGACCGCTGCTTGGCTTATATATGATACAAGTCTACGGGTATCCCGCGCTGTTTATAGCCGCTGTTGGGGTGTCTGTCGCCAGTATGATCTGTGCTTTGCCGATTAAGTACACACGAAAAAAAGAACCTAAGTTGGGCAGTCAGGTTGGAAGCGTGCCAAAACAGAAGGGCTTTGGTTTTTTAGAAGCACCTCTTATCTGGCCTTCAATTTTGTTGCTATTGACAGTGACTTCTAATGGCGCGGTACTGACTTTTGTAGCCAGCTATGCGATGAGTCTGGAAATCAAAGAAATTGGTATGTTTTTTACTGTTTCTTCCATAGGGACAATGATAGCTCGGCTTATTTTCGGCAGACTTTCCAAACGCTTCAATCTGGGGAGCATCCTGTTCGTATCTATCATTTTAGTCATCATTTCACAACTGATCCTGGGAACTGCTGCTCAATTATGGCAGTTCTTACTATCTGCAGTTTTTTTTGGTACCGGAATGGGGTGTGTCGTCCCCATCATTAATACAGTCGTAATTATGCTTGCTTCCCCAGACCGTAAAGGAACCGCACTTTCCGTATATTATTGTGCGATGGATATGGCCATGGGATTGAGTGCTGTTATTTGGGGAATCATAGCACAGCATTTTGGATACCCTGCTATTTATATCGCTGCTGCCATATGCTGCTTCACAGCTCTGATGATTTATGTTTTCGCTCTGAGAAAACGATTAAGCCGTCTAAACTGGAAACGGGAATTGCGTTCCCGGCCTAAGGAGGAGTCGTCAATTTCAGCTTAGATAGCTTTATTGGTCAGGTGGCGTTGTACTTGGCAATTAGCGTGAATTAAATAATAAATAGATATATCCCCGTTAATTGAATAAAGAAATAATTTTATTAAAAATGCTGTATTGTAAAAAAGGAAAATGCATATAGAAATAGAATTAATTGTAATATTTTTTATCAAGTGATCAAAGAAGGGTACCATGGAACCAGCATACTATTTTTCTGTCTTATTTTTCTTTGCCAGTGTAATAAGTGGCTTTCTTGGAGCTTATACGCTTTATCTTGATCCAAAAGCGGGTTTGAACCGGTCTTTTTTTGCACTGTGTGTTTCTTTGAGTATATGGGCGCTTGGATTTTCCATATCTGTTTCGGCTGACAATCAAACTGCCAGCTTATTGTGGCGCAGAATCTCCGTTATAGGCTGGGGGTCTTTTTTTAGCGTCTTGCTTCATTTTGCATTATTTCTCACGGAAAAAAAGAGCTTGTTAAACCAATGGTGGCTCTATCCTCCACTCTATATTCCCTCGTTTCTGACCATCTATATCTACGGTATCTCCGATGCAGCCGAATCAAAATATGAATTGATCCAATCCGTTAACGGTTGGATCAATGTTCCGGACACCGGTTTTAATACTTTCTATAATTATTATTATATTACTTTTTCTATTCTAACCATCGGTATGATTTGGTTATGGGGAAGAAAAGCGACTTCCTTGAATGACAAGAAAAAAGCCTGGCTCATATTTTTTTATATTGTTGGCACTTTGATTCTAGCCACATTTACAGATATTGTTGCCAGTACATTCTTTAACATCCTGATTCCTCAAATGGCACCATTTGTTAGCGCGATGTCCATGATCGTTATTTACTATGCGATAAAAAAATACGGTTTGATGAAGCCGGAGAAAGCTGTCGCCGATGAAGAAAATATTTTAAAGGAATCCACACGCGGAAACCTGGTTAATTACTTGGCTTTTATCTTATTTGCCTGCAGCATAGTCAACACCGTATCGTTTTTCCTTTTTAACGTGAAGGACGATTCGACGGTTGTTCTATGGTCAAGCATGGCCATCCTTTTATTAGGAATCGGAGTTTTGATTGTTAAAAAAGTGGATATCCAGGAAAAAAATAAAGGGATTTTCTACATTATAGTTTGCGTGCTGGCTATACCGCTCTTAACATTACGGTTTGTAACTACCGGAGGTATTACGGTTTGGGTGTTTCCTATTATCTTTGCCGTTTTTGCTCTTATCTTTAATAAACGTATTGTTTTAGTGGCATTAGGAATTTCCATTATTTCGACACAGATTATGATCTGGCTCATGGCCCCGCAGGTAAAGGTAGAAATTAATGCGCAAGTATATCTTACGCGAATTTTTTGTGTCCTTGTCTTTCTTTGGGTGGCATTTTACGTCAACAAACTGTATGTTCGACGTTTAAAAGAAAACGTTGAACAAGTGAAACTGCAAAAACTGATATCGAATATATCTTCCGATTTAATCGCTGCAAAACAAATGAATTTAGAGTATAAAATTAATCGGGCACTTGAGAAATGCGGCCAGGTTTTCGAAATGGACAGAGTCTGGATATATTTGCAGTATCAGGATGAACAATGCGGCATCATGCCATTCGTATGGTATCAAACAAAAAAGCCTTCGGAGGAAGGGAAAGAATATTCACTGAAGCAAGCCTCTATACCGTCAAACCTGTTATCAAGTGGTAAAATAATTCATATACCCGACGCAGAACAACTCTCGACAAGTGAAAAGAATACATTTTCCGGGCTAATTACTGGAAGCACAAAATCAATGATTTGTCTGCCGATCGTTGAAAACGGTGAGGTGTTGGGCTTATTTGGGCTTGAATCCGCCAGAACAATGAAAAAATGGCGTGAAGACCAGATCGATTTGCTCGAGGTTATTTCAAATATTTTAGGGGACGCTCTGGCCAAAGTGAGAGCGGAAAAAGAAATTGAACAATTAGCTTATTATGATCATTTAACAAAGCTGCCCAATCGGGCATTATTTCGGAAGCGGGCTAACGAAGCTATACGTCAAGCAGACCTGACCAATTCGATGATCGCGGTCATTTTTCTGGATCTGGATTCATTTAAGACAGTGAATGATACTATTGGCCATGAAGGCGGAGACGAGTTGATAAGAAAAGTAGGGCTTAAATTATTGGCATGTATTCGTAAAACGGATACGGTATCCCGTTTTGGCGGTGATGAATTCCTCATCTTGCTCAATGATATTTCAGATTATAAAGATGTTAGGAAAATTGCCGATAGTATTCTCGCTTTATTAGCAGAACCGATCGTGCTAAGAGATCAGGAATTCTTTGTTACGGCGAGTGTAGGAATTGCGTTATACCCTAACGATGGTCTGGACACAGAAACCTTGATTAAGAATTCGGATATTGCAATGTATAAGGCCAAAGAGAAAGGCAAAAACCAGTATGCTCTTTGTTCTGATGATATGAAAGAAGAAGTCCGCACGAACATCATGCTGACGAATAGTTTATATCGGGCAATAGAACGCAATGAATTGTATCTGCATTACCAACCGCAAGTACGTTTGCCGGAAGGGGAAATTATTGGGCTGGAAGCCCTGCTGCGGTGGTCGCATCCCGATATGGGAGTAATTTCACCGGATGTTTTCATACCGATCGCAGAGCAAGGCGGGATGATCAACACCATCGGCGAATGGGTGCTCAGAAAAGCTTGTGAACAAAATAAAATCTGGCAGAATAAAGGATATCCCAGACTGCGAATGGCTGTTAATATTTCAGTTAAACAGCTGCGCAACCCGTATATTATTGACCAGATAGCAAATACGCTGGTGGAAACCGGGCTTCAAGCAGAGTATCTTGAATTAGAAATTACGGAAGGATCTCTTTTAAAAGGGTCAACTCATATCGTCAGAGTATTAAATGAAATTAAGAAATTAGGGATTACCCTTTCGATTGATGACTTTGGCACTGAATATTCGTCCTTAAACAGGCTAAAGAATTTGCCTATCGACCGGTTGAAATTGGATATGCAATTTGTTCAGGGCATTGAAGGTGATGAAAAAGACAGAGCAATCATTCGGGTCATTATCAATCTGGCAAAAAATCTTGGTTTGCAGATTATTGCCGAAGGGGTAGAAACTGAGAAGCAAGTCCACTTCTTAACCCGTGAGATGTGCAAAGAGGTTCAAGGTTATTATTATTACGAGCCGATGCCTGCTGAGGATATCGAAGAATTATTGAATAGGGCTGGTTCTAAGATTGGTTAAGATTAATTTCTTCGATGCATTCTTCCAACCAATCGATATAGGTGCGCTCACGCATGATGGCACCTTTTAACACGATATAGTCGCCGTACAGAGGAGAAAGGACTTCGGTGATTGTTTGCGCATAGGGGTGTTTCGCCATTGTTGCCTCGAGTTTAATCAGTTTTTCACGCCGTAGTTTAAGCTGATAGCTAAAATGCTTTAAAATTTCTTCTTTTGGCATAGATTCAATAAAATAGGCTTTAAGTCTAAAAATATCCTTCGGCGTTTGTTCCAGGGGATCTTTTTTTGTAAGCCAATTCTTGAAAGACTTTTTTCCTGATTCAGTTATAGAATAGAGCTTTTTCTCCATTTTTTCTCCCTGGAGGATCGTTTCGTAAGTGATCAGACCTTCGTCCGTAAGCCTCTTTAACTCCGGATAGAGTTGGCTGTGCTTTGCATGCCAGAAATTTACCAGTTCCATGTTGAAGGTTTTCATTAAATCATAACCAGTCATTGCCTGCCGATTAATTAATCCTAATATGGCATATTTTAATGTGTGCATTTTTTTACCGTGCCTTTCGAAAATGAGTAAATAGTTTTAAATATGTAACTATTGACATGTTAATAGTTTGTGAATACAATTACTAATATAATTGAAAGATACCAATAATTCAAGTGCGTATGCAAAGAGACACTGGGCATTAGGCTTTGCATCTGGCATCTTGTATCTTGTATCTGGGCTTAATTCATGCACAATAGCGAAATAAGATGAGGTAGTTAATTATTATTAATGAGGAGAAATATCAATGCAACGAAAATATCCAAATCTGTGTAAACCAATCAAGATCGGGAACGTTAATTTTCGAAATAGGATGTTTGCTGCCCCCGTCGGCGGAACGGACATAACGGCTGACTGCACAATTGGCCCCAAGACAACCGCATTTTATGAATTGAAGGCCAAGGGAGGCGCCGCTTCAGTAACCGTTAGTGAGTTGGTCGTCCATCCGGAAACTGAGGGATCCCATATGTTTCATTTGGACCTAAAGACAGTTGGGTCACTTTCGAGCTTCACCTATACGGCTGACGCTATCCGTCGCCATGGGGCGATTGCCAGTGTGGAATTGTCTCATTCCGGTCAGTATGCCGGAACGTATCTGACAGATAAAGATAAAAAACACGGACTGGCGCAATGGGGGCCTAGTGCAGGGGTTCGACCGGATGGGCTGGAAGTAAAGGAGCTCACTGAAGAACTCATTGCGGACATTGTCGCTGCTTATGGAAAGTGCGCAGGCTTGGCAAAGATTGCAGGCTTTGAAATGGTGATGATTCACGGCGGACATGGCTGGCTGATCAATCAGTTTTTATCTCCGTATTTTAACCACAGAACAGATAAGTACGGAGGCTCATTAGAGAACAGAGTGCGTTTTGCTCAAGAGGTCATCGACAGTGTTCGGCAAGCGGTAGGTCCTGGCTTTCCAATCGAGTTTAGAATGAGCGGATCCGAATTGATCGAAGGCGGTTATGACTTGACGGAAGGTGTAGAAATAGCAAAACTGCTTCAGTCCAGGATCGATCTACTGCATGTCTCCGCAGGGACATACCAAAAAGGCTTTAGCGTTACACATCCTTCGATGTTTTTACCCCATGGCAGTAATGTTTATCTTGCGGCAGAAATCAAAAAGCATGTGAGTGTCCCGGTGGCCACAGTTGGCGGATTAAATGATCCGGCAATGATGGAAGAAATCATTGCATCCGGAAAAGCGGATGTGGTAGAAATGGCCAGGGCATTACTGGCAGACCATGAGCTGCCTAAGAAAGTAATGACGAATCGCGACGAGGACATTGTAAAATGTCTAAGATGCTTTGTTTGTATGGCGGAACGTGCTGTAACCTCTACGCGCCGATGCGCGGTGAATCCATTAATTGGTCGGGAAATAGACGGCGTTGAGATTATTCCGTCACCTAATCCCTGCAAGGTGCTTGTCGCAGGAGGTGGACCCAGTGGGTTAGAGGCAGCAATAACGGCGGCAAAACGGGGCCACAAGGTAATCCTTTGTGAAAAATCAGATCAGCTGGGCGGTATTCTGAAGGGTGAACAGGCTATTCCTTTCAAATATGAAATGTATGAATTAGGTGTTACTCTCGGCAATTTGGCAGAAAAGGCCGGTGTCGATATTCGTTTAAATACGCCGGTTACGAAAGAGTATATTGAAAATGAAAACGTGGATGCCTTGATTATTGCTGTTGGATCGGAACCGCTTATTCCGTCAATTCCAGGTTTAAAGGACGATAATGTTATTGTGGTCAATAATTATTATCTGGAAAAGGATAAGGTCAGCGATCAGGTCGTCGTGTTGGGAGGCGGACAGGCCGGTTGTGAAGCGGCAGTTCATCTTGCTCAGGAAGGGAAGGCTGTACATCTGGTAGAGATGAGAACAGAATTAGCTCCCGATGCAAACATCAGGCATCGTCCTATCCTATTGAAGGAGATTGAAAAGAATAATGTTCAAGTCCATACTGGTTGTACAGGACAACGTGTGACCAAAGAGGGCGTTTATTGCATCGATGCGGCGGGTGTAGAGCATCTTGTTCCCGGTTACACTGTGATTTGTGCACTAGGCCAGCAGGCAAGAAGAGCCGTCGTCGACGAATTGCTTGACAGTGCACCTATTGTTGCGCAGATTGGTGATTGTGTGAGACCATCCACAATAACGACAGCCATCTATCAGGGATATCATGCTGCCTTAGATATTTAATGACGACGTGTTGCTGAATAGAATAGAATTAGTTTCAAAGAGGAAGGAGGTCCTGCCTACAAATAAGTTGTGGGCAGGACCTCCTTCATAGTGAATACTTGACAGATAATTGGCCCTGAGAATTTCTGATTATGCATTGTTGCATGCTGCGGCCTGTATTAGGAAGGAACGCGTTCAGTAATATAAGATACAACTTCATCCGGTGTGATATTTAAGGCAATGGCAAATTCCTCATAGAGATTTTTCTCAGCTGCTTTCATAATATTTTCATCTGTCTGCGCCAGTTTTTTACCGATGTCTATTTTTTCTTGTTTCTGCAGATAGATCGTTTTGATCAGCTTTGCCCATTCTTCACTATTGGCTGTTTTCAGAGCTGTTTTGAACCGCTCATTTCGTTCGCGGTCATCGTTTATCCAGAGTGCTTCAATATCCGGCATTGAAGCAATGAGTGAAAGAACTTCGTCTTTAGTCATGATGAGGCGCATGGAGACTCTTGGTGCATTTACGGGAATCTTTATGGTTAAATTATTGTTATACGCAGGTTGAAGAACGTAATACTCCGTCTCCTTATCCAGAATATCGTGTTCTCTTCGAATGTCAATAATTTTAAATACACCTGTAGCGTTATATACAACATAATCATTGATATTAAACATAAAAAATCCTCCCTATATGAATGCGCTCTTGTGCTATTTATTGGTAGTTTTCCGCAATTTCATAAAATTATTTCATAATATAAATTATATAATGAAAAATTCCTGAGCATTATAGGCTAATTTGGGCATATTTAAACCCTTAGAATAAATCAGTCCTTGTCCACGGGATGATATCGAATTATACTGATCTTGACAAGCCAAGCATATATTTTGGCATCAAGGAGGAGAACGATGTTTCTGTTAACGCTTTTTGTCATTTCCATAGTCTTTATTCTCAATATATCTCTCTCAATATTGAGCTACTCGTATCGTAACCAGCCCATACCCGAGAATGTATCGGATGTTTATGATGAGATAGGCTATAAAAAATGGCTGAATTATACCATGGAGAATCACAGACTGTCGATTTTAGAAAAAATTGTTAATACGGGTATGCTGCTGCTATTCCTCACATTAGGGATCTTCCCGGCGCTGGCGAATGCAGTAAACCGCTTGACAGACGATCCGATTCTCCAGACGCTTCTTTTTCTTGGGGTTTACTTCTTTATCAGCTATATCTTAAATATTGGTTTTAGCTGGTACCATAACTTTAGTATTGAAGAGCGTTATGGATTTAACAAATCGACGATAAAAACCTTTATTCTGGACCAGTTGAAATCCATCTTACTGACGCTGGTCTTGGGTAGTATTATTCTGTATATTCTCCTTGCGCTTTATCTGAACATGGGCAACGGATATTTGATATATGCCTGGCTGGTTGTCGCCAGCATCATGTTAGCAGTGAATTTGCTTTACACTCAATTATTCATCCGTATTTTCAACAAACTTAGTCCGCTGCCGGATGGCGAGCTGAAACAGAAAATTGAAGAACTTGCTAAGAATACCGGCTTTGAAATCAAAAAAATCAGTGTCATGGACGCGTCGAAACGTTCCGGAAAGCTTAATGCCTTCTTTAGCGGATTTGGTAAATTTAAGCATATCGTCCTTTACGATACTCTTTTACAAAAATGCACTTCGGATGAAATCGTCAGCATCTTGGCTCATGAGATTGGTCATGCCAAACACCGGGATGTTCTGCGAAATGTACTCATTTCTCTGGTGCAGATTGCTGTTTACCTTGTCCTTATGACTTTCTTCCTGTCATCCGTTAACCTGGCAAATGCTTTTGGCTTTTCCCACGTTCATTTAGGGTTTTCCATCGTGCTTTTCGGTATTCTCATAGAGCCCATCGGGATTGCATTGGGTATTCCGCTCTCTGCATATTCACGAAAGGCCGAGTACAAAGCAGATGAATTTGCCTTACAAGTCGGTTATAAGAAGGCGATGATCAGTGCCTTGAAGGTTCTGGCCAGAGAAAATTTTTCAAATCTCACGCCACATCCACTCGTGGTAAGACTGACTTATTCTCATCCCCCAATTAGTCATCGTATTGAAGCGCTTACTCAATCGTAGCAATTTTTTAGACTTTTACGGTTCAAGATACATCGGTAGTCTTGTTATAGATAATTTTGTACAGGTAGTAATAAATAAAGAAGGAATCGCAATATCTATAATAGAATATTGATAGAATATTTGAAATTCAAAACCTAAAGGGGGATTTCATTTGAGTGGGGTAATAGATAAGATCAAAGCTTTTTTTGGTGGAACGAAGGAAAAAGCAGATGACTTCAAAGAAAAAGCAGCGGACAGTGTTCTGGAAGCGAAAGCTAAAGTTGAAGAAACAAAGGAAAAATTAGAAGTAAAAGCGGAGGAGATCCAAGAGAAAGCAGATGCCTTGAAAGAACAGGCTAAGGAAGCTCTCGGAGAAGCGAAGGCCAAGGCGGAAGAGGCAAAAGAAAAACTGGAAGAAAAGGCAGAACAAATCCAGGAGAAAGCAGAAGCACTAAAAGATCAGGCGAAGGAAGCGCTGGAAGAAGCCAAAGCGAAAGCGGAAGAGGCAAAAGAAAAACTGGAAGAAAAGGCAGAACAAATCCAGGAGAAAGCAGAAGCACTAAAAGATCAGGCGAAGGAAGCGCTGGAAGAAGCCAAAGTGAAAGCAGAAGAAGCAAAAGAAAAACTGGAGGAAAAGGCTGAGCAAATCCAGGAGCGAACGAAGGAAGCAATTCAAGAATTAAAGGAAATCGTTCAAAATAAAATAGACGGTGAAAAAGAAGCTGAAGATTCACTTAAGGTTGGTGAAGAGAAAATTAAAAATCCAGACAATCCACCCAATCCACCTAATCATGACATTAAACCTAAGTAATAATAATGGTGCTTATTTGACTTGATAAGAATATAACGGTAAGACCTTGATACACTTAAGCAACGTGCATCAAGGTCTTTTTATTGGAATGTTCTTGGTTCTCGATATTCTAATGTAACGACTCCAATTCCTCTACTTTACTCGCAAACCACGATGTATGCAGGTCTTCGTCAATCAAATTGGACCACAAGAGCGAAAACAACTCATCGTCTTTGCCGATTTTTATAATGAGGTCTTTATAATCGCTCATGGCCTTTTTTTCCAGCATAATATCCGCCTTAAGCAGTGAGGTGACCCCAAACGCGGCTGTGATATTCCCCGCTGTTTTGCCAAGGATAGGCGATATGATATCGCCAAGCATGGTTGGTTCTCCCCCGAATTTTTTGATTTGAGCCGCGATATTATCGACGTGCTGCTGCTCGATAAATGAGGATCTTTCCAATACTTTGCTAATATAAATGTCTTTCACAAGCTTACTCTGCGCCATATAAAGATCCACCTGGTTCAGCTCAAGGCTGTAAAACCAATTCAGTTTAGCAATGATCCCGCGTCTGTCCAATTTGTTTCCACACCCTGTTATTATTCGATTTCAGCAGTTATCCTGCAGTTCTATTATTGATTTTATAATGACTGATTATACAGATAAGATTGGGATCTTGTCATAATCGTAATCGGTTTTATGCTTGCGTAATAAATCGCTGCGTATTAAAATTTAGGCATGTGCATAGATTATTTTTTATTGAATCAATGAGAAATTGTCGAATGTTTAATTATAGAAAATATTAGGATATATTTGTAACATGCAAACACAAAACAAGCATAAACGGAAAAAAGAAAAGACGGTATCAAGGGGGAGCGAATAATGGAATATAAATTGAACATCCTTTATTTCAGCGCGACAGGCAACACAGAAAAAGTTGTTAAAACCATTGCACACGGCATGGGGGTTAACTGTAAAGAATATACTGTTAGCCTACCAGCCAGTAGAGTGAAGGATATTATATTTGGCGATAAGGACATCGTCATTGTCGGCGTACCAGTTTACGCTGGGCGAGTGCCCAGTTTTTTATCAGATTATTTTACAAGAGTAAAAGGAAATAATACACCGGCTGTTTTCGTCGTCGTTTACGGCAATCGGCATTACGATGATGCCCTGTTGGAATTGAAGAATATCTTTGAAGACAACGGATTTATTGGAATCGCAGCAGGCGCATTTATTGGAGAACACTCCTATAGTGAGAAAGTAGCCACAGGTCGACCGGATAGTGAAGACCTGCAGCTGGCGGCTGAATTTGGGAATATAATAATTGAAAAACTATCTGCCATGGAGATAGCGGGGAACCGAGAGCTTGAGGTGAAAGGCAATTTTCCCTACAGAAACGGTATGCCAAAATTAACAGCTGTTCCTGTAACCGGCAGTGAATGCAATTTATGCGGGTTATGTGCCCAATTTTGTCCGATGGAGGCAATATCATTGATAAATTACAGGGACATTGATAATGAAAAATGTATTGTCTGCTGCAGTTGTATTAAACGATGTTCTGTTCGGGCCAAATCTATTGATCATGAATTTATCAATAAGATTCGGCAGCTGCTGATAGAAAACTTCACTGCAGTCAGACAGATACCGGAGCTATTCTTTTAATAGCTTTCTTAATATCGTTATTGGGAAATTTGAATTAAAAAAATGATCATTTGAATAAATAGGAATTTCGTATATAATTTAGAAGTGCCCTGATTTAAATACAGTTCAATTGAATATTAATAAAGCGGTTTCTACTCGATGATAATATATTACTGAAATTTCGAGGGATACCCAAGAAATTAGGAGGAATAGTATGTCTGCAACCCTGATCAATGCAACGAAAGATGAAGCCACATTTTTGATTCAGATCGATGCGAAGACGTTTGAAAAAGCCCTCATGGAAGAGTACCACAAGGCGACTGCAACGGAAGGAAAAAAAGCGGCTTCTGCTTTTCTGAGTAATGAAGCACTTTTAGCACAATACCCTGATTTGGAGAAAATTGCAAACAAAGCACTGGAAAAGCTTTTGCCGGCCTATTACATGAGTGCGATTAAGGAACTGGGAATTCAACCGATGACGTTCCCCAATATTATGCCGCGAAGCAACAAACTCGGTGAACCCTGTATTATTGAAATTCGCGTATCGCTGGAACCTCAAATTGAACTGGAAAAATATGAGGGTTTAGAAGCTCATTATACACCTGTCGTTGTGACTGAAGAGGATATTAACGAGAATATCACCGGACTGCGCAAACAACATAATGCCGAAACCGATGATGCTAAACTGCTGGAGAAACTTCCGTTTAAAACCATCGAAGAACTACAGGCAGAGGTACGGAATTCAATGACGTCCATGGCAGAAGAAAAGACAACACTTAATAAACAAGAGGCAATTATTAAGCAATTGATTGTGGCCAATCCTGTGGAGCTTGCAGAGGAAGTAATTCAACAGCAGATCAATGTCGAAATGAATCGCGTTACTCAGCAAATGGGTAAACAATTCCTGCAAAACTATATGCGATCCTCCGGGCGTTCTCTTGATGATCTAAAGAAAGAAGTTCGGCCCCAAGCCGAGATGAATGTCAAGAAAAGCTTGTTGCTCACGGCTGTGGCAGATAAAGTTTGTGTTGAAATAACCGAGGAGGATATCAAAAAGAAAATCTCCGAACAGCCAGGTTCATTTAATGAACTCGCATTGGATTATGAAACACGCCGCAAACGTATCGAGGAAACACCTGGAGCGCTTGACCAGATCAAACATCTTATTCGTTTGGATAAAGCCACGGATTATATTATTAGCAAAGCAATTCTGCATGAAGATCAACCCATTCGCGTTATTGACTCTCTTCCGGAATACATGAAAATCCAGTAATTCCCCATACTACAAACATAGATCGAATAAAAATCCAGGGGGAATTGTTGATGTTAGAGAATAGCGAGTTAAGAGCGCTAGCGCGATCACAGCTCAAGGGAAACTGGGCAAAACCGATTCTGGCATTTCTGATTTATTCAGCGATTACGGCAATCTTCGCCTGGATCAGCAATGATGAAAATGCTGCCGCCAGTCTGATTTCGTTGCTGATCACCGGGCCGTTTATGGTAGGAGCATCTGTATTTTCCCTGGCATTTAGCCGTCAGGAGGATCCGGGGGTCGGAGTAATATTTGATGGCTTTAAATCCTTTCTGACCAGCCTCGGTATGTATTTATGGGTACTTTTATGGGTAATCCTATGGTCATTGCTGCTGATTATTCCAGGAATCGTTAAAAGTTACGGCTATCTCATGAGTTTTTATATCCTTGCGGATAACCGGCAGATTGGAATTAGGAATGCCCTTGACCTCAGTAAACGAATCAGTTACGGATATCGCGGCAAGTTATTTCTGTTATATTTGAGCTTTATTGGCTGGGCTGTACTCTCGATACTCACCGCAGGGATTGGATTTATATGGCTGATTCCATATGTTGAGATAACGATAGCCAATTTCTATAACGATCTTAAAAGAACGAGCATTGAAAACGGAATATGTGTGCCGGAGGACTTCAATAGGGACAATTATCGCGCAGTATAATGGACCATTATTTTTCATTCCAAATACTCATAAGCATATTAATTCCATTCGGAAGAAGATATGCTTTTTTATTTTGCATTTACTGCAAACAACCTAAATGGTATAATAAAGTTGTTTGTATTGGATACAATGTGCATTTTCTATAAAATGGTTAAAAATCAGAAGGAGGAAAAATAGTGACACCCAACCATAAAGATAACATTGACCGCTATAGCGATAGGTACAGCAAGATATGCCAAGAAAATACCAAGATAGATGCCGGACTTTATGATATATATGGTGTTAAACGTGGTCTGAGGGATAAAAGCGGAGAAGGCGTCCTGGCCGGACTAACCAATATCTCTTTAATTAAATCTCATGAAGAAATGGATGGGAAGAGAATCCCCTGTGAAGGGAAACTGCTTTACCGAGGGTATAATATTGTTGACCTAGTTAATGGGTTTGTAAATAAAAAACGGTATGGATTTGAAGAGTCAGCTTACCTTTTATTGTTTGGTTCTCTACCTACCGAAGAACAGTTGGCTGAATTTAAAGGGATCTTAGTTCAATGCCGCAATCTGCCCAAAAATTTTGTACGAGATGTCATTATGAAAGCGCCGAGTAAGGATATTATGAATTCCTTGACCAAGAGTGTTCTGACGCTGGCATCCTATGATGATCGCATTGAAGATGGATCGTTGAATAACGTCTTAAGGCAGTGTCTCATGCTCATCAGTATTTTTCCTATGTTATCTGTTTACGGATATCATGCTTACAATCATTATGAATGTGATGACAGCTTTTATATCCATCGTCCGGACGAAAAACTCTCGACGGCAGAAAATATTCTCAGAATGCTGAGACCGGATAAGACCTATACGGAACTTGAGGCAAGAGTATTGGATATTGCGTTGGTATTGCACATGGAACATGGGGGCGGCAATAATTCCACCTTTACGACGCGCGTTGTTTCTTCTTCGGGGTCTGATACGTATTCAGTTATCGCGGCGGCTCTTTCCTCACTGAAGGGACCTAAACACGGCGGTGCGAATATTAAAGTTGTTGAAATGATAAAAGATATTAAATTACATGTGCAGGATATTACAAACGAGTCCGCAGTAAGACACTATCTGACCAAGATTCTTAACAAGGAAGTCTTTGACCGCCGTGGTTTGATTTATGGCATGGGACATGCTGTCTATTCGATTTCAGATCCGAGAGCTCAGATATTTAAGGGCTTTGTAGAAAAATTAGCTGAGGACAGAGGACGACGAAACGATTTTGAATTATATTCCATGGTTGAACGGATGGCGCCCGAGGTTATTGCCGAAGAACGAAAAATCTACAAAGGCGTCAGTGCGAATGTAGACTTTTACAGTGGTTTCGTTTACAGTATGTTGGATATTCCCTTGGAGCTTTATACACCGCTGTTTGCAATGGCACGCATCGTCGGCTGGAGCGCTCATCGACTGGAAGAATTGATCAATGCGGACAAAATAATCAGACCGGCCTACGAAAGTCCTCTGTCTGATAAGGATTATATGGAAATAGACGAACGATAGAATAATCTAAATACCTATTTAGCGCCACTGATCGAAGCTTCAGGGGCAGGGGAACAGGAAAAGACTTAAATTGTAAATCGAGAAACGAGTTGATTTAACATTTGGGCATTTTCAGCCAATTTACCTGAAGAATCTGCAATTTGAGAGACCGAGCTGCTGGTTTCCTCTACCCCTCTGGTAATTTCTTGTGCACCACGGCTGCTTTCGCTCATGTTCAGGGCAACAGCCTCTATCGCCTTTGTTACGTCATTAACGCCATTCAATATCCGGCTGCTCATATCAGTTATTTTACTTGTCGCTTGGTAGAAGGTCTTGGCATTATCGGAATAGTCCTGACCAATAGCAACCATAGAATCATAATCTTTTACAACCTTATTATTGAGAAATTGCAAGACGGCATTGCTGTTCACAACCAAATTGCCAAAAGAATTTTGAACATCATCCGTTAGCCTCTTAATATTGCTGACAGTTAAAGACGATTCTTCCGCTAATTTACGGACCTCTTCGGCGACGACCGCAAATCCTTTTCCTTGTTCACCTGCTCTGGCGGCTTCAATCGCAGCATTAAGCGCTAAAAGGTTGGTCTGATCGGCGATGGCTGAAATCGTATCGGCCAAGGCGGATATTTCGTGAACGATCTTCGCGTCTTCCAATGCTTTTCCCATTTTTTCTTGAATATCGCCATACAAGGCCGTGGCCTCCTGCTGAGCTTTGAGAGATTCGGTCATTATTTCCCCGGCCCGTAATTCAATTTTCTGGGCAGTATCTGAACTATCCTTGGATTCACTGGCCAATTGGGTTAGGAAAGCTGTCATTTCTTCACCTGAGGCATTTACCTCCTCTGTCGAGGAGGCTACGGTTTCTAATCCGGCTGAAATTTCCTCAATAGAAGCCGTGATTTCTTCCATTGTCGCAGATACATTCTCCGTGGTCGCGGAAAGTTCCTGACTGGATGCGGCCATATCCTGAGCACCTGCTGCCAATTGCTGAACCATATCGCGAAGATATTGATGCATCTTGGCAAAAGCTTGAGCAGCCTGGCCAACTTCGTCTTTACGGATCAGGAATTTATGTCCAACATCCTGGCTCAAATTTCCCTCGGCTATTAATCCGGCATAGGCAGTGATGGAGCCAAAATCTGAGGAAATTCGTCTGCTGATGAACAATCCATAAGCGATTGTAATTAAAATCGTCGCGATTGTTAGAATGAAAACGGTATTATTGGCGTTTTTGGCATGTTGGTCGGTCTGGCTGCGAAGTTCTTGCGCTTCTTTTTCATTATAGCTAATCAAAGCTCCCATATCGTTAGTAAATACCTGCTGTAAAGGTTCATAACTTTCTTTGAATAATGCATAAGCCTCTGTATTCTTATTTTGTAACCGTAGCGATATAATTTTTTCAAGGATAGGCTGAATCTGGGATAAGGCTTTCTCTGTTTCGGCTAGCTTATTTTTTTCAAAAGAGTTCGGATTAAGACTTTTATACTTATCCAAAGAAACGGTAAAAGATTTACCGTTTCTTTGGATTTCTTCAGATATCGCTGGGATTTCAGCTGTGTCTGTTGTGGCCAATATGAGTACGACATTGGTGTAGACAATATCCCCGTATTTTTGACAATCGCCTAAGTACGCGATGGATAACAGACTTTCCGAGTATATTTTGTTCAGATCCTGATTAGCCTTTGTCAGACTTTGATAACTAATAAAGCCTACGAGTAAACTAATGACTACAAATATAGCCACAAGAGATAAAATTTTGCGGGCAACCTTCATATTGTTGAATAAGCGAAACACCGTTTCATCCTCCTTTATGTATCTGTTAGTATGATTATTGCGTATAAGGCTTGAGATCCTTCGAAATATTAAACGGCCAGCAGCCGAAAACCAAGCGACCAATGCCTAAAATAGTTTATAAATGGTTTGAATACAGTTTCACGTTTGACAATAAAAATATATATAATATTATCTTATTTAGATTTAATACGCAATAAATTTTAATAATAAAAATGGAAGAAAATAAATTATTTAGTAAATTAGGAAAAACGAGGACATAAAGTTTCTTATAATACGAATCTCCTTAACCTCCTAATCATGGTCCAGGGCCTATTTCATTATATAAGATTACCCGCCCATATCTTCAGCCCATGATCGCAAAGGCACAAGTGATCTTTACCCTATGCTAATGTCCAACATTCAGAAAGCAGCAACTTTTGCATCTCTCCAAAAAAAAGACGTCGTTTTGAACTGCTCCCTGTCAAGTAGACGGGGAGATATCATTTTGACGTCTTTTGTTTAGCGCTAAGTTGTGAACAGTCCGAGATCCTACATATTACCAGATGTTATTTTACCTCGTCCATCCAACCAAATTCATCCAGTAGGCGACCGTATTGTACACCCGTGATAAAGTCAAAGAGCTTCTGGGCATACTCACCGGTCTTGTTATTGCTGATGATAAGCTTCTCGTTTTTCCAAGACAGTTCGCCGACTGGAGATATGACAGCGGCGGTACCGGAACCAAAGACTTCTTCCAGCTGTCCCTTGGCTTGGGCTTCAAATACCTCTTCGATAGAAATCTGACGTTCAATGGCATTCAATCCCCAGCTTCGGGTCAATTCCATTACCGTCTGACGGGTTATTCCGCCAAGAATACTCCCGCTGAGTTCCGGTGTAACGATTTCGCCGTTAATTTTAAATAAAATATTCATCGTACCGACTTCTTCAACATATTTACGGTGAACAGCATCCAGCCAAAGGACTTGATCGAAGCCATCTGCGTGGGCTTCGTTTTGGGCAGCCAGGCTCATAGCATAATTAGCCGGCGTTTTGGCCATGCCAAGACCGCCTTTTGTCGCCCTTACATAATGGTCTTCGACTTTAATGCTGACAGGATTGAATCCGTGCTCGTAGTAAGCACCGACAGGGGAAAGGATTATGAAAAGTTTATAGGTATTGGATACTTTTACGCCGATGTTTTTATCCGTTGCGATTATAAATGGACGGATATATAATGATGTGCCTGGGCTGCTCGGTACCCAGTTTTTTTCAATTTCCAGTAGTTTGAATAAACCGGTGCGAACTTCTTCAACATCGATGCGGGGAATACAGAGATGATCGGCAGAACGGTTAAAACGATTCAGATATTCGCGAGTTCTGAAAACAGCAACCGTATTGTCAGCGGAACGAAAAGCTTTCATGCCTTCAAAAATCGCTTGTCCATAATGAAAAACAATGGTGGCAGGAACAAAGCCAAACTCACCATAGGGGACGATCCGCGGTGAGTGCCAGCCTTTTTCTGTCTCATAATCCATGACAAACATGTGGTCAGTAAAAATCTTGCCAAAGCCGAGTGAGGCATCGGTGGGCAGCACTCCCAGCTTTTCAACTTTTGTTACAGTGATATTGGTCATTATTTATTGCCTCCAAAACAAAATAATCTTCTAAATATATATTCTAATTCTATCAAGAAAAATGTTCAATGATTAATCTGGAAAAATCGACTTATTACCAATATATACACTTGTTTCATAACGTCAATAAACTTATGTTCTATTTCAAGGCATTAGGACATGTCTGACACAACAAATCATTTATATCATGATACGATATAACTTCAAAGTAAAATAAATATCCCAAGTTGATAGGTGCCAATGTTAAATGTCGGACAAAAGTTGTCGTCATTAAAATGATGGCTTAAACGGTAAAGCTTATAGTATAATAATCGGTATAAACAGACCTTCATCGCTATTATCAACTGGGGCATAAGGAAGGAGACCACTCGCTTTGCGGCTGCGTAAAAAGAAATGGGCACGGCCGGAACTGGAAAAAGATCCGAAAGTGATATTTATACCGTCTGAGAAAAAAGGAAAATGGCACGAGGTTTTTGGGAATGATTACCCTATCCATCTTGAATTAGGCTGTGGAAGAGGGAGTTTTATCACTAAACTAGCCGGAATGAACCCTAAAATTAATTATATCGCTATCGATACTTATAACGAACTACTTGTCATGGTCATAAGAAAGCTGAATGACAATGACATTGAAAATGTCCGTGTCGTGCTAATGAACATTGAGAATATAGAAGCGTGTTTTGACCAGGATGAAATCGACAAAATTTATATAAATTTTTGTACGCCTTGGCCAAGTAACCGGCATCACAGGCGGAGACTGACACATCCCGTCTTCTTGAAGAAATATAAGACATTTATAAAGGAAAAAGCGGAGATATGGTTTAAAACCGATGATGATGAACTCTTTGCTGATAGTCTTAAATATTTTCGCGAAGCGGGCTTTGCCGAATTATACCGTACAGATGATCTGACACGCAGTGATTTTGAAAATAATATTACAACGGAGTACGAGGAGAAGTTTATCGGACAGGGAATCCGCATTAAATTTGGGATATTTGGGAGGTAGTACCAATGGTCAGACTTCCCATCAGACAATGTGTTGAATTGATCATGCGCTCCGGAGACATCGACAATCGATATGCTCCGAAAGACCGAATGCTTGAAGGAGCCCGGGCACATCGCGCGCTGCAGAAAATTAACAGAGAACGTTATGCTGATTATCGAAGTGAAGTGTTTCTAGCTCAGACGTATCATTATAACGGGATTGATTATGCCTTGGAAGGTCGTGCCGATGGTGTATTCAGCCATGATGGGCAATACGTAATCGAAGAAATTAAAACAACTGTTCTGCCGTTGGAAAGTGTCGAAGAAGGGAATGCAGTGCATTGGGCCCAGGCCAAATGCTATGCCTGTATTCTGGCTGTGCAGAACGAATTGCAGGAAGTATCCATTCAGATGACGTATTATCATCTCGAGACCTATGATACAAAGCAATTTGTTCGGATGTTCACTGCTGACGACCTGGACTGTTTTGTTAGTGAATTAATCGAAAAATATGCCGCATGGGCTAGTTTTTCTGAACAATGGAAGGAGTTGCGGGACCGATCCATTAAAGCATTGTATTTTCCTTTTCCTTTCTATCGCAAGGGACAAAGAGAACTTGCCGTCCACGTTTATAAAACCATCGTCGGCGGAGAGAAGCTTTTTGTGCAGGCACCGACAGGAACTGGGAAGACCATTTCCGTTCTCTTTCCTGCAATCAAAGCAATGGCCGAGGAGAAGACCTCGAAAATATTTTACCTGACTGCCAAAACGATCACACGGCAGGTTGCAGAAGAGGCCTTTGGGAAAATGCGTCACGGCGGCCTTAAAATGAAAACGCTGACTTTGACTGCTAAAGAGAAAATATGCTTTTGTGAGAAACCCAACTGCCACCCGGAATATTGCCGATATGCCAAAGGACATTATGATCGTGTCAATGAAGCTATACTCGATGCTGTACAAACAGGCGATGACCTCTCGCGGAGTGCCATCGAGGCTTTTGCCCGGAAGTACACCGTTTGCCCGTTTGAATTTTCGCTTGATTTATCCCTCCTTGCTGACTGCGTGATCTGTGACTATAACTATGTTTTTGACCCGAAAGCCTTTCTCAGACGTTTTTTTGCAGAGGGAACAAGTGATTATGTTTTTCTTATCGATGAAGCGCATAATTTGGTGGATCGCTCGCGGGAAATGTTTTCGGTTGAGCTTCGAAAAACAGCATTTTATCAAATCAAAAAGGCCTATAAAGGCAGAGATAAAACGCTGGATAAAATCCTGAACAGCATCAATCGCTATTTGATTGACCTGCGTCACCAATGCGGTCAACAGGGCTATTACGTAACAGCGGATAAACAAAAGGAGTTTATCGCACTTGTCAATAAATATACAGCTGTTTGTGAACGCATGCTTAAAGAAAACCGCGACTTAAGTGAAGACAGTGATTTTCTGCAGGTCTACTTTGACGGGCTGCATTTCGGCACGATTGCGGATTTCTATGATGAGCGCTACGTGACTTATGCTGAAGCACAGCAGAACGAAGTCGTTGTCAAATTGTTTTGTTTGGATCCATCATATTTATTGGGTGAAGCGTTGCAGCGCGGCCGCTCGGCGGTCATGTTTTCAGCCACGCTGTCACCGCTTCAGTATTTCCGCGGCATTCTGGGCGGGGATGAGAAAGATAAACTGCTTGCACTGAATTCGCCGTTTGATGAACAAAATCTATGTGTTATCACGGCAGAGCATATCTCGACGAAGTATAAGGAGCGGGAAAACAGCCGGGAACAAATAGCTCACCTGATTAATACCTTTGTCGGGTGCAAAAAAGGGAATTATATCATCTATTTCCCATCCTATAAATATATGCATGACGTTTTTGCGGATTTCACCGCTGCTTATCCTGCTATTAATGCGGCAGAACAAGCACCGGCGATGACGGAAGAGGAGCGGGAAAGTTTTCTGACGCAATTTGTTGAGAACCCTGTGCATACCTACGTAGCATTCTGTGTACTCGGGGGCCTATTTTCCGAGGGCATTGACATGGTAGGCAACCGGCTAATCGGAACAGCAATAGTCAGTGTCGGGCTTCCCCAGTTCAATGTTCAGCAGAATATTATCAGGGATTATTTTGATCATAAAAATGGTATGGGTTTTGAATATGCTTATATGTATCCGGGAATGAATAAAGTCCTGCAGGCTGCAGGACGGGTCATTCGCTGCGAAAGTGATATCGGTGCTGTTTTGCTGATCGATGAACGCTACAGCCGAAGGAGCTATAGGAATCTTTTTCCCAAGCATTGGTTTCCGCTTCGAAATGTAAAGGACATCCGAAATATGGAGAAAGTACTTACTTCTTTTTGGGAATTAAAATAATAACGAAATTATCCACAAACGAAATTATCCACAAATGTGGGCAATCTGTGTATAAGTGTATATACAACCGGAACTATCCCTATTTGGCATAATCCGGTGAGCGGCCGTAATTCGGTCTGTGATTACCTCGCCGCCAATCATAGGGCGATGTTATGATCGGAATACCTGTCGTGTGTCCCGCCTTTTTTGAACAATAACAATGATTAAGGAAATAACAAAGACGACAATACTGATCTCGGCGGTGGTGATGATTGCAGGGTATTTGCCTGCAAAGCCTGTCGCAGATAAATGCTTCATCACGATGCCAATATAGGCCCAAATCGGGACAAGGCCGTAGGCGATATCCTTGTTAACAATCATAGTAGCTGATGCAATGACCATGCCTGCCAGAAGTATAACGATGGTCCAGCCACTGGCGGAAAGTCCAAAGCCTCCTTGCCAGCCCAGACTTACCAAGAGTGTTGTCATATTGGCGATAGTCGCTACGGTGATCCATCCAAAATAAATACTGAAAGGCAGCCTCAAAAAGAAAGCTTCTCGTCGGGTCATTTTTTCTTTCTTTAAAGCGTCGACAATTAATATGAGTGTGATCAAGATAACGATCATCAAGGCCATTGAAAGCATAATTACCTTGTAGTGCCAGGTAAGTATCCAGGTTGCATTGGCCAGTGCATTGATAGTGAAGATAACGCGGATCTTATGCAGAAGACCTTCATTAATAAATTTCCAACTGCTCTGAAAAAGCCCAACCTGGTATAGCGTGAATAGGGCCAATAGGAGATAAATCAAACCCCATATGGAAAAGGTCAAGCCGGCAGGTGCGAATAAATTAGGGTAGGAATCAGATACTTCACCTGTAGTAACGCCGTTGATCGGAAGCATATTAGCTAATGCATTTACAGCAACCATGATGATAAACGAGATGGCCGCGAAGGATTTTAGAAAGATGTGTTTACTCTCTTCCATGGCAGAATTCTCTCCTTTACATGTTTATTCATCTGTATTCATTGCTCTAAATCGTGGTACGATCCTGCCTTCGTGCATGACATTCTCAAAAAACATCGTATAAGGTCTGGCAAAGATGATACCTTTGGCATTTTTGTATATAACCAGCTTTTCATCGGTTTCGGAATGGATAGCGGTAAAAAGATATTCATAGATACCGCCTTTAAAATGTTGATATTTCGGCACGATATCACCTCGAACATTCTCCGTTGGTAATTTTTATATCAGTAGTTATATTAAATATATCAAGGATTTTAATTGCCGTCCAGAAAATAACACATCATCATTCTACCCTCAGACTGTATAAAATAGTCAGGAATGAGTTGAGGGCTCATCGTCGTGGTCCTCCTGTCATATAATGAATTGATAGTCAGCATATTGCAAGGGAAGTGATGCTATGCTGTCACCCAGTCTTGAAGATTATTTAGAGCAAATTTACCGGCTTACCTTGTCGCCGGGTACAGTACGGGTCACAGATATAAGTAATAAACTGCAGGTCGCACTGCCGTCAGTAACGAAAGCCCTCTATAAATTGCGTGACCAACACTATATTAAGTATGAACGGTATGGGGAGATCCATCTTACCGAACAAGGTAATGACTATGGCTGTTACTTAGTATCCAGAAATCAGCTTCTTCAGGAATTTTTAGCGTTGATTGGCAGTAAATGCAATTATGCAGCTGAAGCTGAAGCCATGGAACACTATCTTTCAAAAGAGACGATCGAAGCAATTCAGTACCTGGTGGCCTTTCTTAGAGATGATCCGGCATGGGGCAGGGCTTTTGCTGATTTTATGAAGCAAAGAACAGAGAAAGGTAATCCGTTTATTCTGGGTTAGTGGCAGCTAATTTTAAGCTTATGCTGTGCTTAGTATAGGTTATATCCAGCCGGCTTGTTACAAAAATATTCTTATCTTCGCCCTATCTTGTAATTTAACTTAAATAAGCTATACTAATAAATAAAAAGGAAGTGGCTGCTATGGCAAAATGTGCAAAATGCGGTGCTGAAGAAAGAGAAGAAGATCTGTTTGAAGTCAAAGGGCAATTGGTTTGTGAAGACTGCAAGCTGGAAGAAACCTCAAAGATAGCTTCAAAACCATGCGGCAACTTTAACGGCTAGATACGAAGCCCAGCATTACTCGTGAGAGCTATCCAAAAAATATTCAGTCCGGCATATACTATGTGCCGGACTTTGTATTATAAATTTTAATTTTTAGTTTATTTTTTTGCAATGAAATAATAGAATAGATACAGAAGGCGTTGGAATTATCTGGTGAATTTCTGATGTTTTCGTATAGAAGCATCGTTTCCTGGGGAAAGTATCAAAGAATCACGCAGACTGAGGTGAAGCGTATTTGGATAATCAATGGCAGAGGTTTCGTAAATATTTTTTCTGCAATTCGTTAACTAATCTCCAATTAGATATTAGCCGTGTCCATTTTCCCGATCGTTATTTTGATGATATGGAAACAATAATCCAGGGTGTATATACCCAAATACAGGACTTAGAGAACGGTTCCATCGCAAATCCTGATGAAAACCGCAGGGTAGGGCATTACTGGCTGAGTACCCCGGAGATATGCCCTGACCAAGAAATCGCGTCGAAGATATCGGAAATGATTTTTCATGTCAAAAAATTTGCTCAAATGGTGCATGATGGCACACTTAAGGGAGAGAGAGGGCAATTATTCAAGCATGTTCTGGTAATTGGAATTGGAGGATCAAGTCTGGGGACCCATTTTGTCTCCGATGCGTTAGAAAAAGTTGATGATCCCTGCAAATTGTATTTTATTGACAATACGGATCCCGACGGCATGGACAGAATATTTGAACGGCTAAGCCGCGTTCTTGATGCCACCCTGACGATCATCATCTCGAAAAGCGGCAGTACAGTCGAAACCCGTAATGGAATGGAAGAAGTCCGCCGTCTTTACCAGCACAATAGATTGGATTTTGTCAAACATGCCATTAGTGTAACCCAAAGCGGGAGTCAGCTGGACCAGATACGAACCAAGGAAAATTGGTTAGACTCATTTCCGATGTGGGATTGGGTAGGCGGACGAACATCGGTATTATCTGCTGTGGGGCTTTTGCCGTTAGCATTACAGGGAATTGGAATCGATCAATTGCTGCTGGGGGCGGCAACGTGCAATGCACTGACGCGAAAACCAGAGACGATGCAAAATCCTGCCGCATTGTTGGCCTTGACCTGGTTTTTCTTAACAAGGGGAGAAGGCGGCAAGCAAATGGTTATCCTCCCCTATAAAGACCGGTTGGAGCTTTTTCCCCGATATCTTCAGCAGCTGATTATGGAATCATTGGGAAAAGAGACAGACCTTGACGGTAACGTCGTGCATCAGGGTATTACTGTATTAGGCAACAAAGGAACGACAGATCAGCATTCTTATTTACAGCAGCTATTGGACGGCCCGGATAACGCTTTTGTTACCTTTATTGAGGTACTGAAAGATCGGGAAGAATATTCTCCGATCTTAGCTGAAAACAGTACAAGCGGCGATTTTTTACATGCATTCCTGCTTGGTACCCGGAAAGCACTGACCCAGAAGGGCAGACAATCAATCACGATTACGATCCCGTCGGTTACAGCGGAAAGCATCGGCGTACTCATCGCGCTATTTGAACGGGCAGTAAGCCACTATGCCTACCTTGTCAATGTAAATGCGTATAATCAGCCGGCAGTGGAAATTGCTAAAAAAGGTGCTCAGGAAGTCATTGAACTTAAGAATTACATAAAGCAGATACTTGCAAATAATACACCAGACGGTCTTACGCTTGATGACATTGCCGATGAAATACAGAACACATTCCAAATAGTTGATAAAGAAATGGTGTATAAGATATTACAGCATCTTGCAGCAAATAAAGAAAACAAAATAAAAAAAGTATTCGCGAGAGATGAATTCTCTGCAGTGTACTTCTGCTCCCACAGAGAATAGATAAGAGGAGACCAAGAGAAATGGATTCTGAAAAATCATATAGAAATACCCTGCGTTTATGGACGGAAGATAATTATTTTGACGCACTGACCCGGCAGGAATTATTGGCGATCACCGATCCGAAAGAGTTAGAAGACCGGTTTTATATGGATCTTGAATTTGGTACGGCAGGGTTGCGCGGTGTACTTGGAGCGGGAACGAATCGCATGAATCGCTATGTTATCCGCAAGGTTACTCAGGGGCTTGCGGATATGATCCTGGCCTATGGACAGCAAGCCTGTCTTAGGGGTGTCGTTATCGCATACGATAACAGGCGTTTCTCGCGGGAATTCGCGCTGGAAACCGCGTTGGTCCTTGCAACAAATAAGGTAAAAGCCTTTCTTTTTGAGAGCCTCCGGCCAACGCCGGAACTTTCCTTCGCCGTCAGATATTTAGGAACAATTGCCGGTGTCAATATTACCGCCAGCCACAATCCCAAAGAATACAACGGTTATAAGGTGTATTGGGAAGATGGCGGCCAGATTCCCCCTTTGCAGGCTGAGCAGATTGCCTTGAAAATGGCCGAAACCACGTGTTGGGAAGTATACCCTATGGACGAGAATGCAGCCCGTGAAGCAGGGCTGCTTACAATCGTCGGACCTGAGGTTGACGCTGCTTACGAATCTGAAATTCAAAAGACACTGCTTTCTCCCAATCTTACCCGCACAGAGGGAAAGAATTTAAAGATTGTATTTACACCACTACATGGAACAGGCGGAATACCTGTGCAACGGGCGCTGCAAAATATGGGATTCACCTCACTATGGACTGTTCCAGAACAAGAACAGCCTGATCCGGAGTTTGCGACCGTAAATTCGCCTAATCCCGAAGATCCTTCTGCCTTTATCATGGCTCTGAATTTGGCGAAGGAAAAGGAGGCGGATTTAGTACTGGCTACTGATCCGGATGCTGACAGAGTAGGTATCTATGCGCGAGATAGACAGGGCGCGTGGATTCGATTTACCGGTAATCAAATTGGCGTTATTTTAGAATACTACGTGCTCTCACAGAAAAATGCACAGGGAACGCTGCCGGAGAACGGTGTGGTGGTTAAAACGGTAGCCTCGACAGATCTGGGTGATGCTATCGCCATGGATTTCGGGATGAAAGCGATCAATGTGCATGTGGGGTTCAAATATATCGGTGAACAAATTAGGAAGATGGAAGAAGGATGGGGAACGTTTTTATTTGGCTTTGAAGAGAGCCATGGCTACCTCGCCGGAACGTACGCACGGGATAAAGATGCAGTTCAGGCAGCGGCGCTGCTGGCCGAAGCCGCGCTCTATTTCAGCCGGATCCAGAATAAGACGTTACCGGAGGTTCTGGAGCATATTTTCAAACGCTACGGCACCTATCTTGATGAACAGGTTGCAGTGACGTTATCGGGTAAGCAGGGAAAAGAGTCTATCGATCGGATCATGGACCGTCTGCGAGTGATGAAGCCGAATACACTGGGCGGCCTGCGCTTGGAAAAAATTGAAGACTATCAGATTGATACGCGATTATGGCTGGCAACGGGCAGAAGAGAAATGATTGGTCTTCCTCAGGCAAACGTTCTTAGATTTTCCTTTGAAGGAGGCGGGTACGTAATGGTGCGTCCATCCGGAACGGAGCCTAAGATACGGTTCTATTTCTGCCTTAAGGGACAAACCATGGTGGAAGCCGAAGCGATGAAAGAAAGGGTCAAGGCACAGATATTTTCTGCTGTCGATGACCTGATGCGATAAATATGATATAGTGATATTGAGGTGAAGGGTCTATGGAACACTATGTTATTTCCATAAACGGGATAGATAAAATAGACTCGCTTACGGATAAGCTGATAGAGGGAGGACTACCCCGTTTTACCCTATCATTGTTCAATAGTGCGGAATGGAGCAATTTAGCCGAACACTTAGCGCGCTTACCAGATACTGATGACATTAACCACACCCTGGATGGGCTGCCTTCTTTGCTGCAATGTACGGACTATCGCTTTGAACGACTAAATCCATCCCTGTTTTTAGTCCGCTACAGTGATTTTGACTCCAATAATAAAGAAGAGGATATACAACTTTTTTTAACGCGGCATAACATCACGATGCTGAAGAACGACTGGATCGACATAGAACGGATAGCGGACTGGGCGCGAAGGGATTTGTTGCGAACACCTTCCGATCTGGCCCAGCTTTTAGGCATGACAATACTTGACCACCATCAAGAACAATTAGAAATGCTGGAAGAGGAAATGAACCAGATCGAAGAAGATATCATGGAAAATCCTCACCGGCGACAAAGAAGCCAAATCATCCAGCTGCATAAAAAAATACTTGGGTTCAAGAAATCGCTCAATGCGCATGGTACTATTTTCCGCAGGCTTTCAGCAATGGACAGGTATGATAACGGCACCCCATCGTGGCAGGACCTTGTCGCCGAAACTCAGCAGAAACTCGAAAATGCCCGTCAGACGCATGAATTGATCGAAGTGCTTTTAGAGACATATCAACAGGCTAATGACAATCGCGCCAATGATATTATGAAAGTACTCACTCTTTTGGCCACGATCCTTCTGCCCATCAATCTGTTAACGTCATTTTTCGGGATGAACTTTCAGCATATGCCATTGGCCCACTCGACCTATGCCTTGCCGGTATTTTATCTTATATCGGTTATGATCATCGGCGCCGTTCTTATTCTTTTCTGGAAAAAACATTGGTTGCGATAAGTTATTATTTGTGAAATTTACTAAAGAAATGTTGTATTTTGTCGATATTGATATTAGGCTTTATCACAACCGGAACCGGTTGTTTTTTCTTAGTATATCAGAAAAACTCTAAGTGACTTTCTGTCCCAGAAAGTTTGATTCACGTTCTGAATACTTAAGTGCAGCTATAGCTGCCGTCTTCGTCTGAGGACTTGGCGCCAGCCAAGTTTTACTTAAAAAGGGGTATATACTCAAATGATTCGTGAAATAAATAAAATCAGTCGGGATTTGGAGGCATTGCTCAAAGAGCGGATGTCCAATAATCGAAAATTAGCTGCCAGCTGTATCATCATTGGCATTCTCATTGGGGTGTTTGTTTTTGGTCATCTTAAGGTCATGCCGGGGACCATAGCCGGTAGTATAATCTTGATTATCACCTTAATAGCACCGCTTCTTTTTGGATATATTGGCCTTTTTGTCGCTTTCGTCTGCAGCGTTTTGGCCGTGGCGGATCCCTTGAATATCTGGATCAGACATGATAACCCTTTTTTTCTTCGAGAATTGATTTTAACCGCAACGAACTTTTTTGCTTCAACTATTATCGCCGTCGTCGTCGAGCACAATTGGAAAACACAGCAACTGCTTAAAAAGCTATCCATCACGGATGGTCTTACGGAACTGTATAATTTCCGGTATTTTAAGCAAAGACTAGATCAGGAGATGAGCAGAGCCGTAAGGAGTCAAAAGCCTCTGGCCCTCTGTATTATTGATATCGATTACTTTAAGCAGTACAACGATTCGTATGGGCATTATAGCGGCGACGAGGTGTTAAAAAAGACGGCGCAGCTTCTCAATTCAACACTCAGGAAGTCCGATATCGTTTTTCGTTACGGGGGAGACGAGTTCTTAGTCATTATGCCGGATATCAATGCCCATGAAGCCAGTGGGGTCATGGAGCGTTTAAGAAAAGCATTTAGTAATCACGAATTTCGCTTCAGTGAAGCTAATTCCAATGAATGCTTGACGTTATCCATTGGCATATCTTCTTTTCCTGATTTATCATGCGACATGGATGAGCTGATTGCGCAGGCCGACAAGGCCCTGTACCATGTCAAAAGGAAAGGCCGGAATAAGGTTGAAAGTTATGAGACGGTGAACTAATCTTTAAAACTTCGTCATTATTAACAATAGATATATACCGAAGAAAAATTGAGATATACAAAAGAAAAAACTCGTATCAGCAATCAAAAATAAGCTGGTACGAGTTTTAAGTGCTTAAGTCGTCACTAAAACTAATCGGTAAATAATTAAGGGTACTATTAAAGTTTTAAACAGCAGTCTCGTCTTCCCCGGCAAACTGACTGGTGTAGAGATCACTGTAAAAACCGCCCTTAGCCAGAAGTTCCTTGTGATTGCCCACCTCAATGATACTGCCATTATTCATCACCAGGATCATTTCGGCTTCTCGGATGGTAGAAAGACGATGAGCGATAACAAAGCTGGTACGGCCTCGCATTAGATTGACCATCGCTTTTTGGATCAGTACTTCTGTACGGGTATCCACACTGCTGGTCGCTTCGTCTAAGATTAGAATCGCCGGATCGGCCAGGATTGCCCGGGCAATTGTCAGAAGCTGTTTTTGTCCTTGGGATATATTCGTCGCTTCTTCATTCAGAATCGTATGATACCCTTCTGGAAGAGTCCGAATAAAGTGGTCGGCGTACGCCGCTTTGGCAGCCTGAACAATTTGATCCATTGTTGCATCTTCTTTGGAATAGGCAATATTGTCTCGGATAGACCCGTTAAACAGCCATGTGTCCTGAAGTACCATTCCGAACAGCTTACGCAGCTCGCTGCGTTTCATATCCTTAATGTCGACACCGTCAATGCTGATTTTTCCTGAATTGATCTCATAGAAACGCATCAAGAGGTTGACCAGCGTCGTTTTCCCGGCGCCGGTGGGACCAACGATGGCAATGGTATCGCCTGACTTCACGTTCAGATTCATATCCTCGATCAAAGGGACATTGTCTTTATAGCGGAAACTGACATGTTCGATCTGAATATCGCCTTTAGGCGCACTGAGGGTAACCGCTTCCGGGCTGTCGGGGATCTCTTCCTGTTCATCCAAAATTTCAAAAACACGTTCGGCACAGGCGACCGTCGACTGAATAATGTTGGCGATATTGGCGGTCTGGATGATCGGCATGGTAAAGGATCTGGAATACTGAATGAAGGCAATGATATCACCCAATCCCAGCAGACTTCGGGTGATCCAGATGCCACCGAGGACGCAAATGCCGACATAAGCCAGATTACTGATAAAGTTCATCAGTGGAAACATGATGCCTGATACAAATTGGGCTTTCCAGCCGGCCGTGAAAAGCCTGCTGTTCATCGCTTCAAATTGTTCAATGGCATCGTTCTCCTTACCAAACGCTTTGACAATCTTATGCCCGTTAAACATTTCCTCAACATGGCCGCTGAGATCACCGAGCTCTTTTTGCTGGGCAGCGAAATATTTCTGGGACTTCTTCGCTATTGCCATGGTGGCAATGGCATAGAGCGGCAGGGAAAAAATGACGATGAGGGTGAGTGCCGGACTGATTGTCAGCATCATGATGATATACCCGATAATGGTGATGACAGAGGTAATGATTTGGGTCAAACTTTGCTGCAAGGTATTGGCAATTGTATCGATGTCATTGGTCACGCGGCTGAGGATATCGCCATACGGGTGCATATCATAATATTTCAAGGGCAGTTTGGGCAGCTTGTTATCGACTTCCCGCCGTAAGTCGTACACTGTACGCTGAGAAACGCCTGACATCACGAGTCCCATGATCAGACTGAACAAGGCACTGATTAGGTATATCGCAATCAGGATCAAGGCGATCATACCGATATAATGGAAGTTATATTCGCCATTGGTCTTAGCAATGGCATCGATAGCGTTGTTAATCTGGTCATCTGTAAAAGATACATTCTCTTTCGTATCCGACAGTGTCATACCCGAATCGGTATTGGCGGACATCTTCTTGCCAAGTTCAATAATCTGCCGGGAGACATCTGCTTTTTGCTGGGCGTCAGTAAGCGTATTCAGCATCGGTAACTGCAGAAACGCTTTGAGTGTACTGAGCATCTCCGGATCGATCTCCGTAATGGTCTCGGGACTGTCGGTGTCAGTGCTAGTAGCGGTGTCGGAAGTAGTATCCGCCGGTTTTGGCATCTGATTCAATAAATCCAGCATGTTGATTGCGGTAGCCGCTTTCGTCTGAGCATCTGTCAATGAATCCAAAGAAGGCAGCGCGGTTAATTCTTCGATTGTATCCAGCGTTTCAGGATCGATCTTATCAGTAGTTTCTGATGTATTGTCACCGGTCAGTGCCGAGGATGGCATGATTTTAAAGACCGCGATCACTTGCAAAAGCAGGGCGGATTTAGCCTGAGGATCTTCCGTATTGGCCAAGAGCGGCAACTGCAAGAGATCTTTTACCGCTTTTACCGTAGCAGCGTCCATTGATGCGGAAGAGATACTGCTGGTACTTGGCATAGCCTGAAACGCGTTCATAACCCGGATCGTAATCTGTGCTTTTTTCTCGGGATTTGAAATAGAATTGATCATCGGAAGATTAAGCAGTGTCTTCATTGCGGCGACGGAGTCAGCATCAAACTGTTGGGAAGGCTGTCCTGTGGCGGGCATACTCTGCAGCAGGTCGAGCATCTTGATGATTGTAGCATTTCTAGTTGAAGAATCTTTGATGGTGTCAATTAGCGGCAGTTTCACGAACTCCTGAATTGCTTTTAGGGTTTCCGGAGTCATCTGAGTCTGCTGCGCAGGAGGAATTGCAGTTGAAGCGGAGATCGGGGCGGCCGTCATCGCTTTAAACTGAGCTAGCATCGATTTCTGGACGGCAGACATCTGCATGACAATTCCAGATACTGCCTTACTCTGGGCATCCCCTATTTTTTGTTCGATGGCATCCACCGCCGTGGTCTGGGCTTCGGTCATATTTTGGCTGATCTGATCGACGGCTTTGCTTTGGGCATCGGTGAGTTGGGTGGTGATACTGTCGACAGCCTGTGTCTGCGCATCGGACATTTTATTCAGCATCGTACGGGCCATATAGGATTCCTGAAGATTATTGATCGCTTTACTGCTGATTTTCGGTGCGGCAATCGTAAAAGATGTACTGGCTACGGCAAAGATCAGGACAATGATCAGATTGCGTTTATGTGGTTTTAAATATCGAATCAGCCTGCGGAGACTGCCTTTGAAATTCTTGGCTTTTTCAGTCGGCGCTCCGAAATGTCCGCCGGGACCGCCGCCGGGGCCACTGCCCGGACCGAAAGGTCTGCGCTGATTGCTGTTCGGCCGTGATTGCTGGGTGTTATTTACTTCGCTCATGCTATTTCCTCCTCAGACAGCTGGGATGAAACAATTTCATGATAGACGTCACAGCTTTTCAGCAAATCTTTGTGTGTGCCGATACCGGCTATCCGACCGTTATCCAGGACGATGATCCGATCAGCGTCCATAACAGTCCCCACCCGCTGTGCAACAATTAGAACGGTAGATTCAGCAATTTCTTTTTTCAGTGCTGCCCGCAAGCGAGCATCGGTTTTAAAGTCCAGAGCGGAGAAACTATCATCGAAAATATAGATTTCCGGTTTGCGGACCAGGGCTCGGGCAATAGCCAGACGCTGTTTCTGTCCGCCGGATACATTTAAACCGCCTTGAGCGATTTTATGATCATACCGGCCGTCCATTTTGTCGATAAATTCGGATGCTTGTGCTACTTCAGCAGCATGGCTGACTTCTTCATCTGTTGCCTGCTCATATCCGAAGCGGATATTGTCCGCGATCGTCCCAGAAAAAAGAATCGCTTTCTGGGGGACAAGCCCGATTTTCCGCCGCAGGTTTTCCTGGGAAATTTCTCTGATGTCCACTCCGTCAATCAGGATACTGCCGCTGTCGACATCATAAAAACGAGGAATAAGATTGATAAGCGTGGATTTGCCTGCGCCGGTACTGCCGATGATCGCCGTAATTTCGCCGGGTCTGGCAGCAAATGTAATGTTCCGAATCGCTGGCTCCTCGGCCCCGTGATAACTGAAGGTAACATCTTTAAATTCGACATAGCCTTTGCCTAAGAAGGAATCTTTAAGCTCCCTGGCATCAAGTATTTCAGGTTGGGTATCAAGTACTTCATTGATACGAATAGCCGCAGCCTGGGAGCGGGGTACCATGATAAACATCATCGCCAGCATCAGCATCGAAAACATAATCTGCATGGCATACTGTGTAAATGCAGTCAGGGCACCAAGGCTCATATCACCGACACTGATGCGGATGCCGCCGAACCAGAGGATCGCCAGTGAGGTCAGGTTCATAATCAGCATGATGGACGGCATCATAAAGGCCATAATTTTATTGACCTTAATAAAGGTGTTAGTTAAATCAACATTAGCGGCTTCAAAACGTTTTCTTTCAAACTCGATGGTATTAAAAGCTCGAATAACACGTACACCGGTCAGCTTTTCCCGCAGTACCAAGTTGATTTTGTCAATTTTGAATTGGATCTTCCGAAACAGCGGGATCATTTTCGACGCGATGAAGGCGACAATAATTGCCAGAAGGGGAATCGAAACGGCAAGAACCCAAGTCAACTCCTTATCCTGACGCAATGCCAGAATAATGCCGCCGACGGCCATAATGGGTGCGCTGATCATCATACGCAGAATCAGGATGGTCACCATCTGAATCTGGGTAATATCATTCGTCGTTCGCGTAATCAGGGTTGACGTGCCAATCTTGTCAAATTCATGAAGAGAAAAACTTTCTACGCGATTAAAAATCTTACTGCGCAGAATCGTGCCTAATCCCACGGCTGATTTTGAGGCTAAGTAACTGGCGATTATGGAACAGAAGGTAGCCGCACCGGCGACCAGAAGCATAATTCCGCCGATATGCAGGATTTTCTGAGTATCTCCGTTCATAACGCCTTCGTTGATAATATCCGCCATCAGTGTCGGCAGATAAAGGTCGCCCATGGATTGAAGGAAAACCATGATGACGACACCGATAATCATTAATCGATACGGCTTTAAAAACCGAAATAATTTCAGCATATAGGGTATCCTTTCTAAGATTATACTTTGGAAGACGTAAAGCAACGATATTAATATGCGCGGAAGCAGAGAATCATGTATCTTGATTTAATACTTTTTTTAATACGGTCAGCCCATCATATATTTTCTCAATTTCCTCCGGGGTTGCTTTGCTTAGCATCTTCTCCATGTTTTGGCGTATCATGTCATGGTGTTGTTTATGGAATGATTCCGCTTTTGGACTTGCTTTAACATAGACGATCCGTCGATCATCCTCACTCCGAGTTCGGATAACAAGCTCCTGTTTTTCCAATCGATCGACAATACCGGAAATTGTGCTGTTCGATAAATTGACGGCATTGCTTAATTCTGAGATTTTCATCTCGCCATGATGCGTAAGGACAGTAAGTACCATTCCTTGCGGCATTGTCACACCATTATCCACAAAACACTTACTCATGTTTCGCTTGAAACTCTTAAATATTTCGAAAAAAAGCTTGACTAAATCCACCTCGCTGTACTTTTTATCCAATTTTAGATTATCCCTCCTTACAACGACACTATTACCATTGATATTTCTTGTGCAAATATTTCGCATCGAAAATAATTATAATTATTAATTTTGGCTATGTCAATTCGCCAGAAGCATTTATAATAAATAGTCATATTTCTCGTTTTTGTGCTATGAATAGCCACTATAAGCTTCTATTAAGGTAATTTTAATTAAATTCTAATTATTTGCTTAGTACGGTTTAATCGCGGGGGTTTAGAATAAGGCCATAATAAAGAAATGGAGTTGATACTACATGACTATCAGTTTGGAACAAATCGATGAGATGAGAAAAAGAACCAATTGCAGTTATTCTGAGGCTAAGGATCTTCTCGAAAAAAATAATGGCGATCTCATCAGTGCGATTGTTGAATTTGAAAAGAAACATGGATTTAAGTCTAATGCACATCAAAAAAAAGCAGAGAAAGATACGAAGAGTTTTGGCAAAAAGGTCAGGGAGCTTATCCGTAAAGGTTTTGCAACCCGGATCATAATTGAAAAGGCTGGAAGTACTTTTCTGAATATTCCGTTGAACATCTTGATCATTGCCGTGTTGATCACGTTGCCGATCATATGGATTGATATCGCAGCATTCGTCGTCCTTTATCTCATGGGATACCGCATCCGTGTCAGAAAGGAACAAGGCGAGGATGTCAATGTCAATGAATTTGTAGACGAAATTAGCAGCAAAGTAAGGGATGCTGCGGACAAGATGCGTGAAAAACCGGTTACCTGCGAAACACAACATCAAGAGGATCAACCTGAATCTAACCAACCCAACACTAAGGAAGAGAAAAAAGAAGACGGATATAATGAAATTACAATCGGATAGTAATATACGGCGATGGTATGAGGTGTGAGCGAAAAATGAACCTGTGAAACTCTGTTGTTTGCAGGTTCATTTACTCGTATAATGAAATGGCATAATCATTAATTGCCTCAATACTACGAATCAATGGGGAGGGCATAATGAAAACCAAAATCTTGGTTATTGAGGATGAAGTAAAGATTGCCCGTTTCCTGGAACTTGAACTGACACATGAGGGCTATGACGTCGAGCTGGCACACGATGGAAGAGCGGGTTACGAAAAGGCGCTTGCCGGGAAGGCGGATTTGATTATTTTGGATCTCATGCTGCCGGGATTAAGCGGTATAGAAATATGTCGACGTGTCCGAAAGGAATCCGACATTCCGATAATTATGCTGACAGCAAAAGATGATGTCTCCGACAAGGTCATGGGACTTGATAGCGGAGCAGACGACTACATGACAAAATCGTTTGCCATTGAGGAATTACTCGCACGGATCCGGGTCATCTTGAAACGCAGAGGGAAAAAGGAGGATCAGCATAATATTCTGGAGGCTGGACCCCTTAGGTTGTATAAAGATGAATATCGCGTATCGTTCAAGGAGTCAGATATCGCTTTGTCCAAAAAGGAATTCGAGCTTCTCGCCTATTTGATGGAGAACCGGGGTATTGTTCTGTCCCGGGAGAAAATACTTGACCATGTATGGGGATATGACTATTTTGGAGATACGAATGTTACCGACGTCTATATCAAGTATTTACGCAACAAAATTGATCAGAAATATGGACTACAATTTATTCACACGGTAAGAGGCGTTGGATATTTATTTAAACAACCAGATAATAACGGCGAACAACCGCTTTCTTCATGAGTTAAAGGCTCATTCAACCCCCATAGCTCGGTCTGCGTGCCACACTTCCGGCGATAAGCGGAGTAGGATTGCGAAGCGCAACGGTCCATGGATGGACCTAAGTTAAAATTCGCCAAGGAGGGCAAAAGAATTTTAACTTCCTTAATGCAAATTCACGGATGGCGCAAGAGCCGAAAGCGGAATGTGGTGCGTGGACCGGACCCAAAAAGAATATATTTGTCTAATTATTGAAAGATCATAATACTAGAGACTGGGAAAAGGCATGGTTGAGAGTCTTGTATGGATAAGAGTACGAATTCGGACAGGAATACAAATACAACTAAGAAGCCGGTAAATATTCGAAAGATCGTGTTTTTCCCGGTCTACATGGTCATTTTTATGTATCAATGGATTCGGGAGAAGATTCAGTATTCTATTCGGCTGACCCTTTCATTTCGTTATATCGGAATATTACTTATTACGATGTTTGGTGCCGGTCTTGCGGTTATCCTGCTATTCGGCGGCATCAGGATACACGCCGCGGTACAGCAGAATCAAGCGGGTATTCAGGAGATACTCCACAGGGATCTTGTGGCACCCCCTTTAACAGACGGTGAATTAAACGGTGAACTTTATGCTTTAATACAAGATTATTGCCAAGAAAACAATGTCCTGCTCTATGCCGATGACCCTCAACTGAAAATTGATCTTACAATGGATCACGGGTTTAGGGAATACGGTTCCAAAAGTGCATATGGTATTGCGCTTAACGGCCAGCATATATACTTTTCAATGCAGAAGAATTTTTCTGTGGGCAGTAACGCTGTAAAGATGGTCATCTATACGGATATTCAGGATGAGTTATGGACACTGCGTTCTCTTGCGGCAATTATGGGTATGGTATATCTGGTCTTTCTTTTTCTTGCACTCATCGCGATTGGTTTATCGGGTAAGGGCATTTTTCAGCCAATTAAAGATATGACCCGGACGGTCAGAGATATATCTGAGCAAAATTTAAATTTGAGGATCAACGTTAGCGGATCAAAAAATGAACTAAAGGAACTGGCGCTGACCTTCAATGAAATGATGAACAGGCTCGAAGATCAATATAATAGACAGAAACAATTTGTCTCTGATGCATCACACGAGCTGCGGACGCCGATTGCTGTCATCCAGGGGTATGCTGATATGCTTGACCGCTGGGGAAAGAATGATACCGAAGTCTTACAGGAATCCGTGACGGCAATTCGGAATGAAGCCGTGAATATGCAGGAACTGATTGATAAGTTGTTATTTTTAGCGCGGCATGATAACAGTACGCTGGAATTTCTGAAAGAAGAGTTCAGCCTGACAGAATTGCTCCAGGAAATTGTCAGGGAAACAGAAATCATAGACAAAGGACACAAAATAGCACTGGATATCCATCAGGAAATCTCGGTTCATGCCGACCGGGCGAGACTGAAACAAGCCTTTCGGATCTTTTTGGATAATGCATTAAAATATACACCTGTCAATGGAGAAATAACTGTTAAAGCTCAAAAAGACAGTGCATGGACAGAGGTGAGCTTTAAAGATAATGGGATCGGTATGACCCAAGAGGAGCTCAGACGAATATTCGATAGGTTCTATCGGTCTGATCAGTCACGGACAAAAGCAACGGGGGGATATGGACTCGGTCTGTCTATTGCCAAGATCATTATCCTCGGACATAATGGAAAGATCAAAGTCAGAAGTAAGGCGGGTGAAGGGTCCGAATTTATTATACTCCTATAAGCAATGCCTTTACCTGGTTATAACGTTCGCAATAAGTAAATCGAAAGCTTCCTCCAGGCAAATTGTTATTTTCCTGGAGGAAGCTTTTTTGCTGTAATGATACCTGCAGTAACGGTGCGCACCGTATATTCCTTCGCAGAAAAATCAGTCATTTGATCATCGCCAAGGACTGAATAAAATACAGGCAGTGAAGGAAAATTATGGTAACACCTGATGCGCAATTGAATATGATAGGGATGTAAACAGTTCCAATAATGAAATCAAGGAGGGAAAAACATGTACGGTTGTGGATGTGCAGCAAAAGGTTATGGTTACGGCACAGGTATGGGTGCAGGTGCAGCTATCATCGCGATTGCGATTCTTATTTTAATTGCTTTGGGCGTTATTTTCTAAATCAATTTTCTAAATCACTGATTTCATTAAAAAGCAGGGGGTGAAAATATAATGGCAGTTGCAGCAGGTACTTTCGGTGGAACATTTGGCGGCGGCGGTTGCTTCTGTGGCATCGCGATCGTAGTGGTGATCATTCTTCTCTTAATTGCTATGGGTATCGTATTCTAAGCTATCCGGCCAATTTTATCTTTTAAATTGAACACCCGATTATAAAAATAATAATATAAATAAGAAACTGATGAATTAACGCATCAGTTTCTTGTTTTTTATATAAAAAACTGCCAAAAGAAGAAGGAATTTTGAAGAAAATAAAGAAATAGTGGATTTATGATCACATTATTCGCGAATCAAATCAACAGTGTCGAAGACAAGGATATACATTTTTATCTAGAATATGTTTCCCAGGAAAAGAAAGAGCGATTGCGCCGCTTTGTAAAAAAGGAGGATGTCAAACGATCACTTTTAGGAGAAATATTATTACGAAATATTGTTATGCAATACGGTATTCCCAACAACGCAATAGATATCCGTTTGGATAAGAACAGAAAACCATTTATTCCTGCTTTGAATGGTTTTTATTTTAATATTTCGCATTCCAATGAGTGGGTTATTTGCGCGACAGGGACGAGACCGGTTGGTGCGGATATAGAATGGATCCGGCAAGTTGATTTGGATACTGTGAAATACGTCTTTTCACCGGAGGAATACAGCACGTATCTCAAGTTGGATGAAAGTGAGAGGCCAGATTACTTTTTCAGGCTCTGGACTATCAAGGAAAGCTACCTCAAAGCATTGGGAGTTGGCCTGAACGGCGATCTAAAATCGATTACACCTCAGATTGAAAGCGGCATTATCACGACCAGCACCGAAGAAACTGCCTATTTTAAAAATTATGAGTTGGATCGAAACTACTGGGTTACCGTATGTGGTTTTGAGAGGGAGTTTGATCCAGAAATTAGGTGTGTTCATATTCAAATAGCAGATTTTGTGATCTGATTGGTTATTGGCTGCCAATTATATTATCGTATGGTGACTAATAGAATGTGGAAACAAACAAATATCTTTATTGGGAATGGAGTCTATTATGAGTGTCGAAATCAAATGTTATCCGTCGGCTAACCAACAAGGCATATTTTGGAACGGAATCAAATGTTATCCTTTAAGCTATTCCCAAAAGGCAATTTGGAATACGGAAAAGGCCTATCCTGGCACCAGCATTAGAAACATTGCAGCAACCTTGAGAATTAAAGGGAATGTTGATTACGATATACTGCAAAGCGCAATTAATCTATTTATCAAAAAAAATGATGCGACTCGAATCAGAATAATAGAGATAGAAGGACATCCTATGCAGTATATCTCTGATTATAAGTATCACGAGCTAAATTTTTTTGATTTTATTAATAAAGACATTTCTGAATTATATAAATGGGATGAAGAGCAAGCAAAAATTCCATTCCAACTGCTTGATGGAGAATTAATTCATTTTGATATGATAAAAATAAGTGAAAATGATGGGGGCCTGTTTGTAAGAATCCATCATCTGATTGCTGATGCCTGGACAATGAGCATAATTGGTAATCAGATTTTGGAGTATTACTATAAATTAAAAAATGGAGAAAATATCTCCGAAGAGAAGAACTTATCATATATTGAATATATCGCTTATGAAGAGGAATATCTTAATTCGGATAGATTTGCTAAAGATAAAGCATACTGGAATAAAGTATTTGAATCGTTTCCTGGAAAAACAGTAATAAAGAACTATAATCCGATGCAAATAAGTACAAAAGCAAGAAGAAAGACCATACAAGCACCAAAAAAATTAACAGAAAAAATATATCAATACTGTGAAGAGTATAAAACATCTCCTTATGTATTATTCTTAGCAGCTTTGGCCATGTATATCAATCGTGTCACTTTCACAGAAGACATCAATTTGGGGACAACAACATTAAATAGAGCAAATAAGAGAGAAAAAGAAATTGTTGGTATGTTCTCTAATATCGTGCCAATAAGGGTTAATATCAATCGCCATATGGATTTCAATACTTTTGTCAAGATTGTAACAAAAGAAACAATAACGATGTTAAAACATCAGAGATATCCCTATGATCTCATTTTAAAAGAAGTTAGAAAAAAGCATAGAAGAACGGATAGTATATTTGATATTGTCCTAATATACCAAAATGCAAAATTAGCTAAGGGTCAATATTCAGAGCAGTTTTTATCCCGGTGGCATTTTAATGGATATCAGCCCGAAGCCTTAAATATAAGCATTAATGACAGAGAAAATGATGGACAATTAATTATTGATTATAGTTATTTGGTGGATCTATTTAACGTTAAGGAAATTGAATTTTTAAATCAACATATCATTAACATTCTTTGGCATGCACTTGATAATCCTAAAAAAGAGATATGTAAACTCAATATGCTTTCTGAAATAGAAAGGCATAAGGTTCTATATAAATTCAATGACTTTAGTTCAGAAAATGTAAAACGAAAAATAATATATGACATTTTGGGAGACCAGCTAGGTAAGGTTCCTGAAAAGACGAAACTCTATATCCTTGATAATGACTTAAACCCTGTACCAATCAGTATTGCAGGAGAGTTGTATCTTTCGGATTATTGCTCGATGTTTATGGACGTGGATGAAAGTATAGTGATTCAGGAGCCCATAATAAACCCCTTTGTTCCTGGTGAAGTTATGTTTAGAACAGGCTATCTTGCCAGATGGTATCCAAATGGGGATATTGCGATGTTGGGTAAAACAAATCCAGAAGCAGCTATAGAAGACAAAAAATCGAGCGAAATACTGGTAAACGTTATGGGAACTTTTACAGCGGAGCCAATTGGAGATTATATTTCATGGTGGGGAAATCAATTTGGATATAATCTTAGCCTTAAATTTGCGGGATACAACCAGATTTTTCAAGAGCTCTTAGATCCAGAAAGCCAATTTTCTAAAAATCAGGATGGTTTCAATATTATTCTGATTCGATTTGATGACTTTATAAGAAATGGCGATGAACCGGTAAAAACAAAAATTGATAAGCTTGAACGTGTATTTGAGGAATTGAAACAAGCAATTATCAATTTCAAAAATCATTCACCGTTGATTTTACCCGTATTTCCGCTATCGTCCGATATGGATAATGCTATTCAAAATAAAATTAAGGATTTTAGCCTGAAAATAAAAGAGGAATTCTCAAGTTTTCAAAATATTTATATTTTAGACCTTGATGGAACTGCTGAAATGTATGGGATCGAAGATGGCGAGGTTTTTGATTCAGTAAAAGACAAAGAGGCCCATATGCCATTTACAGAGGCATACTATGCTGCATTAGGTACTCAGTTAGCAAGGAAAATATGTGCACTAAAAAAACAGCAGTTCAAGGTAATTGTTCTCGATTGTGATAATACTCTTTGGAAAGGAGTTTGTGGGGAACAGGGCGTCTCAGGCATAAAAATTAATAGAGCATACAGAGAATTGCAGGAGTTTATGCTTAGAAAATATAATGAAGGCATGATTTTGGCGATCTGTTCTAAAAACAATGAGCAAGACGTAATACAGGTATTTAATAACAACTCTGGTATGGTATTAAGTACAGAACATATATCCAATTGGAAGGTGAACTGGCAGGAAAAAAGTGAAAACATACGAGCAATTGCCGAAGAGCTAAATTTGGGGTTAGACAGTTTTATTTTTATGGATGATAACCCGATAGAATGTTCAAAAATGGTCGCCAATTGTCCGGAAGTTCTTACACTATTACTCCCTGCTGATGAAGATCGGATACCTTTATTTCTAAAACATGTCTGGGCGTTTGACCGGGTAAACATAACCAATGAAGACATGCTAAGAAGTATAATGTATAGTGATGAGCAGAAAAGAAAAGAACTCCAGAACACAGAAATGTCACTCGATGATTATTTGTTAAATCTCGGTCTAAGAATAAGCATGAGAGAAATAAATGATAACGAAATTTCAAGAGCGTCCCAATTAACACACCGGACAAACCAATTTAATTTAAGTACTCGAAGAAGATCCGAAAAAGAAATTAGGGAACTAATTAATGATAGTAAAATAAAATGCTTTGTTGTCGAAGCTTCTGACAGATTCGGAGAATACGGGATTATAGGACTTGTAATTCTAGATGAAAAAAAGAATAGCTTATACCTTGATACCTTTTTGCTTAGTTGTAGAATTCTTGGAAGAAAAGTCGAAGAGGTTGTATTGGCAGGTATCAGAAGATACGCTGAGAAACAGGGGATGGCTGTAATTGAAGCCGTGTTGATTAAAACAGAAAAAAATCAACCAATTATGAAGTTCTTTGATCACCTAAAATGGAATTCGATTGAAAATAATGGAGAGAGTATTAGATATAAAATTCTCGTAAGCGATTTACCAGAAAATATTACGCACATTGATTTCTATTATAATGAAGAATTTGAAAAAATATCAATAGAAGATATAGCACGAAATTCAAAAGAGAATTTTGAATTTGACCATATTGCTATCGCCGTTTCTGAAATAAAGGAGACAGAAGAATATTATAAATTATTTGAGTACAGTATAACGGATTCTATCTTTGATCCTATGCAAAATTCATATTTGAGCATGTGTAAAAGTGGCAAATATATACCTGTTGAACTGGTTGCTCCGGTAAATGAAGAATCACCTTCGTTTAATAAACTTCAAATACAGGGTGAAGTCCCTTATCATTTGTGTTATCGCGTATCCAGCATAGATAGTTTTCTTGAAAAAATTAAAAATATTGAATATGTTTTAATTAGTGATCCAAAGCCTGCATTATTATTTAACCTACAAAAGGTTGCATTTATTATGGTTAAAAATGTCGGGCTTATTGAGATTGTTGAAACCCAAAATAGTATTGATAAACAACAAAACATTAAAAAATACTATGATAATATTATAAGAATTATCGTAAGTGACATTGATAGCGCGCTGAACTTTTATACAATACTTGGCTATATAAAAGAAAAGCAGATTATAGACAATAAAAGAAATATTCTAACCGCCAATATAATCGGTTATAGTGGTGAAAAGATTGAACTGATTTCTCCATTAAAAATTGATATACCTGAATACGATTTTTTTAGGCGAAATGGTTCTGGGGTATATCAAATATTATATGGAACGGCCATGCCAGAAAATTACAAAAAACTTGCTTATAACAGGAAATACATTGACATTTATAAAACGGAAGAAAAGGGAGAAACTGAATATATTGATTGTGATTTTTGTGATATTGAAATTATTAAGAGGACAAAACATCAAGAACACTTATTGCCAATTATGAATTTTACTGGGAAAAGACTTCTTCAGCTTCCTATATTTAATGAAATCAATCGTGAAATTGCTGCATATCAATACCCAACCAATGAAATAGAAGAGCGTCTTGTGAGGATATGGGAAAAGGTTTTGCGAGCGGAGAGAATAGGAACAATTAATGATTTTTTTGAACTTGGAGGAGACTCCCTCAGTGCGATAAACATCATCGCTGAAATATATAAGGAATTTAATGTTGAATTAACGCTGATAGATATTTTTCAAGCTAGCACGATAACTGAACTTGCCGCTAGAATCATTAATTCCAACAAGGGTGAATATGAACATATACTTCCTGTTGAAAAGGAAGAGTATTATAATCTTTCTTCAGCTCAAAAAAGGATGTTCATACTTCACCAAATGGAAGATGATCCAATAGTTTATAATGAATGTCAACAATTATTGATTGAAGGAAATCTTGATAAAGCTAGACTCGAAAATGCCTTTTGTGAATTTATTGACAGACATGAAGTATTGCGCACAGGCTTTGAATTAATTGAAGGAAAGCCAGTGCAGAAAATTTATGAAAATGTGAATTTCTATATAGCTAACATTAAAGCAAACGAAGATGAAGTTGAAATAATTAAAAATAAATTTATCAAGCCTTTTAACTTGAAAAAGCCCCCATTAATAAGAGTGAAATTGATCGAGATAGAAGAAAAAAAACATATTCTTCTACTTGATATTCATCATATAATAATCGATGGGACATCGTTTGGAATACTCATAAAAGAAGTTTTGTCATTATATCAAGGCAGAAAACTTGAACCGGTAAAGATACAATATAAGGACTTTGCCTACTGGCAAAATAGGTTATTCCAATCACAGAAAATGAAGAAACAGGAAGAATACTGGGTGGAACAATTCAAGGGTGAAATTCCTGTATTAAGTATGCCTTCAGACCATGCTAGGCCTTCTTTACAGAGTTTTGATGGTAGTAAAGAATATTTTGTGCTCGATAAAACCATAGCAGTAAAATTGAAAGAGTTATGCGAAAAAACAGAAACAACCATGTTTATGCTCGTCTTTTCTATATTTAATGTTCTCCTGCAAAAATATACTGGGCAGGAAGACATCGTAATAGGAATGCCGGTAGCGGGAAGAACACATTCGGACATTAAAAATACAATGGGACTATATATAAATACCTTGCCAGTAAGAACTCAACCAATAGCAGAAAGTATATTTACAGATTATCTTCAAAACGTAAAAGAGACAATACTAAAAAGTTTGGAGAATCAGGATTATCAGTACGAACAGCTAATAGAAAAGCTTAACATACCAAGAGATTTGAGCAGGAATCCAATCTTCGACATGCTCTTTGTTCTGCAAAACATGGAACTACCGGAAATGAGGACAGACGGCCTCAAAATCAGCCAATTAAAAATGGATAATGGAAAATCGAAGTTGGACTTATCATTAATTGCTGTTGAAAAAGATGGTGAAATAGAATTCGTCATAGAGTATTGTACTGCACTATTTGAAAGTGACACAATAAAAAGGCTAATAAATCACTTGAATAATATATTTAAAGACGTAACTGATAATCCGAATAAGAAAATTGCCGACATAGAAATATTAAGTGATCAAGAAAAGTACAGCCTAATTTTCGGATTTAATAATACATTTGCTGAATATCCTAAGGACAAGACTATACATGAACTTTTTTATGAGCAGGTAGAAAAAACACCTGATAATGTTGCTGTTGTTTTTGAAGATAAGCAGTTGACATATAGAGAACTTAATCAGAAAGCTAATCAGCTTGCAATTTTACTACGCGCTAAAGAAGTGAAACCGAATACAATTGTTGGAATTATGGTAGAACGCTCAATAGAGATGATAATTGGGATATTAGCAATATTGAAGGCAGGTGGAGCGTATTTGCCAATCGATCCAGAATACCCTGAAGAGCGAATTGAATATATGTTAAAAGATAGTGCTGCAGAGGTCTTACTGACACAAGAAAAATTAACTAAAAAAGTTAGACTTTCTAGCAAAATTATTACGATAGACGATGCAAATATCTATAGTGGAAATACAAAATATTTATTAAACATAAATAAGCCAAGTGATTTGATGTATGTTATTTATACTTCGGGTTCAACAGGTAGACCGAAGGGAGTAATGATTCAACATAATAATATAACTAACTTTATTCAGGGTGTAATAAATAAAGTAAATATTGATACTAATGATATAATTTTATGTCTTACTACTATTTCATTCGATATTTTTGTTTTAGAAACATGGTTACCTTTAACTAAGGGTATTAAAATAATCTTTGCCAATAGAGAACAACAAATTGATGTAGATGCATTGAATAGAGTAATTATAGAGCACAAAGTTTCTGTAATCCAGATGACTCCGTCCAGAATGAAAGCTCTTCTAGATTATCCGGATTTTCACCAAACCTTATCTAATTTGAAAACGATTATGATTGGTGGAGAGGCGCTAACCTCAAAGGTTTTAAGTAATTTAAAGAATAATACAAAAGCAAGAATATATAATATGTATGGCCCAACAGAAACTGCCGTTTGGTCATCAATTAAAGAATTAACTAGTGAGGAAATAATTACTTTAGGCGAACCCATTATAAACACCCAGCTATATGTGGTTAATAATGATCTTCAAGTTCAGCCTATAAATATACCGGGAGAGTTATGTATAACCGGAAATGGTGTTGCCAGGGGTTACTGGAATAAACCAGAACTTACAGAAGAAAGATTTGTACAAAATCCATTTATAGCTAATAGCAGAATATATAAAACTGGAGATTTGGTGAAAAGGTTACCAAATGGAGATATAGTATATATTGATCGAATGGATGATCAAATAAAAATTCGGGGATTTCGTATTGAATTATCTGAAATAAAGAATACTTTATTAGAATACGAAGGTATAAAAGACGTTGTTATATTGGCTAATAAGGGATCATTTGATTCAAATTTCGTATTATACTTGTTCTTTATCTCAGACAAAATGATAAGTGATAACCAGATTAAAGTTTACCTGAATGATAAGCTTCCAAGTTATATGATTCCTCATTTTATTTTTAGAATTGATGATTTCCCTACGACACCCAACGGTAAATTGGATAAAAAGGCATTGATGGATGGAATTAATTTCTCGAAAAATATAGAAAATAGTACGCCGATTAATAATATCGAAGAAATAATTTTAAATTGTTGGAAGAAAAAACTCAACAATGATGCTATTGGCGTAAATGACAACTTTTTCGATGTTGGGGGTGACTCCTTATCAATAATTAGTATCATTTCTGAACTTATGAGTCATAATTGGGCTTTAAATATCCAAACTTTCTACGACTTTCCTACTGTTAGAAAAATGGCTAATAGAATTTTAGTTAATAATAGCGACATAGTTGATATAAAAAATGAACAATTTCCGGTTATTTTCAACAAGTTTAAACAAATTAATAACAATATTGTTCTTTGCGAAAATGTTTTGCTAACTGGAGCAACAGGATATTTAGGAATACATATTCTTGCAGAGCTACTGGAACAAACCAAGGCAAATATTTACTGCTTAATACGAGGTGAAGAAGTAAGAAATAGACTGGTAGAGTTACTTCATTACTATTTTGGAAGTCTATATGATGGTTATATTGATAAGAGAATTTTCTGCATTAATGGTGATGTTACACTTAAAAATTTTGGATTACCAAATTATGACTATTATAACTTGGGTCAAAAGATTAACTTGGTTATCCACACCGCAGCTAATGTAAAACATCAGGGTTTTTATTCGGAATTTGAAAAAGACAATGTATTTGGAACGAAACAAGTTGTAAATTTTTGTATAGATTTTAATGCTAAACTTGGATATATGTCAACCGAAAGTGTGTCCGGTGATTATGTGACGAAACAGAAATACCCTAGACCTAGTTTTACAGAAAATGACTTTTATATTGGACAGAATTATACTGAAAATGTATACATTAGAAGTAAATTTGAGGCTGAAAGTGTAGTCATAAAGGCAATGCAATCAAATATTGACGCTATCATTTTCCGAGTGGGTTTTATCACTTCAAGATATTCAGATGGTATATTTCAAAAGAATATCAAGGATAACAACTTTTATAATATTATCAGAGCTATTATTGAGGTAGGAGCCATACCAGGAGAAATACTGAAGGAATACATTGAATTTTCTCCGGTTGATTATTGTGCAAATGGGATTACTAAGTTAGTCTTGCGAGAAGCAGCATATGGAAATGTACTGCATTTTTATAACCCAAATAGCATCCAAATTGGGAGTTTGCTCTCTATGATGAATACAGTATTGGATAAAAATATTTACGTCACTAAACAATTGGGATTCGAAGCTTATCTTGAATTATTGAAGAAAAAGAATTTAAATGCCAATGCAATTTCTTTTATCGCAAATAACTTTAATTTTGAAAGAATGTTATTAAATGATTTTTATAGAGTAAATATGTCAAGTGAGTTGACACAAAACTATATTAAGCAAATTAACTTTCAATGGCCTGAAATTGATGATATTTATTTGATGAAGGTTTTAAATCTTATAAAAGCAACAAATGACTCTGGAGTGAGATAAAATTATGGGAATTAAAATTTACCTTATATTATTATGTTTTACTACAGTATTTCTTGGATTCTTAGGATTTTACATTGTGTCCATGAAAATAAAAAAACAAATTAATTATTTATTTGTTTGGCTAGTTATATCCTGAAGTTTCGCACCCCTCAAAACCCTTGTATCTCTAATTTAAAGGTATCCTAATGCCAGTGGTTCCTTCTGATTATTACCGATTAACTGGCATTTTTAAGGGCTATAAGCTGATTACTAAGAAAAGAATTCTCAAATAGTTCTTTCAAATGTTCATATTCACTGGAATTCCTAAATTCCAAAATGTCCACTAAACCAGACTTGGCGATGCTGGTGATCACCACTTGCAGCAAATCATCAAATAATTCCCAGAGCCGCTCCGCTACATTCTTCTCTATGAGTTCGTCCTTGATTTCCGCAAATAATCCTTCTAAGGATTCGTAGGCGTTTACTCGTCGAAAATAGGCTAGGAGTGTATAGAGGAGATAGCAGGTCGTGATATGGGCAATCTGCGCATCGAAATCCCTCGATTGACAAGTCCCGAGCTTCAAATGCTGCTTGGCTTCCTTAAAAAAGACTTCGATGGTCCAACGGATACTGTAAATCTCCAACATACTCAATAAACTAAGAGATATATCCGTCGAGAGGAACAGTCTAAATTTCTTTTGATAGGGAAACCGGCAAAAATACAGTTTGATTTGTCCGATTCCTTCATAATCAACAAGGACTTCGAAATAACGGATATTCCGTTTCCTACAGCGTTTTTCGTTTCCCTCACTTTTGAGGACCGATTTTAATTGGCTGGCATTAAGGGAAGTCTCTTTGTAGCGATACTTCCTCGTATCTTGCCGAACACCACAGACCAAATGCATCGATTTTTTGTCTAATCCTCGAATCGTTTGAATGAACTCGTAACTGCTGAACCAGCTGTCAACCAGGACATATTTAGCCTTAAACCCCTGTTTTACCGCCCGTTTTATCATATCCAGACCGTTCGAAATTTTGCTAACATGGCATTCTCTGATCCGTTTAGCCCCAGCAGATTTGGGGTCTCGTTGCTTTTTGAACCGTTCTTTACGGTGCCTTGCCTTTTTTAAGGGCTTTTCCACTTGTAAAGTGAAGTCTATAGGCGTGAGGCTTTTACCATCGAAGAAACCAAGGGTTAAATTTTTAAAGCCTAATTTGCTACCTTTCTTCCCTGCAACATGGTCAAACACCTGGGTCATTTGTTCAATTCTTCGACCTGTCTTAGCAAGAGTTGTATCATCTAGAATGAAAGCGGACTTTTCATCCACTTCGTTCGTAGGATTAACCAATCGTTGAAACTGTTTGGATATACCGATCAGCAATGCTCTCCAAGGCATTTTTTCATTGTTCTTCAGTCGATATATGGAATCTTTCTTCATAGTAGTAACCTTTTGGAAATCGCTTTTATATAACGCGTGGACACTTTTCAGTAACATTAGGGGCAACATCAACATTAGTGAGAGGATTTCCGCGGAACTGTAACCATCCTGTTTCAGAAAACCAACTTTGCGGCAAAGCGTTTTAAGCTTGAACGTCTTCATAACTTCACATATAATATTGTTAATCGAATAGCCGTGATTTTGGAGTACGTTTTCAATTTCTTTGACAGGTTTCCGCATGATAACACCTCATTTTTGGTTGATTTGGAGTAGCATCTTATTATACCAAAAACCTAGTGTTCATGCGGATTTTTATCGTTTTTTCGTCTTATTCTAAGCCGAATTTTCGGCTGTTTTATGGGTGCGAAACTTCAGTTATATCTATGATCATTTGTAATATCGGTTATGCTATTGCAATAATTTCTGAAAACTTTCTTAACTTTAATAGTATTGTTTTATCTTATATTCCATTTCTAGGACAAACGCTATTACCTGTTGCATTCCTTTTTGTTGGATTAGTATTCGCGAAAAATAGAATCAATATTTTTGGTATATATTCATTACTATTTGTGATACCAATCCTTTCAAACATATTGTTATGGACCAATAGTTATCATGAGCTATTCTATAAAGAGTTCACATTGTTTGCTAATAGTATTTGGGGAAATTATTTTTATTATGTTCACTTACCCTTTACGTATGGATGTATAGCAGTAGGATTATATTGTTTTATACGTTTTTCGATAAAAAATGCGGGTTTTTTCTCAAAGCAGGCAATACTTATCATCATTGCTAGTATAATTCCTTTAATTGTAAATGTTCTGTGGCTTATAGGAAATAATACGAATAATGATTTGCTTAAGTTTTATTCAATATATGATCCATTCCCAGTAGCATTTACTATAGGTATTATTTGTTTTGCGATAGCCATATTTAAGTTTGATTTTCTTAATGTTGTTCCAATTGCTTTACAAAGGATTGTTGACTTAATCTCTGACAGCTATATTGTCATTAATGAAGAAAATGAGATTATTGATTACAATCAAACATTAATCAATACTTTTTCTAATGTAATAAATATTAAAAGAAAACAGAATCTTATTGAGCTGATATCCAATTCGGGTATCCAAATGAATATTAAACAATTAGAATTGAACACGACATTCGCCAAAGAACAAAAATCAAGCATTGCCTATGAGGAACAGCTGATTGGTGGAAATTTTAACAAGTATTTCGATATCGAAATTACCCCCATCTACTCAGGCAATAATTTTATCGGCTCCATCATTTTGTTCAAGGATATCACCGAGCACAAAAAAAATATCGAGATCATCAAACGGAACCAGGAAATTTTATTGGAGCAGGAAAGAATGGCATCACTCGGGCAAATGATCGGAAGTATTGCCCATAATCTAAAGACACCGATCATGTCGATTGCCGGAGGGATTGAGGCTTTGAAAGATTTAACCGATGAGTATATTGAATCGGTTGAAGATGAAAACGTTACACCGGAGGACCATTACGAGATTGCCAAAGAGATGCAGGAGTGGCTGGAGAAAATGAAGCCATACTGTTCGTATATGACGGATATCATCAGTGCGGTAAAAGGACAGGCTGTCCAAATGAATTATTCCGGTTCGGAGAAATTTACGCTTCAGGAACTAGTTAAAAGAGTCGATGTATTAATGAAGCTCGAATTAAAGAAATATCATTGCACCCTGGAGACGGAGTTCGATATAGATTTAACCACGGAAGTAAAAGGCGAAATCAACAGCATGATTCAAATTATAGACAATCTCATTATCAATGCGATACAATCCTATGAAGGAGAAAGCGGAAAGATCGGACTCAGAATATCCAAAGATAATAGTAATGTGGAAATAATGATCAGCGATCATGGCAAGGGGATACCCACAGAAGTGCAAAATAAACTTTTTAAAGAAATGTTTACCACAAAAGGCAAAAATGGAACAGGACTTGGCTTATATATGTCGTATTCTACAATTAAAGGCAGATTCTCTGGAAATATGCGGTTTATATCGAAAGAAGGATTTGGAACAGCATTCTACATCACTATACCTTATATCAATGCAGTAACACAGGAGGCTGACTATGAGGCGGTCGTCTAAACGGGTTAATTTAGACTACAACATCTTAATAGTTGACGATGAACAGGGCATTATCGATTCATTGTCTGTTGTTCTTAAAAGAAGCGGCTATCAATTTACTGGCGTAACTGACCCTTTGGCTGCAATCGAAAAAATTCGCAATGAAAATTATGACCTTCTGATTTTGGATTATTTAATGTACCCGATTCATGGCGATGCCGTTGTTGAACGAATAAGAGAATTTAACCGGGAGTTATATATTCTCCTGCTTACAGGTCATAAAGACCTCGCGCCGCCGCTGGAGACCATTAAAGCTCTGGATATTCAGGGATATTGTGAAAAAGGAGACCGCTTTGACCAACTGTTACTGCTCGTCGAATCCGGCATCAAATCGATATCGCAGATGAGGACGATCAAGAAGTTTCAGGAAGGGTTGAACAAAATCCTCCAGGCTGTCCCTAAGATATACCAGCTGCAGCCGATAGATAATATTCTGGAGGACATTCTTACGGAGATATTGCCTCTTGTTGACAGCAAGAATGCATTTATTCTGATTGATGATATCACGAATATTAGCTCTGGCAATACCAGTATTTTTAAAGGGATCGGCAAATACAAGAAAAAAGTTGGCGACTTGATGGATATGCTTGATCCGGAGCTGATGGAAGCAATCGGTAATGCAAGGATCAACAACAAAGTCCTTAAGCTGGAGAAAAGTATTATTATTCCGCTGATCAACGAATTCCAGCAGGATATTGGGATTATTTACGTCGAAGGCGATGATTTGGAAGAGGGATCTAAGCTGCTCGAAATCTATTCCAGCCAAGCAGCATCCTCAATCAATAATGCGTTCCTCCATTCGTTAGTTAATATCAAAAATGATGAGCTTAATCGGACCTATGACCAGTTAAGAGAAACTTACATGGATACGGTTGAAGCATTACGGTTGGTCGTCGATGCCAAGGATATCTATACCCGCGGTCACTCCGATCGCGTAGCGTATTTCGCTGTAAAAATTGGTGAAGCATTCAATCTATCTAAAGAAGAGCTTGAGTTGCTTAGGGTGAGCGGTATTTTCCATGATGTTGGGAAAATTGGCACATCAGACGATATTCTGTTTAAATCCCAGAAATTGAATGAAAAAGAATATGATGAGATTAAAAAGCATCCGCTAAAAGGCGCACGAATTTTATCGGCTGTGTCCATGTTTAAGGAAGTTGTTCCGATTGTTAAATGCCATCATGAACGCGTTGACGGGAAAGGTTATCCGGAAGGATTAAAGCGGGATGAAATTCCATTTATGGCCAGAATCATCTCGGTAGCGGATGCGTTTGATGCGATGATTTCTGACCGTCGGTATCGTTCCAAGTTGAAGTTTGAAGAGGCCAAATCCCAGCTGATTCAAGGGGCGGGAACGCAATTTGATGAGGATGTTGTTGGAAAATTTGTTGCAAGGCTATCGGAATTTCCTCAAATGGTTATGGATGTTGCACATACGTTTGAATAAAGGGCTACAAAGATATTAGGACGGGTTCTTGAAGGAAGCTACACCTTGAGAACCCTTTTTTTTATGATATACGTTTTTCAACCGAATGCCATAAAATCTTCAAAAAGTTGAAGTATAAGCATGGATATTGCCAGTCTATTATTATCGAGATATTCTCATTGTTATCTCATCAATATTTCATTAAACCGTAATCCAAACTTCACAATCCTGCCATAATGAGCCGGTACAATACACTATAGGATAATGTAAGGTCAATGAATAAAAATGAGAATTTTTGGGGGTACGCCACATGACGATACTTATACCGGCATATGAACCCGATTTAAGACTGATACAATTAATTAAAGAAATAGAAAGCAAAGGCAGCTTCCAATTGGTTATTGTGGATGACGGGAGCGGGAAAAAATATAAGCATATTTTTCTAATGGCCGAAGAGCAAGGGTGCGTTGTTCTCCGGCACGAGACAAATCAAGGGAAAGGTGCGGCCTTAAAAACGGGATTCCAGTATCTTTTGCAGATAGGTGAGGCTGATGGTGTGGTCTGTGCTGACAGTGACGGACAGCACCTGGCCAGAGATATCATGCGGGTCGCCAGGATTACCCGGGATAGAAAAGGTCATATCATACTTGGATCACGAAAGTTTACAGGGAAAGTACCGCTGCGCAGCCGCTTTGGCAATACGGTGACACGGACGGTTTTTTCGATTTCTGCCGGCTCAAATTTATCGGATACCCAGACGGGACTTCGCGGTTATTCGTCCGATATGCTGGAATGGTTATGCGGGATTCCGGGAAAGCGATTTGAATACGAGATGAATATTCTGCTTGAAGCTAAATCAGCCGGGTTTTCATTTTACGAAGTTTATATCAGCACGGTCTATGAGGTAAAAAATCATTCTACACACTTTCGAACATTTTCGGATTCGATTCGAGTTTATGTTCCGATTTTCAAGTTTTGCGCTTCATCCCTGATCGCTGGCGTAATGGATTTTGCATTGCTCCTTCTTTTGCAGACCATCACATCTAACCTTCTGTTTTCCGTCATCGCTGCCAGGGTATGCAGTTCTATTGTGAATTACACCCTTAACAGCAATTTTGTATTTGCCCGGGGCAGAAAGCATGAAGTTCAGCTTTCTGCATTAAAGTATTTTTCCCTTGTCGCTGTGATTATGTCGTGCAATTACGGACTTCTATACAGCTTAAATATTCTTATTGGCGTCCCCTTATTTTTCGCTAAAATCATGACCGAAGTTACACTTTTTATTTTTAGTTATTGGTGTCAGCGTAATTTTGTATTTAGAAGTGACCGGAAGATCTCCAGTCATTAGTCATTGACATTGAATCCCTCAGGGGAAGTCGTCTGGATAACAAATACATCGATTCCAACTTTCCGTGTATTTGTTACATACGTAAAATAGAATTGAATAATAATTGAATAATTAATATTCAATTACTAAAAAAACATTTGTAAGTTCAAACGTTTTTTTATTCTTTTGCCTCTGGAAAGATCCCCCCCACCAGGATTGTAAAATAAATGATATCTATTTTATAATAAATACTGTAAGGTGCTTTATTTTGCTAAAGTATTTTAAGTATCAAAGTAACTAATTATTTATAGCATCATTATTATCCGTTCTATAGATGTGACAAAGAAGAAAGCGATATGAATAGAAATTGAATGCCTTAAAAAAAAGCATCGTTCGTTTTATTAAAAGAAGGGGAAGCAAAGCGACAGTATGATAATCACCTCGGCGGGGAACCATACCCGAAGTATGTTCCCGCTTTTTGTTTATTATAAATGTTTTGCGCAGCATGGCGATGCATAAAACCGGCTGGAAGTGAGAAATCAGAATGGCTGACTTTACAAATGCGCTATACAATATGCGGCTCCTGGATGAATTGTCCCGAAAGGATACATTTGTCCATCGGCTGCATCCACTGACAAAGATAGTGACAACGTTAGTTTATCTTATCATTGTCGTGTCCTATAGCCGCTACGACATCATAGCGCTTTTTCCTCTTGCTTTGTACCCTGTGGTGATATTCATGCTCGCAGAACTGCCGATAAAACAGGTGTTGCTGCGTTTGCTGATCATTGAACCACTGATCATCGGTATTGGTATATTAAATCCGCTCTTCGACTCGCAGGTAATTATGTTTGGCGATTTGGCGATATCACGGGGTTGGGTAACATTTGCCTCTATCCTTCTCAAAAGCCTGTTTACGGTGACCGCCGCGTTGATTTTGATATCTACGACGGGAATGAACAAACTTGCCGCCGGGTTGCGTATGCTGAAGGTTCCGAGGCTCTTTGTCATGCAGTTATTGCTGACTTACCGCTATATCACCGTGTTGATTGAGGAAGTGGCTAGAACCGTCAGGGCCTATAAGTTAAGGGCTCCAGGACAGAAAGGTATTCAGCGCAATGTATGGGGACCCCTTGTCGGCCAATTGCTGATCCGTACTCTGGACCGGGCAGAGAGAATCTACCAGGCAATGTGCGTAAGGGGATTTACAGGAGAATATCATACGGGAGAGGATCCCAAATTCAAAGCAAAGGATTTCTATTTTTTAGCCGGCTGGATATGCTTTTTTCTAGTGGCCAGGATATATAATTTGCCGCTTTTAATGGGATCACTGTTTAATTGAGTCATATATTAGCATGGAGTGATTTATACGATGAGTCATCATAAACTGGAAACACGCGCTGTAAATTATGTATATCCGGACGGCAACAGGGCTGTCAAGGATATGTCCTTTACCATACATCATGGTGAATCGGTCGGAATTGTAGGGGTAAACGGTGCAGGAAAATCAACACTCTTGATGCTTCTGATGGGAGTCCTGTTTCCAACCAGCGGGGAGATATTGATTGGGGATATCCATGTGACGAAAAAGACCCTTCCGTTGATTCGACAGAGAATGGGGATGGTCTTTCAGGATCCGGATGATCAACTTTTTATGCCGACCGTTTATGACGATGTTGCCTTCGGGCCGCGTAATTACGGTTTTGACGAGAAAGAAGTTGAAAACAGGGTAACGCAAGCAATGGAAATGGTGGGGATCACCCATCTAAAAGACCGCCCGCCTTTTAAGCTTTCCGGCGGCGAAAAACGTTCTGCGGCGATAGCATCGGTACTTTCGATGCAGCCGGATATTTTAATTATGGATGAACCGACGGCTTCTCTTGATCCGAAAGCCCGACGCAGAGTAATGAGTTTGCTTAAAAGTTTCGAACATACCAAATTGATTACGAGCCATGATTTGGATATGATACTGGAAATCAGCGACCGTGTCATTGTGCTCAGAGATGGACAAGTTGCTGCCGATGGCAAAACAGATGAAATTCTTGCTGACGCAGAACTGCTCGATCAGTGCGGGCTGGAGATGCCGCTCTCGTTACAGAAATGCCCCAAATGCGGCTCAGGTAGATAAAGGCATTATGCCCGGATCGTCACCGGTGTGCCGATAGGAATCATGCCGGCAAGTTCCAGGACATCCTTGTTAGCCATCCGGATACATCCGTTAGATACTGAGCGGCCGATAGATTGCGGATTATTGGTGCCGTGAATACCGTAACCGCTGATGCTTAAGCCAAGCCACATGGCACCAAAGACACCACCGGGATTTGGTGCTTTATTTATTATTTTAAACGATCCTTTTGGGGTTGGTGTGGCGGGTTTCCCGACCGCTACGGGATAAGTCCTGATCTGTCGGTTGTCTTTATACAGATAGAGCTGATGTTTTTGCAGTGAAATAACGATGGTATACATTATGATCACCTCATCTTATCCTACGCTGGGTTTGGTTTGTTTGTTTATGGAATTTCATGTTTTTTTCATTATCTTGTAAACAAATGTTCACAAAATTGTCATACATGCTGTTTAAAATAGGATCATGAGCCTAAAGTAAGATTAAAAGCATTGGATACGGTGAATATTGTTGAAGGTGGGAACACAAATGGAGAACGACTATTTACACAACCGCGTCGATGTTAGTGATAATGATAGCTGCAATACGGAAAATATAAACGCTATAGCTAACCAGCATGCGGCAGATAGGCAAGACAGTCATAATACATGGGATCGCGTCAGTAATTACGACAGCGGAGATACACCGGCTGCTGAGAACGCAGCAGATAAAACAAGAAGGAACCGACCGGGGACAATGATCATTGCGATTGTTGCCATAATCAGCGCGCTCTTGGGCGGAACTGCTTCGTTGGCGCTTGTGCCGTTTTTTTACCCGGAGATCACACGCATTCAATCGGGGCAATATACGACGACAGCTGATCAAAACGCTATAACCACAACATCCACCGTGAATACAACCGGGTTAACAACAGATACATATTCCTATCCGGTGGTTGCCATTTCTAAAACCGTCGGACCGGCAGTCGTCGGTATCGTTAATTTCCAATACAGTGCGTATGGTTATCGATTTGGGACGAAAGGGGAACTCGCGGAAGCGGCAAGCGGCTCCGGTTTTATTATTGATGCCGATAAAGGGCTGGTGGTGACGAATAATCATGTCGTCGCCGGCGCGGAGAAAATTGTAGTTAGCCTCGCGGACGGACGCGAAGTCACGGGTGAGATCGTCGGAACGGATGAACGTACAGATCTGGCGGTAGTAAAAATAACCGCGGATAACTTGACGGATGTGGCACTTGGCGACTCAACCACACTGCAGGTAGGACAACCCGTCGTGGCCATCGGCAATCCGGGAGGAGAGGATTTTGCACGCTCAGTGACTGCGGGAGTTATTTCGGCAACAAACCGTTATCTGGAGCTTCAAGGTGAATCCAGTTTTAACTTGATTCAAACGGATGCGGCGATCAATCCAGGTAATAGCGGCGGACCGCTGGTCGATTATTCAGGGAAGGTAATCGGTATCAATGCCGCGAAAAACTCGGAGACAGGGTATGAAGGAATGGGCTTTGCAATTCCAATATCGGACGCAATCCCGACGATTCAACAGCTCATTGACAAAGGATATGCTGTTCACCCCGGGATATTGGTTTCGATTGATGATCGCTATACGGCTGAATATGCTTCTCAGCAGGGATGGCCTGAGGGAGCCTATATTAACGCTGTTTCTGTCAACGGACCTGCCTATAAAGCCGGAATCCGTGAAGGCGATATCATCACCAAAATCGATGGCACCGCAGTTTCCAGTTCACTGGAACTGAGTCACGAGTTATTTAAGCATAACGTCGGTGATGTTGTCACAGTAACCTATTACCGCGACGATACGACTAAGGACGTGAAGGTAACACTGGCCGAGTTGAAGTCATAATCAAGACGCCAACGGGTACTTTCGCGATAAAATAAAACCTCACTGGGGATACGGCCTCGTTCCTGTACCCATGTGAGGTTGACTTATTTTCAAAAACTATTGGTTAGTATATTATTTTGTTATTACTCTTCGCTTCAATTGTGTTATTTATATTCTGCCGCCAGTTTCTCAAAGGCCGGAATGGAATTGACGATGGTATCCATACTCACGCAATATGAAATACGGGTGTGGCCGGGGCAGCCAAATCCGGTACCTGGAACCAACAAGAGATTATATTTTACTGCGCTCTTGATAAAAGCGATATCATCCGGGATCAGAGTTTTAGGAAAAAGGTAGAACGCTCCTTGTGGTTTTACGCATTCAAATCCCAGACGGGTCAAATGATGGTATAGGTAATCTCTTTTCTTTTGGTAATCGTCTGTAGCTGTTTTTACATTCAGATTCTCGCCGACCACTTTCTGGAATAATCCCGGCGCGTTAACAAAGCCCAAGGTCCTGTTACAAAATGCCAAGGCGTTATTCAACGTATCAACATCCTCAATCCGGCTGCTGGTAGCAATATAGCCGATCCGTTCTCCGGCAAGGCCAAGGGATTTACTGAAGGAATTAACGAGGATACTGTTTTCAAAGATGGCCAAAATACTGGGTACGCGTGTCCCGTCGTATACGATCCGGTCATAGGGTTGGTCGGAAATAACATAAATCGTTGTTCCAAACAACTTTTCCTTATCAGTGAGTATCTTTTTGATAGCCCAAAGCATTTCTTCAGTATAAACAACACCGGAGGGGTTATTGGGGGTATTAATTATGATCGCTTTTGTATGGGGCGTGATAGTATTCTCCAAAGCCGACAAATCCGGTTCTAAGGTCTTCGGATCAGGAGGGACAGCGACGGTTTTGCCGCCGTGATTATCCGTGTAAAAGATGTATTCCACAAAATAGGGTGCAAAAATAATGACCTCATCACCCGGATCCAGTAAGGCTTTTAGGACAACATTCAAACCGCCGGCGGCACCTACTGTCATTACAATATTATCATGGGTGAGATCGATGTGACTCTCCGTTTGCAATACAGTCGCAATTTTCTCTCTGACATCCGGATAACCCGCATTATTCATGTATTTATGAATACCTTGAACTTCTCCGGAAACATATTTCTTAAGCGTTGCAGCAACTTCCTCCGGCGGCTCGGAAAACGGATTGCCCAGGCTGAAATCATAAACATTTTCACGGCCATGGATTTCAGCAAGCCGTTCGCCTTCCTCAAACATCGCCCGGATCCAGGATGAATTTTGCAAATTGTGGGTTACTTTCGTTGAAAACACTGCTTATTACCCCTTTGTCTATTTCATTTACCAATACTTTGCTATTTTAATCCATAAATATTATTTTAACTCATATTCTTAGTTCGCAAAAGCCCTTTGACACTATCTTTCGCTGGCAAATTTCGATATTATTAATAGTGAATAATACTTGCCTTAGGAATATTACTCGATAGGAATGATAATGATGCCAATGTTTTTCGTCTATGTCAGTGACCAAATCACAGCGATTCTTATGCTTTGCTTCTCATTTCTGATTGCCTCTGTTGTTATTGCAATGAATAATGAAAACAACAGCTTTTCAAGGGCGTTCGGCCTTAGTTTTATTGGCGTATTCATATTAGCTTTAATCAGTATCTTTTATCCTGATTCCGTCCTGCGGCTGCAAATTATCCGCCATATGGGCACCGTGTGTTTAGGGTTGTTCTTCATGGTATTTCTGATTTGGCGGTGGAAAAGTATCACATCAACGGTTCTCATATCCTTGGCCTATCCGTTTATGCTTCTCTTAGGCTTTGTCTATCTCAAGAATTATGAGGTATATCTATCGCGGCCTCTCTTATTAGAGGGGATTGTTCTTATTCTATGTATTGGCACGGTAGTTCTCCAACGAAAAACCATACGGTTAATACCGTCTCATATCGACTGGGGAATATCACTTCTTGCTCTGGGACAGATCGTAGAATATACATTTCCAGTAAAAGGCGGATTTTTTAGTGTATTTTGTCAGCTCACTGCATTTTTGCTCTTTTCCGTATTTGTGTTTAAAATGGTACGTGAAGAGTATCTATCTAAATTAATAGCCGCGGAGAAAAAACTCGCCGATGTAAACAAGACAATCAACTACGAAGTCAAGAAGAGAATATTCGAAATAGAAATGCATAATGAGCATCTTCTCAATCTTGCGCAGCGCGATCCATTGGTTAATGCACTGAATAAAAAAGGGATACTCGCCTATTTCAAGGATTTGATTGAAAATCCAAAGACCAAGGAATTCGCGATTATGCTGTTTGATATTGATGACTTTAAAGCAATCAATGATACCAAAGGGCATATCAGCGGGGATTTTTACCTAAAGCAAGTCGCCAAGATCGCGAGAGAAAGTATTCGTGATATCGATTTCTTTGGGCGGTATGGCGGCGATGAATTCCTTGTCATCCTACCCAATACGAACCTGGCTGATGTGTCGATTGTTGCTGAAAGATTTCGGGCAAAGATCAATCAAGAACCCAATATCAGCGTTTCCATCGGACTTGCTTCCTTCCCGGAAGACGGGACAACTGTCGAGGAACTCCTCAAAGCTGCTGATGCCGGACTTTACTTATCCAAGAAGAGGGGTAAAAATGCCGTCAGTCATATCCGGACATCGGGTAAATAATTCGTTGCGGTCAAGGGTATAGACAAAAACACGAAAAGTTAATCGTTTCTTCACAAAACGGACACATCGCCTCACTATGATAGAGTAAGGAGGGGTATCAAGGTGACAGGAAATATACTTATTGCAGATGATGAAGCAAGAATGCGAAAACTGGTAGCAGATTTTCTAAAAAAAGAGGGCTTCAACGTCATCGAGGCAGAAGACGGCAAAAAGGCTTTAGAAATATTTCATTCAGAAAAGAATATTTGCCTGGCAATCTTAGATGTTATGATGCCGGAGATGGATGGATGGACCGTGTGCCGGGAGATCCGAAAAAATGCCGCACGCGTCCCGATCATCATGTTAACAGCACGCTCTGAAGAGTCGGATGAATTATTTGGCTTTGATCTCGGAGCGGACGAATATATCACAAAACCATTCAGTCCGATGATATTAGTTGCCCGAGTCCAGGCGCTCTTAAGAAGAACAAGCGATACCAAGTCCGCAGCGAAGGACTTTAATGGGTTGGAAATCGATAAAAACAGGCGAGTCGTCAGCGTTGACAGCGAGCGAATTGAGTTAAGCCCCAAAGAATATGAACTCCTGGTATATTTGATTGAAAACGAGAGCTTGGCAATTTCCAGGGAACAGATCCTGAATTCGGTGTGGGATTATGATTATTACGGTGATGCCAGAACAGTAGATACCCACATTAAACGACTGCGGTATAAATTGGGATCAAAAGGGGACTTTATTCAGACCGTCAGGGGGTTAGGGTATCGGTTTGAGGTAATCCGATGAAATCATCGATCAAACTTAAATTATTCGCAGCAATCGGCAGTTTAACGATTCTATATGTTCTGCTTTCCTGGTTTTTAAATGACCAGTTTTTAGTCCGATATTATTATTTGAATAAAGAGAGCACGCTTAAGGAGAATTATAAAGAAATCAATGGTCTTTATGGGGGGGAGCCATTTGGCATCCTCTTGAGTCTGGAGAAATATGAACGGACCGAAAACTTAAATGTGACTATTCTGGATTCTTCGTTGCGCATAAAGTACATCTCGTCCTTAAAGGATGATATCTTCTATGGTTCAGACAACCATCGACCGGAATACTTATATATACCGGACAGTATGATTCTCGAAAAAGTGCAGTCGGATGGGCAACCGGTCATTACGCGTTCTAATGATCGCAGGTTGAATTCGGAATTTATCAACCTTGTGGGGATGCTCAACAATGGGGATTATATCTTTCTCAGCACTCCGGTTGTGGCCATACAGGAGAGTGCGGCGATCGCCAATAAGTTTTCGCTGTTTACAGGCTTGTTTATTATGATCGTAGGTTTGATTTTTGTTTTTATCTATTCCAGTCGATTTACTAAACCCATTGTTATCTTAAAAGATATTGCCATGGGCATGTCTCAATTGGACTTTAGCAAAAAGTATCCGGTAATAACTTATGATGAAGTAGGAGAACTTGGTTCAAGTATTAACTCACTTTCTACCCAGCTTGAGAAATCAATAACAGAACTTCGGCAGGCAAATGAGAAATTGATGGCCGATATCGAAAAAGAAAGAAAAATTGACGAAATGCGGAAAGAGTTTATTTCTAATGTCTCTCATGAGCTGAAGACGCCGATTGCCCTGATTCAGGGATATGCTGAAGGCCTGAAACTCAATGTCAATGAAAGTGAAGAAGACAAGGACTTTTATTGCCATGTGATCATCGATGAAAGCACAAAAATGAATAAACTTGTCAAACAATTACTGGATTTATCCCAGATCGATGCCGGATATTCCCGCTTGGACCGCAGCGATTTTAACCTAAATGAGCTAATCGCGTTTATTTTAAAGAAAAACACGTTGTTGCTAAAGGAAAACAATATTCAGCTGACACAAGAAATAGAAGACAATATCATTGTAAACGCAGATATAGACCGGATCGAACAAGTTTTTGTGAACTATATTGTTAATGCGATCAACCACGTTGATCAGCAGAAACAATTCCGAGTGAACGTTGTGAGAAATGGACAGAAAGCCAGGGTGAGCATATTTAACTCCGGAAATCCAATTCCGGAGGACGCCATAGAAAAGATATGGACCAGCTTTTATAAAGTGGATAAAGCCAGAACGCGTTCCTACGGCGGGACAGGGCTAGGTCTGTCGATTGTCAGAGCTATACAGGAAATGCACGGTAATGCTTATGGGGCACAGAATAGTGATAACGGCGTTGAATTTTGGTTTGAGGTTGACCTGGTACAATAAATAGTTTATTTAAAAATGAATGGAAAATGTGATTAAATAATCTTCGATATATAAAATCATTACGAAACCCGAAGAATTTCCAAGCGCTTGGAAATTCTTCGGGTTTCGTAATGATTACGTCATTGTTAACGGCCAATAAATCACCAGTGTTATTCCATTATCTCACCCATCCGAGATACATCATATCCGCCAAGCCCCTCGACTTCTTTGCGATATTCGGGAGACCGAATAGTCGTAAGCAGGGCTTGAAAAATAGGTTTATTCAGGTCTTCTTCGCGCAGGACCAAATCGTATCTTTCTTTATGCAGCGAGATAAAATCCAGTTCGGGAACCTGTAAGGCAGCTTTTTCTATACCCAAGCCAACATCGGCCTCACCCCGAGCGACTTTGCTGGCTATGGCCATGTGACTATGTTCTTCATCAAAGTAGCCGTTGATCAGGTGGTGCGGAATGCTTTCCAGTCGTAGCTTCTCATCGAGCAGAACACGGGCGCCTGATCCGCGTTCCCGATTAATAAAACGAATATCCGGCCTGGCGAGATCCTTCCAGGTCATTATTTTCTTTGGGTTGCCGCGGCGGACGTAAAACCCTTCCATGCGAAAAGCTAAGTTGATAACGACCGTCTGATGACCGGGCATAAGCCGCCGAATATAGGGTAGATTATAGTCACCAGTATCACTGTCCCAGAGATGGACAGTCGCCAGATTAGCTTCCCCCCGGTAGAGTGCCAGTAAACCGTCAATGCTTCCCATATAATTTCTAAAAAACTTAAGATTAGGATACTGTTTTAACAAATGGCGGGTAAGAATATCCAGCATGACATCCTGGCCGCAGATAACCAGACTGTCTTCAGTCCTGGCTAAAGGTCGTGACAGTTCAAGCGGTTGATCGATAGTTAGTGCGGATGTTTGATCCTGAGAAGCGTAGGTATCGGATGGACTTGAAGCTGCTTTACTCCGTTGTTTATATCTCTCGATATCCGGCTCTTCTACCCGAACCTTACGGCCGACACGGTAGGCAGCGAGCTCACCGCGCTTAATCAGTTCATATACGGTATATTTAGATATTTTTAAAATATGAGCGACTTCTTCGGGGGTGTAGGATGTATTGTTAGGCAAACAAGTCACCTCTTCTATAAACATGCTGCATTCATTATACCACAAGACGTAGCCTGACTCAAAAGATAATTACAGAGAAATAGTTAGAACCACAATTTATGTGAGCCGTAGTCATTTATGATTAAGATTTAACAGTTTTGAAGCGGGTGAAGCTTATATTGGATATTGTTAGATGGAGTTAAATTGCTTATTGAAAGATAATATTTGCTGATGTATAATATTGATGCGAGTTATAATTAGTTTACATTTGTTAAAGATGGTTTAAGTGAGAAAAATAATTATCGAGGAGACAGATTATGAAAACGCAAACAAAAAGACTTCTTAGCCTATTGTCCGTGGGGCTCATTCTTTGTTTAGTGCTGAGTGGGTGCAGTAATTCCGGCAAAACACCAAGCGGCGCGCAAGCAAATAATTCGGACTCGGGTCAGAAAAAGGAAATCATTATTATGGCTGCGGCGAGCCTGAAAGGTGCCTTGACAGAAATTGAAACGGACTATGAAAGCAAAAACAGCGGAATTGATCTGACATTTAGCTTCGCTTCATCAGGGACACTGCAACAACAAATTGAACAAGGTGCTCCGGCGGATGTATTTGTTTCTGCTGGGAAGAAACAGATGGATGCGCTCGAAGACGGTAATTTATTAGTGAGCGGTACACGGCTTGATCTACTTGGCAATGATCTCGTCTTGATCGTTGGCAAGGATAACACGACAATAACCCGATTTGAGGATCTGAGTAAAGCCTCGAAGATCGGTATGGGTACGCCTGAGAGTGTACCGGCAGGGAAGTATGCCAAGGAATCATTAACCCATATGGGCCTCTATGACCAGCTTCAGTCCAAATTGGTGCTTGCTAAGGATGTTAATCAGGTTTTGACGTATGTCGAGAGCGGCAATGTTGATGCCGGTTTCGTTTATACCTCCGATGCCATGAGCTCAGATAAAGTCAAAACAGTAGCAACGGCGCCGGCTGAAAGTCACAGCGCCATCACCTACCCCGGGGCCGTGATTGCTGCATCAAAAAATCAAACAGAGGCTAAAGCTTTTCTGGATTACCTGAGCAGCAGCGAAGCAAAAACGATCTTCAAGGCATATGGATTTAAGTAAAAAACCAAGACCGATATCCCATAATATAAACCAATCTTGACTAAGGGTAGGTTTCAATAGTATTATTTCTTATAGCGTTATATTAGCATATACTTAGTCAGGAGCCATTCTCATGAATTTTGATTATACGCCGGTCATATTATCCCTCAAGGTAGCCGTTGCTGCAGTAATCATCGTCGTTCTCATCGGAATTCCTGTAGCAGGACATATGGCCAGACGAAACTTCCCCGGTAAGGACATCGCGGAAGCGATTATCACGATGCCATTAGTCCTTCCGCCTTCCGTCGTTGGTTTTATCCTGTTGTGGCTTTTTGGCAAGAATGGGCCACTCGGGCAGCTCTTAGAAAATCTCTTTCATGTCAGCGTTGTTTTCAGTCTTTCCGGTGCAGTCATTGCCGCTGCGGTTGTTTCATTCCCTTTAATGTATCAGTCGGCCAAGGCTGCAATGGAAAGTGTGGACCGAACATTGGAAAATGCTGCCCGAACCTTGGGTTCCAATGAATTCCGCGTATTTTTCACAATAACCCTGCCATTATCCTGGCCGGGAATTGTTTCGGGTTTTATCCTTTCATTTGCGCGTTCGCTCGGCGAGTTCGGAGCCACATTGATGATTGCCGGAAATATTCCGGGTAGGACGCAGACGATGCCCATTGCCATCTATATGGCCAATGAAGGCGGCGACTCACAAACGGCCATGGTCCTTGTCATCATGATGACCGTATTTAGCTTTTTAGTGATATTCGGACTTAACCGTTGGTCAAAACGCCGGCAGCAAGGAATGACCAATGATCCGGCAGGCAGGGAGTGAGCAGGTATGCTAAAGGCTGATTTTACACTGCAATTGCATCATTTTGAACTGAAAGCAAAAATTCAAGCCGGCAATGAGATCCTGGTGTTGGTAGGTCCTTCCGGAGCGGGAAAAACGACGATTCTCAAGTGCCTGGCAGGACTGAAAAGCCCGTCAGAGGGACTGATTCAAATCGGCGATAGGACAGTCTATGCGTCGGATAAAAAAATCAATTTGGCGACGAAAGAACGTAAAGTAGGCTATGTTTTTCAGGAATACGCTCTTTTTCCGCATATGACGGTTAAGAAGAATATAACGTATGGCGTTAGCAAACAAAAACGCCATGTCTCCCCATACGCGGCTGAGGAAATGATGCGGTTGTTGGGCATACTGCATTTGAAGGACCGCCATCCCCAACACATATCCGGGGGTGAGAAACAACGGGTGGCGCTGGCCAGAGCGTTGATGACTGAACCGGAGATCATGCTCCTTGACGAGCCGTTATCCGCGCTTGATCCGGAAACAAGAAGCGAATTACAACTTGAATTAAAAAAGATACAGAGACAATGGGATATTCCATTTGTGATGGTCACCCACGATCCTGCTGAAGCTGAGTTGCTGGGGGATCAAATTATCCGTATTGATAGCGGTAAGCTGAGCATGCTGAAGAAATCACAAGTATCAGACATAAAGATGGCAGCTGTTAACCAGGCTTAGTAAGAATTAATAGTTGAATGTATGATCATTCTATAAAAAAGGACCGTTGTAACTTAACGATCACCATGAATTCGTTGAGTTGCATCGGTCTTTCTTTTACCTAGTACAACGTTCGCTAAATAACTGGACATTCAACCCCCATAGCTCGGTCTGCGTACCACATTTCCGGCGGCAAGCGGAGTAGGATTGCGGAGCGCAACGGTCCATGGATGGACCTAAGTTAAAATTCGCCAGGGAGGGCAAAAGAATTTTAACTTCCTTAACGCAAATTCACGGATGGCGCAAGAGCCGAAAGCGGAATGTGGTGCGCGGACCGGACCCTAAAAGAATATATTTGTCTAATTATTGAAAGATCATAATACTAGTACAGTGTTAAATCTAAAACTATAATATCTTCGGGTACAGGTGCCGCAGTTTCACTCGTGCATCTTCAGTAGTAAACTGCCAGTCAACACCTTTTTGTTTATCGTTACGATCGATCTCCCAGAATAACAATTGATCATTCAGTATATCCAAAGCATTGATTCTCCTGTTAAGACACTGTTTAGTCAACGCGGATAATTCTATTTCTGCAATATTGAGCCAGCTGCCATGCTTAGGAGTGTAATGGATCTCCAATCTTTTAGCTAAAGTATGAGCCTCCTCTGCCGGAAATGCTTCATAAAGCGAAGATATTCTGTGAGTGTTCAAGTTGTCTGCCACCAGACAGACCTTTTCAGCATCTGGATAATAAACAGTCAGCATTTTTTTGATTTCAGTCGCCCAATCATTTTTCTTCCGGTGTTCTCTGGCGAAGACATGTCTCCACCCGCCCAATGGCTCAGTAAACAGAAAGATGCTGCATGTTCCATTCCTTTGGTATTCAGAATCAAACTTTTCAACGGAACCAGGGCTAGCCGGTATAGGATCTCTTATTTCTCCAAGTAACTGATACGGTTTTTCATCCATGCAAACCACAGGAATAGCTGGATCATAGCCACGCTGATAAACATCGAGTACATCTTCCATATTAGCGACAAACGCCGCACTGCCATTTTTAGGGATACACCAACATTTACGGAGATGTGGTTTCAATTCGTTTTTTTAAAATACTGCCCACGCTGACATAACTAATCTGATCAATAATATCAAGTTCAACACTCTTATCAGCCAGTAACCTCAAAGTCCAGCGGGAAAAACCGGCTGGTGGTTCACCGCAGCTGAGGGCGATAATCTTCGCTTCTACATCACCTGTAATTTTGGCTTCTACCGGTGGTTTAGACCTCTTTTTACGACTGATAGTGTCGCCGGCCCCTTTTTCACAGAAAGCTTTTTTGACTTTTATTACTGTAGTAGGAGAAGTATTCAATACATCGGCAATCTCGTGGACACTCATATGTTTATCGGTGGATTCATCCAGAAGCAAAATGATATTAGCGCGAAGAATAGCCTTAGCAGGAGAAGCGCCACATTTAATGGTTTTCATTAATTGCTGCCGTTCTTGATCAGTCAAAACGATACTGTATCTTTTCTTAGGCATACTGCCACCTCCCTCAATAACAGTATACCTCAGAAAATATTTTATGCAACTTTTAGATTTAACAAAACACTAGTACCATGGCTTATATGGAGGTCTGTGTCTCGTAGTTCTGGCGACAAGCGGATGGCAGCATAATTACTTTATCAATATTCCAGTCTAGTCCGATTTTATCTCCTGTTTGACGCCGGTAATCGGCCGCTTCGGATATGATAAAAACCCCGTCTTGCCCTTTAACGGTAATATCCCAACGGTCACCCCAATAGTTTATTTCGGTAATCTCGTAATCATTGTTTTCATTGGACAAAGCAAGTGCTGAGGAACGAAATAAGGCCGTGTAGTCACCGTCCGGCACATTAATCGTAAAGGTTATTCTGCGGTTAGAAAAGTGATTGTTCCGCACGGTCCCCTCAATGTAATTGCCGCCGCCAAAATAATCGGCGACAGCAATGTTAGCCGGGTGGTTATAAATCATCTGGGGTGTATCATACTGAATAATTTGGCCCTGTAGCATAACGGCAATCCTGTCGGAGAGCATCAATGCTTCCTGTTGGTCATGCGTTACTAATATTGTTGTAGTACCGTAGTCTCTATGCAAGTCCAGGACAAGACGGCGCATATCCTGGCGAAGGCTCTCATCCAAGCTGGAAAAGGGCTCGTCCAGAAGCAGAATTCGTGGATTCGCTGCCAGTGCCCTGGCCAGAGCGACGCGCTGAAGCTGGCCGCCTGACATTTCATTTGTTCTTCGTTTTTCATATCCTTCTAATTGAACACTTTTCAGCAGCGATTTTGCTTTGGCCAACCGTTTTGCTTTATCTATTCCCTGGAGTTTTAAAGGAAAAGCAATGTTTTCTTCTATCGTCATATTCGGGAACAAACGCAAATCCTGAAAGACAATAACCGCACCGCGCTTGTCGGCTGAAACGCTATTAACTATTTCCCCGCGGATTACAATATCGCCCTCCTGCTGCGGCAAGAGGCCGGCTATTGTTTTAAGCAAGGTGCTTTTTCCGCAGCCGGAGGGTCCCAGGAGTGAGATCAGTTCTCCTTGACTTACTTCCAGATTAAGTTTTTTAATAATTGGTTTCGCGCTGAGTGTAACAGAGATATCGACTAATTTTAAAGACAAAGCAAAAACACTCCTACTAGTAATATGCTATAAAATCCTACTCCGCTTGCCGCCGAAAGTGTGACATGCAGACCGAGCTATGGGGGTTGAATGTTAACATACAGCATATCCCATGCCGTATCAAGCAAAAAAGTAGCCGCTTTCATCATTGCTGAAGCGTTTGACTGCAAGTTCAAAGATGACAAATACAAGTAAAGTTGAAATAACATAGATCATACTGTAGGCTGAGGCAATAGTACGGTCACCGTTCTGCAGATACGGAACCATGATCAAAGAAAACGTTTTGACATTGCCTCCGCCGATAAGCAGAGTCAGAAAATATTGGCTGTAAGAGATAATGTAAGCCATACAGGCTGATGATACCAAACCGGGTGTTAAGGCCGGCAGCGTGACGGCAGTCATTATTTGCGAAGGTGCTGCCCCCAATACAGCTGCTTGCTCCTCCAACCTTTGGCCGAAAGCAGCTGTAATATCTGTCATTATTTTAATAGAGTAGGGCAGAGCGCAAATCAAATGGACAATAATCACCCCGGGCACCGAATCCGCGAGACCCATTTTAATAAACAACACATGGGTTCCCATCGCAAAGACGATACTGGGTATAATGATTGGCAGGATGGTACCGAACTGGATGATTGACTTTCCTGGAAAATCATAAAAGACGAGTGCCCGGGCTGTCATTGTCCCAATGATCACAGCGAATACCGCTACGGTAATGGAGAGGAGGACACTTGATCCCAGAGTCTTTAGGGCGCTGGAATATCCGCCGAAAAGCTCTTCCATACCCCGCAGCGAAATCGTCTCCGGGAGTAAATGCGGCCACGACCATCGCCCAACAAAGCTCCATAGTGCAACAATCGCCAGTGGTAAAAGAATGGAGATAACAAAACTATAAATTATGACTTTCGACAACACATACTTACGGTTGTTCATATGTTCATTCCTTGTAATGAAATCGTTTTGGCATCTTAAGAGCGGCTTCTTTCAGTTAAGACTTATTGACTTTGACAACATTGTGCTGTAAAAGTCGATAATACAGGAAAGCAATAATAAAAGAAATAATAAACAGAATGCCATTTAAGGCCATGGCATAAGGGCGATGCAGCAAATCCGGGTGGGTATACTCAATATAAGCCTGGACAGGAAGAGCCCGCGGAACAGTTGAGCCTAGGAGGAATGGAAGTTCATAAGCACCCAGACTGAAAGCAAAGATGATCAAGAAGGCGTTTTTGATTGATGGCATACATAGAGGCAGGGTAATATCGATAAAAGTACGCCAGCGGGAAGCACCCAGGTTTTGAGCGGCTTCGCCGAGAGAGGTATTGATGTTGGCCATGATCGAAACAACGAAAAAGACAACGAAAGGAACTTCTTTCCAAATGTAAGCCAGAATGATCCCGAGGCCATTACGCGCATAAAGCAGTGCCGGAAATGCGTCCTGGGAAGCAATGATGTCGAGGTGATAGAAAACTCTGGCGAGCAACCCGCTTTGAGCAAAAATCAAAATTACGAATAAGGCAACCACAGTATGCGGAATAGCTATAGGTATTTTGATCAGCTGCAGTGTTCTTCCTTTGGCTTTGCCGCTCATTACCAGCAAAGCGCAAATAAAGACACCGAGCACCACCGCGCCTATAGACGATAAGAGTGTAATATATAGGCTCATCCCGATTGCAGAAAGCAAATCGGGACGGCTGAATATTTCACTATAGTATTTTAAAGTCGGTACAGTTAATCCAAGTGAAGGCATGATGCCAAAACTTTGAATAAGTCCATTTAAGATACCGATCACAAACAACAGACTGAGTACAATGACTGGCAGCAGAAGGAGAAAGGGTTTTTTAATCACTTGCCCACAACTTCTTCCAGCCAGATTTCTTCAATAATCGGAATGAGTTTCGCCGGCATCTCAGGAACGCGTTTGCTTAATAGGATGTCTTGGGGAATCGAACCCTGGCCGAGATCGACACTGTCAAAGAGTTTCTTCTCGTCGTCAGAAAGTTTATTATAGTCGACGACGGGCAGCGATCTCAGCTTGCTGAACTGGGAAGCCTGTATTTCAGCCGAAATCATTTCATTGACGACGACCAGAGCACCCGCTTTATTGGGACTGTTTTGAGCAATGGCGATATAGTTGGTGTTGCCGACCATACCCTTATCAAAAAGGAACGATGTAGCCGTGGCTTTATATGTGCCGTTAGCGATTTTGGTCGCTGCGGAATAGGGCTCATAGCTCATGGTCATGACCAATTCGTTATCAGCAAACATGTTATCGACCTGGGCGATCGTTGCAGGGAAGGTCTTGCCTTCGCGCCACAGATACGGATTTAATTCCGTCAGGTAATCGATAGCAGGCTGAATGGCATTTTTGACGGTAGCTTTGTCTGCGGGCATATCCGCAAATTGTTCATATCCGACAATGTCACAAATGATGCTGCGGACAAAAGCACTGCCGGTAAAATCAGGAAGAGCCGGATAAGTCACTTTCCCCTTATTTGCTTTGCAGTAAGCTAGCAGTTCAGCAGTGTTTTTAGGAGTTTCAGGCGTTGCCGCACTATCATTGATCATCACCATCTGGGCTTTACCATAGGGAGCCTCGTAGCCATCAATTGTGTAGCCAAAATCTCTTAGATTCTCAGCGGCAGTTTGGTCAATATATTTGGCATAATTGGGCAACTTCTGTGTAAACGGACCATACAGATAGCCTTTATCTTTTGCTGAGTAGAAATTCTCGCCATTGATCCAAATCAGATCGATCGTTCCGTCTGTGGTACCGGCTTGTTTTTCACCGGACAGCTTGCTTAAAATTTGATCGATGTCCATCGGGACTCTATTTAATGTAATATTATATTTCTCTTTGAGGGCGGGAGCGACAACATTATCCAGCCAGTTATTACGCAGGTCGTCTCCACCCCAGCCATAAAAGGTCACCGTTGAGCCTTTGGCTTGGGAAACAAGGGTGTCAAAGGATGCATTTTCATCAAATTTCTTAGAGCTGCTGCAGCCTGTAAGTACCAGAGTCAGTGAAAGCATAAGTACAAGTAGTATGGATAGTCTTCTTTTCATAGTTGATCAATAACCTTTCTTGATTAATATGGAGTCTTACAAAAATTCCTCAGCTTGTTCGACGGAATAACGCAAGGCTTCTGGGGTCTTGGGCCGGAACAAGCTTTGGTTTGGCGCGTTGGGGTACGGTTTGCGGAACAAAGCCGGTGTACGGGAGCATGGCCTTCTCGACTTCTTCGCGAACAATTCTGGCAATGAGTTCAGCATTCTGTTCGTAGATGCGTTCTTCTAAACCCCGCGCAAGCAGATAGCGGACAGTATCTGACGTGGTCTCACCCCGTTTATCCGCAATCAAACGAATCTGTTCAAATAATTCCTGATCGAATTTAATCGTTACTGACCGAAGCTGACTAGACATTGACCTTCTCCTTCCATAATTGTCATACCGTGTAATGTCTTTGCAGATCAAGGTAATACCAGTAAACTATATGAAATCGTCTTACGCAAATTATAGCGAATTAATGGCAATTGGTAAATAGTAAAATTATATTTTTTTTTACAAATTAATTTACTATATTTTCAAAGCAACATTTATCTTGCTTAAAATTGGATCAGGCAATATAAAAATATTATCCAACATAAGTAAATAAAGTCCTGATTTTAATTGTTATTTATTGTGTAATGTTAGATATATCCATGTACCATTGGACTTGAAAAATCAGAAGGAAAAAAGTGGCTGAAATCACTTTCGCTGTCATAACAGAAATACAAACAATTTAATGGGCGTAGCGGGTGGTATGACAAAGAAATATGTATGAAATGAGAGGCTATAAAAATGTGACAACTTTACAGCTTCCAATATTTGAGCTGGATCCGATGCCACCAGACCGGCAATCTGATCAACACCATAGTTAAACAGTGTGCGTGATATTGGCACACTCGGACCAACAAGAATCGTTTTGCCTTTCTAGACAGCTCTAGCAATCTCGGCATTGTTCTTGTTTGTAAATGCTGTCCCGGTGATAAAGACGTAGTCCGCTTCAGGAAGGTAAGAAGATGAGTATAGACATGGCGCATACATGATCAATGTTAATTGCGCAGACCTGATATGTATCTGCTTGGGAATTTGATATAAAAAAAAGTTTTTTGCGCTGCCCTATTGAAATATAATGAAAATGATATAAAATATACTTATTAGCTTATCTTAGTTGATGTTAGTTTATGTAATACTAAGTACCAAAACTAAATATCTCCAAGCCGGAATACCTAATGAATCATCGATGGTTTCCGGCCAGGGCCAAGAGCCCTCGGGGTATGTCTGGAAACGGATATGCCTTCACATAGTAAAGGAGTGCGCGATGTCGGTGACATTGAAGCTGTTGATTAATGGCTCCACTTCTTTCAAGTGGAGCCATTTTGTTTACGGATGAACTTATTCCCACGAGGTTATGAATGAGCTAAAGCGGTAATTTTTTATCACTTCTCTGGAGAATAGGTTATTTCATTTAATTTGATTGAAAGGTGGAATCATCATGAAAATGGATCCATATAACAACGAACCTTATCAGATTCAACCGAAGTTAAAAGATGAACAAGCTAATACTGAAAATAAAATAGAAACCATTGCAATTCAAGACGCCATGGGAAGATTGAATTACCGAAAAATCGTCTCAGAAAAAGATCTGCCTAAAAACTCGGTGAGTATGGTGGATGGAATTGCTGTCAAAACAATTTATTTCAATTTATTAGATGCTGAAGAATGGAGTGAAGGTTACGAATATATTTACAGGAAGGCCGGCATGGAGATTCCATATGGATTTGATGCCGTCGTTCCATTAGATGAGTATGAAATTGACGCTGACGATAAACTTAAAATAGTTAAAATACCCCAGCCCGGACAAAATATTATTCTGGCAGGTTCGCTTCTGCAGAAGAATCAGTTAATTGCTCCGGCATTGGCACCTTTAGGCCAATTAGAAGTGGCACTCCTAAAAGCCGTTGGGATTAGACAGATAGAGGTATTGACGGAAAATGCCATTCATTATTTGGCACGGGTCAGGAAGATGCCTTCTTATTCTGCAATCAATATTTTTTAACCTTTAATTCAGTATTACAGGGCAAAGCAGCAGAAATTTGTTTTTTTGTTTTGGGATATAGAGTTCAGTTGATAATGTACAAATTAGGAGGTAAACGGAATGAAGATTGCAATAATTGGCGGTTTTAACATAGGAGCCTTCAGTAGAGAGAGTGAGCTGATGGCTAATAATCAGATACGATGTCATGACGGTTATCCCAAAAAACGAAATAAGAAAGTCCTGAATAATTTAATCAGAGATTCTGATTATGTCATCATTGTTCAAGATGCATGTTCGCATTTGAGTATGTGGGAAGCAAAAGAATCCGTTAAAAAGTACAAAAAAAATGTATGCTATTCCAGGAGCCATGGTTTGGCAACCATCACTAAGACAATCGAAAAAGAGTTGGCAAAACAATTTGCTTGAATCGAAAGAATATGTTTTTGAATTGTATTTAGTTGTTGTTAGTTTATATAGTGTATTGACATTGTGTTGCCGCAAAATTATAATGTTTATATTAGTTATTGTTTGTTTGTGTTGGCTTATACGATGTCGCAAGTGAAAAAAATAAATATTCTCCGAGCTGTTTGCCTAAAGATATTTCTATGGGAAACAGACTGGGTTAACACCCACAGGGTGCGTCTGGAAACGGACTTGCCTTCACGCTTGAAAAGGAGCACAGCATGATCTGACTTGATACCCTAATGCTCTGTGATTACGCGGAGCATTTTTTATACGTGGTCATATCGGAGAATGAGAAATGCGTATCGATTTGGTGTGACACCTAAATCAGCCATCATGCAAACCGATATTCTAATAATCGATTTGAGAATTAGAATAATGGGAAGAGGGATTGAAATGCGTACATTTAAAGAAGATTTAGAGGCTGCTTCAGCTTATCACGGACATTTATGTGCAGGAATGTTCATCGGCGTCCGGATGGCCCGCTTTGGATCAAAACTATTGGGTATTGAAGATCCGCTAACATTTAAGGATTTGATCGTCTACGTGGAAATCGATCGATGTGCTTCCGATGCGATCTGTGTCGTAACAGGCTGTACATTAGGGCGTAAACGGCTGAAACTCGTTAACTATGGAAAAATGGCTGCGACTTTTCTAAATCTCCAAACGAACGAAGCGGTCCGTTTGAGTTCTGCAGCAAATATTCAAATGCCGGATGATGCTGATCCCTATCAGTTTTGGGAGGGGTTTGATGACCGAGATCTTTTCAAAGTAGAGAAAGTGACCGTGGATATCCTGCCGCGGGATTTACCCGGGAAGCCGCTGCGGTCTATCCAATGCAGCCAATGCGGAGAAAAAGTGATGGATGCCAGGGATGTAGAGAAAGATGGCATGACATTATGTCTGTCTTGTGCCGAAGAGGCTTATTACCGGAAATTATAACATTGATATCATAGGGCCACTCAAGTAGGTTCGGATATGCCTGGCTTACAGCTTTAAAACAGTTACATTGGTTGTTGAGGGATTATACATTATGTGATCGTAAAAAGACTTTGGAAAGCGCAAAGGAGGCAGGACTGAAACTGTCGAGCGGTTTTCTTCTGAGTTTTGGTCTATCTGAGCAAGCGTTTGTGGAGGGTCTGAAGTATCTGAAGAGTATTGATGCGGATTGGATCGCCATTCAGCCATTTGTTCCTTACCCTTACACTGATTTACAGAATGAAAATCCGACTAATCCGTATCAATGGGCAAGAGCAATGGCCGTCACGCGGTTATATACCGACGAGAGAACCAATCTTGTCGCCACTGAGAACGCCGGTGTTTATGCCAATTTTCTTTCTCTGACAGGTGCGAATGGTTTTTTCATTTTTCCAAATCAGCAACGATAATTAGCATAGATAATGCGCCGGCAGAACAAATGTATACAGGAGCAGAACGCTTCTTTTATATACACCACATAATAATTAATATTTAAAGGAGAAATTAGAGAAAATGAAGTCAAAGAAGTTTACGCAATTCCTTGCTCTGAGCATCTGTTTAGTCCTCGGGCTGCTTTCGCTGGTGGGGTGCTCGGCTAAATCCGCCTCGACTGACAACTCGTCGAAACAAACAGCAGCGGTCCAATTAACGAAAATCGTTGATGGAAAGCGCGAGTTTACAGACATGATGGGGAATCAGTGCAGCATCCCGGCGGAAGTTAAGAAAGTATACTGCACCAGTCCTATCGGGACCTATATGGTTTATACGGTCGATCCGGATAAGCTGATTGGCTGGAACTCTAAAATGACGGAAGATGCCTTACAGTATATCAATGAAAAATACAGAGACCTCCCGGTACTCGGCGGGAACATGGGTGGTAAAAACACGTACAATACGGAATATATTATCAGTCTTAAACCGGATATTATTTTGAGTATTGGTCAAAAAGGACAGAACATAGCCAGTATTCAAAAGCTATCAGAACAAACAGGAATCCCCGTTGTCAATCTCGATTACTCTCTTACGGCTACGGAACAGGCTTACCGACTGCTTGGTGAGATCCTTGGCCAATCGGAACGTGCGAATATGCTCGCAGACTATGTTAAAGAATCCTTAGACAGAACAAAATCCATGGTTTCCAAGGTTCCCGACGATAAAAAAGTAAAGGTATACTATGCGGAAAGTGCAGACGGACTGAGTACCGATGGATCCGATTCTATGCATACGGAAGTGCTGAACTTCGTCAATGCAGCGAACGTGGTTACGTTGGAAACCTCAGCGCAAAGCATGGGTACAGAAGTCTCCATGGAACAGATCCTGAACTGGAATCCCGAAGTCATTATCGTCAATTCGATGATGGGTGGAGACGATTTCCTGAAAACAGTTAATACCGATTCCAAGTGGTCCAGTATCTCAGCCGTTAAAAACAATAGAATCTACAAACCGGCAGCGCTTCCTTTTGGTTGGTTTGACCGGCCGCCGTGTATGGCAAGGGTCATTGGCGCAGAATGGCTGGCCAGTGTATTATATCCCGAATATGTTCAAGTGGATCTGAAGAGTGATGTCAAAGCGTTTTATAAGACCTTTTATCAAGTCGATATTACCGATGTACAAGCTACCGCACTGATTAACGGAGGCGGAGAAAAATAATGCGGGATACTCATAAAACGGCAGCCGATGCTCCCTGCGCTTTGAGCTGGGGGAATCGGCGGCCGTCCATCCCCGTGATGACGGCACTTATATTACTGCTTATCGCTGCTTTTATATTTTCCTTGACGATCGGCAGGTATGGGATTCCGTTGGATCAATTAATGCGCATTTTCTTTGAAAAGATATTCGGAACAGCAGAATTGGGGACAGTGGGAACCGTCCTGTTCAATGTACGTATTCCCCGTATTTTATGCGCGATTATGATTGGCGCTGCTTTAGCCGGTTCGGGGGCAGCTTACCAGGGCATTTTTCGAAATCCTATGGTTTCCCCCGATATCCTTGGTGCTTCTGCCGGAGCCGGTTTTGGTGCTGCTTTTGCTATCCTGAATTCCTTTAACATTCTATCCATTGAGATTACAGCGTTTATCTTTGGCCTGGCTGCAGTGGGTTTGACATACGGGCTTAGCAGCATCATTGGGCGCAATTCAACCGCGGTTCTCGTGTTGGTACTCACGGGGATGGTGGTCCAGAGTCTTTTTTCTGCGTTTACCTCTATTACAAAGTTTGTAGCGGACCCAAATAATAAGCTGCAGGAAATTACATTTTGGCTGATGGGGGGACTGAACTCGATCACAAACAGGGAAGTGCTGATGATGCTGGTTCCCTTTGTGATCGGATTAATTCCGCTTTTTCTTTTCCGCTGGAAGATCAATGTTCTGTCATTTGGTGAAGAGGAAGCCAAAGCAATGGGAGTGGATACATCCAGGGTAAGACTCATACTAATCCTGGCATCAACGCTATTGACCTCATCGGCCATCTCGGTTGCCGGTATGGTAGGTTGGGTCGGTCTTATCATTCCGCATTTAGCCCGCCTGATTGTAGGACCGGATTATAAAGTACTCATGCCGGCATCGGTTTTAATTGGCGGAACGTTTCTTTTGATGGTTGATAATGTGGCGAGAACAGCCTTTGTTACTGAGGTTCCTCTAGGCATACTTACTGCCATTATTGGAGCACCATTTTTTCTGTATCTGCTGATGAAGGGAAGGAGCGCATGGTAATGCAACTGGAAGTATGTTCAGCTGTTTGCGGCTATCAAGACAGAAAGGTCATTGACGGAATATCTTTTTCCGTATCCCCCCATGAGATTCTGTGTTTGCTTGGACCGAATGGTGTGGGAAAAACAACACTATTCAAAAGCATTCTGGGATTTCTAAAGCTCCTGGGCGGCTCCATTCAGGTAGGCGGTGAGGACGTAAGTCGGTGGACACGTAAACGTTTCGCCCAAGTCATCGGTTATGTGCCACAGAATCACACCCCGCCATTTCCATTTACAGCGCTTGATGTTGTGACAATGGGACGTACAGCGCATCTTGGTACGTTTTCTACGCCATCGAAGGAAGATAAACGTTTAGCCATTGAGTCTATGGAGACCATCGGCATTGGATTCCTTCAAAACAGGGTATATACGGAAATCAGCGGGGGGGAGCGTCAGATGGTACTTATTGCCCGAGCTCTCGCCCAACAGCCGAAAATACTCGTTATGGATGAACCTACATCCAATTTGGATTTTGGCAACCAAATGCGCGTTTTGGGTAAAATAAAGAAATTAGCAGAAAACGGCCTTGGTGTTGTTATGACCACGCATTGCCCGGATCATGCATTTCTATGCAGTACGCGTGTGGTTCTGCTGCACGATGGCGGCTTCAAAATTGGCGAGCCGGATGAAATCGTAACAGAGGATAGTCTATGCGAGGTCTATGGCGTGAAGGTAAAGATAGCCAGCATGCCTGCAGGTGACGGTCGCTTGGCGAAAGCATGCGCACCTGTACTGACTTAAAATCGATAATTGTTATTAATGAGGGGAGAAAAAGCGGGAATGGTTTCACCGATTACCGATTCAATTGATATCAGACCCATTGGTATTGTTCATTCGCCACAGCGAGACACATCAGGAATGTCCCTAACAGGAGAACAGGCGTGTATTGAAGTATACCCTGAATATGCTCAAGGACTCAAAAGAATCGAAGAGCATTCCTATCTGTGGATACTGTCGTGGTTTCATCAGGCTAATCGAAATACCAGGGAAACAACACCACGAAAGGTCAATCCCGATGCGCCGTTATATGGTGTATTTGGCATACGAACTCCTGGCAGACCGAATCCGATCGGGTTATCTCTTGTTAAATTGGATCAGGTTCAAGGAAATAAAATTATTGTTCAAAATTTGGATGCCATCGACGGTTCCCCTGTTTTGGATATAAAACCTTATTATGATCAGGATATTATTTTCTCGCCCCGGTATCCATATATCCGGCCAAAGCAGAAAGAACTACGTAGGGAAATGATGCAAAAAGCGGCGCTTCAGCATCATCAGGAAGAATGCCATGATTTGCTGCTCGCCCTGCGAATGGCCATCGTTGCTGAAGAAGAACTGGGCAATTTGCATTCAGCAGACCTTTTAGTCTCGGTAATCGGTTCGCCCTGTCTGGCTGATACGATTCAGGGCTTGACACGGGCAAGAATAGCTAATCCGTCACGGTTTTTTTATAGGGAAAATGATCATATGACGCTTGTCAGCTGGAAGAAAGAAAATCAGGAGCTTTTCCTTCTTCCTAAATCTTCATCGTATACCAAGGAAGAACTGCGCTTTTTGCCGAATGAGTCGCTGTTTCAAATTGAGTTGATTAATGGAGATCATTGAGTTTTGAAGAATTTTCATCGTATGACATTCTTTGCTCCGCACATAATAAAATCAATAAAACAGAGTTTGGAGTGAAGAAGATGCCACAAATGAATCCGCAGGATTATGCGAAATATTTAATGGAATCAAAGGTACAAATCGCCCAGGAGCTCGGGATTACATTCGATATCGATGGTGATAACGGGCATCTTTCTTCCAGGGATGCGGGCAGGATCGGCGGCCGCTTGGGAGGAAAGATCGGTGGCAATATGGTGAAACGCATGGTGGCTTACTCAGAAGAACATTTAGCAAGAAATGGACATTTGTAACGATTCAGACTCTTGTCTCTGTGCTGATAAGAAAACCATCCACATTAAAAAAGAGATACGCACAATTGCAGAGATAAAAAAACAAGCCCTTTCAGCAAGTTCATGCGGAAAGGGCGTTTTTATTTTGGCCTCTGGAAAGAGACGGTATCCCGAATTCGGAATCAATTCCGAATTTGTAATGTTATTAGCGGCTTTCTCTAAAGTCGGAAGGGGATTTCCGTTTCGGATACCGCGACGGATATTTATTGCCGTCCCGTGAAGGGTGTGTACTGTGATCGCGGTTCCGATTGAATCCTTGATCATAACGATCCCTTCTGGTCTGTCTGCTCCGGAGCGGAGCTTCCTCGGTCAAGACGACAGGTGCCGTGCTTGGCTCCTTGGTCAGCAGTTTTAAAGCGGCTGACAATAGTGTTATGGAGTCATTATCTTCGAGAAGCTCTTCGGACATCTCTTTATATTTGAGAATATCCTCATCCTCAATGGCTTTCAGGATTCTATCCATGGTCAGACGCTGCTGACCAACCAGGACATCGTTGAAGGTTGGCAGCGGTTTACGGGTGATTCTCCGTTTGGCGACTTGTTCTATCAGTCTCAAATGACCAATTTCGCGCGGTGTTACAAAAGTAATAGCCTGTCCGCCTTTGCCTGCTCTTCCTGTACGGCCGATACGATGAACATAACTTTCAGGATCTTGAGGAACATCGAAGTTATACACATGGGTAACTCCGCTGATATCTAAACCTCTGGCCGCGACATCCGTAGCCACAAGAATTTCGGTAAAGCCTTCTTTGAAATGCCGCATGACCGTATCGCGTCGGGCTTGCGTCAGATCGCCGTGGATTCCTTCTGCAGAGTAACCTCTCTTGGTTAAAGCTTCAAATAATTCGTCGACTCTCCGTTTTGTTCTGCCAAATACAATGGCCAGATCCGGTGACTGTATATCGAGAAGGCGGCAAAGAACATCAAACTTAATCTTCTCTGATACCTCGACATAATATTGTTCAATCTGCGGTACAGTTATCTCTTTAGCCTTCATCGTGATCAATTCTGGATCTTTCATGAATCGTTGCGCCAGATCCAGAATAGATTTTGGCATGGTCGCTGAAAAGAGCAGTGTCTGTCTGTCTGTAGGAACCTCTTTAAGAATATTCTCGATATCCTCAACAAATCCCATACTCAGCATTTCATCGGCTTCGTCCAATACTACGGCCTCTATTTGCTGCAGGCGGATCGTTTTGCGCCGCATATGGTCCATCAGTCTTCCCGGTGTACCAACAATGATTTGCGGCCTGTTTTTCAGGGAACGGATTTGGCGGTCAATATCCTGGCCACCGTATATGGGCAGAGCACGAACACCTTTGAATTGTCCGATACGGTTCAATTCTTCAGCCACCTGAATAGCTAACTCGCGGGTGGGAGTTACGACTAACGCTTTAATGCTTTCTCTATCAGCCTTGATCCGTTCAATCATAGGTATACCAAAAGCCGCAGTTTTACCGGTTCCTGTCTGGGCTTGGCCGATGATATCTTTGCCTTCGAGGGCTAATGGGATGGTCCTCTCTTGAATGGGTGTGGTTTCCTCGAAACCCATTTCAGAAATAGCTTTGATCAGTGGTTTACTGAGGCCTATTTCAAAAAAATTTGACATACTTTTTCAGATTCTCCTTGTTAACAATTATTCTTGTTCAATCTCATTTGAACAAGTTCTCCCCGTATAAGTTTATTACATTTCATTCAATATATATTTTGTGCTTATGAGCATTAATCTTATACGGATTTCAGCACGTTATGCTCTATTAAACCTGTTTAAATATTTTAACACATAAAAGCAATGAAATAAAATAAATCGAAGGATAAATTTGGTTTCCCCACTATTTATCCTCCGAAATACGACTTTTTATGATTTATGGCCGATTATAATAAACTATTCTACGTATCATGACTATTATTTCGGTTCGATACGCGTCTCAAATGTCTTGACGCCATCGACAAACTTAATCACCGTAACACTTTTCTTCGGATTATGGGTTGTAGGGTCAACTGTTATGTTGCCGGTGATTCCCTGAAAATCTGTCATGTTTTCTAAAGCTTCCCGTACTTTATCCGTATCGGTGCTTCCAGTTTTTTCAATAGCCGTAATCAACATATTGGCAGCATCATAGGCAAGGGCGGCAAACATAGGGGCATCTTCGCCATATTCTGCTTTATATGCCGCAGCAAAATCAGCTAAGGCAGGATCGTTCATGGCAACTTGATCAAGATAATAGGCTTTGTTCAGCGCTTCTTTTCCCGCAACTTCAGCAATCGGACCGGTCCCCCAGCCATCACCGCCTAAAAAAACGACATCTATTTTCATTTGGCGGGCTTGTTTAATAATTTCACCTGCCTGATTATAATTGCCGGGAATAAATATCAGATCCGCGCCGGTTGAATTAATTTGTGACAGGATTAAACGAAAATCAGTATCAATAGAATTATACTGCTTGGTAGAGACTATTTTTCCGCCGGAGTTTTCAAAAGTCCGGATGAAACTAGCCGCAATCGTGTTGGAATAGAGCATACCCTTATCGACGATGACTGCAGCCCGGGAGACTTTCAATGTATCGGCCGCAAAATTGGCAGCGGCTTCACCTTCATAAGCATTGGAGAAACAGGCCCGAAATACCCAGTTATTCAATCCGTTATTTCCCATGGTGATATTATCGTCTATTGCTGTCGGAGTGATCAACGGAACATTGTTTTCAGTGGCGATAGGAATCGCCGCGATGGTATTCGGACTTGTCATTGGACCAATGATTCCTGCTACTTTATTCTGTGTTATTAGCTGTGTCGCGGCAAGGGTTGATTCGGCGTCTTTGGAATGGTTATCAGCTCCAAAATACTCCAGCTGCTTTTTCAAAATCCCGCCTTTTTCGTTTATTTGTTTTATAGCAAGCTTAACACCGTTTTCTCCGCTTTTGCCATAAATTGCATAACCGCCTGTCAGTTCAAAATTACCGCCGATTTTGATTGTTGCCGTCGGCTTTGCGCTGCAGCCCACAGCTAAAAATAGACAGATCATGATAGCTGTGGTAAGCGACAAGATTCGTTTGACTTTCATGTTATGATATCCCCCCATAAATAATCAACAAAGCCGTTGTAAGATTAAATTCATCTTAAATCGTATAATTTATGGGTAAAGATGTCAATAAGACATGGTATATTTGTCATACATAAAGAAAAATAAGCAGAAGAGACCGTTGCACGTGGTTTATAAAACGCATGTGCAACGGTCTCGAGTTTCCCAATAAAATCATCCAAAGAAATACTGGAGATAGGCGATAAAATGGTAAATCAATACGAATTAATGTAAGATATTTTCTCGAAGCTGCTTCAAATAATTTAGAGCGCTCTCTCTGGTAAGGAAAACTTCCACTCTGTCATCCGCTATTTCAGCATTATCCCAGGTGATAAAGCGGTTATCCGGAAGCGACGTTATATTCCAGCAGATCTGACCGTCTTTATAGACCGTGGTCGTGTTTTCCTGCATCGCATCATAATCCTCATACCCAAAGATCCTGGCAAAATGGTCTCGATCCATCACAAACACCTACTTTTGGAGAAATATTGCCATACGTTTATTCAGCATGCTGTTTACGACTCGTACACGTTTTACCTAGTACAACGTTTTCTAAATACCATGACAGAAGGATGTAATAATCTGGGCTGGTATGCATGCCACATTCCGCTTTCGGCTCTTGCGCCATCCTTGAATTTGCATTAAGGAAGTTAAAATTCTTTTGCCCTCCTTGGCGAATTGCAATCGTTAACAGGAAGTTCAAATTCTATTACCATCCGTGGTGAATTTGAACTTAGGACCATCCATGGTCCGTCATCCATGGACCGTTGCGCTACGCAATCCGTGCTCCGCTTGTCGCCGGAACTGTGGCACGCAGACCTGATTTGAGGTGTAAAGAAAATTATAGAATGCTGCACTAGTTATTTAGAATACGCTGTACTAGTATACTCTTTGATTGATCGTTGTATTCAATGCGATCCGTCTGCTGACGTCCGATTAATCGCAATGTGCTTTCAATGTGTCAAAATCCATTATTTTTATGGCTGATCCGTGAAAATCAATGATCCCATCGTCGCGCATTTTCCCCAGTTCACGCGAAAGAGAAGGGCGGGAGACATTGATAAAATCTGCCAAATCGTTGCGATTAAGATTTAATTGAAAAGTCTTGCTGCCTTTTTTATTGTATTCTTCAAACAAATAAGTGCTGATTTTTCCCCGGAGGCTTTTGATGGAAAGATATTGGACCTTTCTGTTAAGCGTCAAAGCCCGAAGAGAAACAACTTTTAACATATTTAAAATAAGCCGCTTATGACTAACACAGACTCTTTCGCAGCAACCAATTATTTTATCCTGCGGGAAATAGATGACGGTACAATTCGTCTGGGCAATGACGGTCATCGGCCAAACAAGTTGCCCTGAATAGGCGGCCATTTCACCGAACATGTCCCCGATTCCGAGAATGCTGATGAGAACACGATTTCCGGACGCAGTTTCTTTTGTCGCAGCGATGTTGCCGTTGACGACAATTCCAATTTCAGAAAAGGGTTCTCCGGCGATGGTAATAAAATCGTTTTTCCGATAATCCAGCATCTTGATATCCATGCAGTGTAAAATACCCCGCATTTCCTCTTGGCTGATCCCGTCGAAAAGAGAGCAGTTATTAAGTGCAGTCAGTAGTTTTTCGTCCATCGTCCATCCACCTTTTTCTTGTAATAGAAGAATTATAGCATATGAACTCGCCGAATGGATAATTTTGATATAATGCATACCATCAACTTGTATTCATGATGGCGTCCGGTTATAATGAAAAAAATTGGAATACGAAAAGTATTCCGCTAAAACGCAAATACAAGGAGGGAATCAAAATGCAAAGTTATGAATGCACTCTGTGCGGCTATGTTTATGATCCCGCTGTCGGAGATCCGGATTCAGGTATTGCTCCGGGAACTGCTTTTGAAGATCTGCCGAATGATTGGGTTTGCCCTTTGTGCGGTGCGGGAAAAGATGATTTTGATCCTGTAGAGTAGGTGCAGTCTGAACATAAATTTTAGGCGGTGTTGTCAAACAACTAAAGTAGTTTGCAACATCGCCTTTTATTTTCCATATCCATATATTGCTTCGTTTGTTATAATTTTAATGGACTAGACGTGAATCATTTACAGGACGTGAATACGGTATAGAAGGGAAGACCACGGATGGCGAGTGTGCTCATTGTGGACGATGATCATAATATCTGCCAGCTCCTGGAGCTCTATCTGGCAAATGAGGGTTATGAGCTTCATTTTGCCCATGATGGCAGTCGTGCTCTTGATATTGTGAGAGACACTAAAATCGATCTTGTTATCTTAGATGTTATGCTTCCGGTCATCAATGGCTGGGAAGTCTGTAAACTGATCCGGCAGACAATTATGGTGCCGATCATTATGCTCACGGCCCGTGATTTGGTAGAGGATAAAATTCATGGATTTGATTTAGGTGCGGATGATTATATGGTAAAGCCCTTTGATCCGAGAGAGGTCGTTGCCCGGGTGAAAGCAAGGCTCAGAAACGTATCGGATGAAAAAAGTGATGCAAAGGATACGGCTGGAGAGCCAGCGGCGGACGTATTAACAGCAGGCAATATGGAAGTGGATATGACGCGTTATGAGGTAAGGGTCAACAAGAAAAGAATGGAATTAAAACCGAAGGAAATTCAGCTTCTTTATTTTTTGCTGCGCAACAGGAATATCGTATTTAATCGTGAGCAGCTGTTGAGCAAGGTGTGGGACTACTCTTATGAAGGAGATACACGCACAGTCGACGTCCATATTAATAAATTAAGAGATAAATTGGCCAAGGCGGGTGCGCGATGCCGAATAAACACCGTTTGGGGGGTAGGTTATAAGTTTGAAACATTGGATTAAGAAACACATCTTTATCAAATTAATACTGACCTACTTCACGTTGGTGGTGTTAGTAATGGCAGTTCTTGCTGTGTTTTTTTCTGTGGGTTTCAGGAATTATGTCTTTAATGAAAAACAAAACGATTTACAAACCGCTGCCGCCCAGACACGTCAAGTTATCACTGCTTATGCTCAGGGTCAGGTTGATTATCAAGAATTGCATGATTCTCTGAATATCTTAAGTCAAATGACCGGGTCAAGGATCTATGCGATTCGGTTGAATTTGGAGACACTTGATTATGAAGAATTGGTTATGGATAATACGCTGCTGGACAGCTATTTAATTGAAGACTTAAAACAGATCATGAAGGGGCAGGACGTAACCCGGAAAAAACAATACTCCGATCAATTGGCGTCGGATGTTGCTTTTTTCGGAACGCCGCTGAAGGAACAGGGTAAAGTAACAGGGGCTATCCTGCTCTTTGCGCCACTTGAGGACAGCTATGCGTATATTATGAAAATCAATGTGACGATTTGGCTTTCAGCGCTTGTAGCGGTTATTGTCAGCGGCGGTGTTATCTATGTGATTTCCCGGAGAATATCAAAGCCGCTGAAAACAATAGCGGAGGGAGCAGAAAAGGTTGCGGCAGGTGAACGCATAGAAGATTTGGCAGTGAGCGGTACAGATGAGCTGGCTGAACTTACCCACGCGTTCAATGATATGAAAAATAAGCTGGTTATGGCAGAATCCATGCGGGAAGATTTTATTGCCAGTATTTCACACGATTTAAGGACACCCCTGACGACGATCAACGGTTTCGTCCAGGGGATGATGGATGGCTTAGTCAAACAAGAAGATTATCCGAAATATATGAGTATCATCCATCAGGAAACCCAGCGTTTGAGGACATTAACCGGTGATATTCTGGAAGCAGCAAAACTACAGTCCGGCGGCATAACCTTATGCAAGCGATATTTTTCGGTCAAAGCCTTTTTGGACCGAACGATTGAGAATGCCGGCATGATTAATAACGACAAGCAGATTCACATAGCAATTGAATGTTCGGATTCGTTAGAAATCTATGCCGATGCGGAGAGATTGCAGCAAGTATTTGTTAACATCCTGACCAATGCCCTGAATTTTACAGACAAAAACGGTCTTATCCGGATCAGTGCAACATCGGATCAGAGAGAAATTGTTTTTCGGGTCAAGGATAACGGTATTGGCATTGAACCCAAAGACCTGCCATTAATCTTTGAAAAATTTTATCGCGGCGATAAGGCTCGTCGGGGATTGACTGGCGGAACCGGACTCGGCCTCAATATAGCCAAACGGTTAGTTGAATTGCATAATGGGAAAATAAGTGCGAAGAGCACACCGGGGGAAGGCACCGAAATCGTGATGGTCTTTCCGGCGTAAACAGTTCAGCAATCATATTTTACATTTTGTTTACATTTTATCTGTTTTCTATTAACCCTTTGCTATTATCATTGTAAGTGGATTGATAAGGCACGCCAAAAAATGGAAATGGAGGGCTTAAATGTGAAAAAAGTGATCATCTCGGTGCTGCTTATCTCATTCCTTCTCCTGGCCGGGAGCGGCTGTTCCAGTAAGGAAAATGCGAAGGACCAAAACACTGCCCAGGAAGGTCAAACTACCCAGGAAGGTCAAACTGCCCAGGGAAGCGGCACAGAGAAAGACGGAGACGATATTTCGGTTATTGTTAAATCAGATACCCCGACCAGCAATGCTGAAAAAGAGCAAATACTCGATGATATTAATTCGCAGCTGAATGAAATAATCAACGAGGCCAATAAGCTGGATGATATCGCAGAAAAGGATATGAAACAGTAAAAAAATGGCTTGAGGAGGAAGAGTTTATGAAGAAGAAAAAACTGATGACATTGGTGATTCTGGCGTTATGCTTAATTCTAAACAGTACACTGGCTTTTGCTACAGAAGATACAACAGGGAGTAACGGTCCGAACGCTAACGCCAATGGCGTAACTGCGCAGATTGCGGAGAAAGCCCAGAATATCAAGACATGGAATGAACAAATCAAAGCAAAATACGCAGAGATTCGGGCGAATAAAGCCGAGATCAACAAACTCCGACTGGAGCTGATCCATATGCGCAGCGAGGTCATAGCTAAAATTAATGCCCTGAAAGAGAATAAAGAAATGATCGATGAAACTGAGGTAGCGGCACTCAAAGCACAGCTTCAACAGCTTAAAGGCGATTATGCGAAGTTGAAAAATGAATTAGGGAAGATCCACGGCGCTGTAAATAGATTAAAAGGTGCCCGAAGCAGTTCCGACCGACAAGCGGCAATTAAGGCTCTGGATGATGTCATCAAGAGTCAGAATGATCGGATTGCAAGTCTGCGGAGTGTCGTGGATGGAATGAAAAGCTTTTTAGGTCAATCATCATCCGTATTGGTTCCCACTTCTATGAATGAAGACAACGATAACGAAACCGGTAATGACAACGACAACGAATAGAAAGCACGGATAACGCATATCTATCGCATAGACAGCACCCTTGCCTCCTTTAATATAGGGAGTCGAGGGTGCTTTTATATATTGATCTGAAATGGCGTGTGTATTATTTTATCTGAAATTCTTAATAATAAACTTGTCTCTTAACACGCTTTAATAACTATATAAGCCCATACCCTGTAAAGGAGGAATTATATGCCAAACAAGACCGCTACCATGGACGGCAATGAAGCTGCGGCTAGGGCGTCATATGCTTTGACGGAAGTAGCAGCTATCTTTCCGATTACCCCGTCATCACCTATGGCCGAGGGTGTTGATGAGTGGTCTGCCCACGGAAAAAAGAATATTTTTGGCCAGCCGGTGAAGGTTGTGGAAATGGAGTCCGAAGCGGGTGCAGCCGGAGCGCTCCATGGCTCGCTTGCGGCGGGAGCTTTAACAACGACATACACGGCTTCCCAAGGCTTGTTATTGATGATCCCAAACATGTATAAGCTCGCCGGGGAGCTGCTGCCCGCTGTATTTCATGTCAGTGCCCGCGCCATTGCAACCCATGCGTTATCCATTTTTGGCGATCACCAGGATGTCATGGCTTGCCGCCAAACGGGATTTGCCTTGCTTTCCTCAACGAATGTTCAGGAGGCAATGGATTTGGGTTACACTGCCCATTTGGCAGCAATAAAATCCAGAGTGCCCTTTCTTCATTTCTTTGATGGTTTCCGGACATCGCATGAATACCAGAAAATCAATGAAATCGGGCAGGAGCAAATCGAACCGCTTGTTGATCATCAGGCTTTGGAGACTTTCCGATATGATTCTCTGAACCCGGAACATCCGCTGGTCAAAGGCTCAACGCAGAATCCCGATGTCTATTTCCAGTTCAGAGAGGCATCCAACCCGTTTTATGAACAGGTTCCGGACATTGTCGACGGGTATATGCGTGAGATAGAAAAAATATCAGGCCGAGCCTATCATCCGTTTGATTACTATGGCGCTTCCGATGCGGAATACGTGATTGTGGCCATGGGATCTGTTTGTGATACGATTGAAGAGACAATCGATTATCTTCAGAGTAAGGGTGAAAAAGCGGGTGTCTTGATCGTTCATCTCTACCGGCCATTTTCGGCGAAATACTTCTTCCGGGTACTCCCCAAAACCGTAAAAAAGATAGCGATACTTGACAGGACAAAAGAGCCCGGGTCTTTGGGAGAACCGCTCTATTTAGATGTTATTGAGTTATTTAATCATAGGATGGATGGGCCCCTAACGGAAAGGCCGGTCATCATAGGCGGCCGTTACGGATTAGGTTCCAAGGATACGACACCGTCACAAATTCTCGCAGTCTATAATAACTTGAAGCAGGACAATCCCAAAAACCATTTTACCATCGGCATTGCCGATGATGTTTCCCACCAGTCGCTGCCGGAGGAAGAAGCCATTGATACTACCCCGGAAGGAACGATCAGCTGTAAGTTTTGGGGGTTAGGTTCCGACGGAACTGTCGGAGCGAATAAGTCCGCGGTAAAGATTATCGGGGATAATACCGATCTTAATGTCCAAGCATACTTTTCTTATGACAGCAAAAAGTCCGGAGGAACCACAGTATCCCATCTCCGCTTTGGTAAAAAGCCGATTAAGTCGCGGTATTTGGTTATTAAGGCGGACTATATCGCGTGTCACAATAAATCGTTTATCTACCATTATGATCTCTTAAAGGGATTAAAGAAAAACGGTATTTTTGTTCTGAACTGCCCGTGGAAAACCACGGAGGAACTCGATCAGAACCTGCCGGTTTATTTAAAACAGATTATTGCCCAAAACAACATCCAATTCTATGTCATTGATGCTATCGAGATTGCCACACAAATCGGTCTCGGCGGCAGGATCAACATGGTCATGCAGGCTGCTTTCTTTCAGCTGACGAAAGTGATTCCCATTGAAGATGCGGTTGCCTATTTGAAAAATTCAATCGAAAAGACATATGGCCGCAAAGGACAGAAGATTGTGGCTATGAATAATGACGCTGTGGATCAGGGCATACGTCAGCTCATTAAGATAGAAGTGCCAGAGACCTGGCTTCATGCAGAGAGCAAGGATACAAACAATCAGAGCTTTTTCGCAATTGATGTGAAGGATGAACCCGAATTCATCAAAAAAATCCATCGGCCGAGTGCCCGCCTCGAGGGAGATGAACTTCCTGTCAGCACGTTTGTCGGTATGGAAGACGGCCGCACGCCGCTGGGAACAACCGCCTATGAAAAACGGGGTATCGCTGTCAATATCCCGGAATGGCAGATTGACAAGTGTATCCAATGCAATCAATGTTCCTATATTTGCCCCCACGCAACAATCCGGCCATTCTTATTAAACGAGGAGGAAAAAGCCAAGGCTCCAGATACGTTTAAGACAAAGGAAGCTGCGGGGAAAGGATTGGAAGGCTATCATTACCGTATCCAGGTCGCGCCGCTGGATTGCACAGGCTGTATGAACTGCGCCGATATTTGTCCTGCACCCGGCAAAGCCCTGATCATGAAACCGGCAGAGCAAGAAATTGAGATGGAGTTGGAGAACTGGGAATACGCTGTCAGTGTGACGCCAAAAGAGGATCGGGCTGACCGGTATACCTTAAAAGGAAGTCAGTTCATTCGGCCGCTGCTGGAATTTAACGGCGCTTGCCCGGGCTGTGGGGAAACCCCGTATATCAAGCTGATGACCCAGCTCTTTGGCGAACGGATGATGATTGCCAATGCCACCGGCTGCTCGTCGATTTGGGGAGGAAGTTATCCTTCCATACCGTATACGACCAATGCCGAAGGAAGAGGTCCGGCTTGGGCCAATTCACTCTTTGAAAACAATGCCGAGTATGGTTATGGCATGGTCCTCGGTACAAATCAGATCAGGGAGAAGATAGCAGTCCTTATACAGGAAGCGTTAAATATGGATATCCCGGAAGATTTGAAAATTTTATTCAGAGAATGGCTGGACGCGTATGCCGATGGCGATCGGTCGCGGCTGGTGTCCGATAAAATTGTCCGATTATTAGACCAGAACCCTGTACCGAATAATTCAGTTATCGACGAGATTATACAACGCAAAGATTACTTGGTGAAACGATCGGTATGGGCCATCGGCGGAGACGGGTGGGCTTATGATATCGGCTATAACGGTGTTGACCATGTTCTCGCCAGTGGTGATGATATCAATCTTTTTGTCATGGATACAGAAGTATATTCCAATACCGGCGGACAGTCGTCTAAAGCAACTCCGACGGCAGCAGTCGCTAAATTCGCCGCTGCCGGAAAGAAAATACGTAAGAAGGATCTGGGCATGATGGCGATGTCCTATGGCTATGTCTACGTTGCCCAAATCGCTATGGGTGCCAATATGATCCAAACCATCAAAGCGATTACTGAAGCCGAGCGTTACCCGGGACCCTCGTTGGTCATCGCTTATTCCACCTGTTTTAACCACGGAATCAAACAGGGTATGGGAACAAGCTTGACGCAGCAGAAAAAAGCGGTAGAAGCCGGCTATTGGCACCTCTACCGCTATAATCCCCTCCTGAAGCAACAGGGTAAAAATCCGTTTATCCTCGATTCCAAAGAACCCAAAGGTGATTTTAAAGAATTTCTGGAAAGTGAGATCCGTTATTCTTCACTGAAGAATGTTTTTCCGGAGATCGCGGGAGATATGTTTAACCAGGCAGAAGAGCATGCACGTATCCGCTATGAAAATTACCGGAAATTAGCAGCAGACTAGTACCTTGTCTACCTTAAAACTATAATATAATGACGTGCAGATTTCTTTTTGCCTTTATTCGGCGGTCTCCTCTGCGCGCTTATCATCGAGACTATCCTTTGGACAATGATCCCCATCGGATTCACCGAGGTTAATTTCAACCTGATCCATCGTTTTCAGCAAAATAAGATGAATGCTGACTGCGATGCCAACAATACCTAGAATGATCCTCACATGCAGGATCGAAATGAAGAAAATGGAGATAGACATTGACAGCCATAAGAAGATCAGGGCGCTGATTTTAGCGGTTTTAGGAACCGCCCGATAGGTCATGTAGCTATCGATATACTTTCCGAACAGCGGGTGATTGATTAAGAAACCGTAGAGTTTTTCTGAACTTCGCATATAACAAAACGCAGAGAGCAAAAGAAATGGTGTGGTCGGCATTACCGGTAGGATGATTCCGATCACACCAATAATCAGAGACAAAGAACCAATCATAAGCAGGATTACTTTTTTGGCTGAATCAGGTTTCATGATGTATATGTTCCTTCAAATTTATTTATTAGAATTACACCCGTGAATAAGTCACTTGTAAAACAGCAATAGATAATGGAATAATACATGTGCCAAAAATAATTATAACAAATGAAAAAGATTGCCAGAACCCATCAAAGCAATCCTTTTCATTAATAAATGATATACGATAATTTGATTCACATGAAATACGTGTTATTTTTCATTGGAGTCAACATATTCCTTGGCATTACGTACTTCAAGCTCTCCGGGGATTCCGACATTGGACAAGGATTTCTTCGATTCGAATTTGCTTGTCCAGGCTGCAGTTTCGTGCTTTTCCACCGGTATAGTCCAATGGGTTTCCTTCTTTTTATTTTCAGCCACAGCAACGTTCCTCCGACTACTTTTTATCATCTGATTCTGAATCCATGCTGCCAAGAAATGGCATTCCAATCGAAGCACCATATAAACCACCTGCTGTCATATACGGTGCGAGCGTTTTACTGGGGAATCTTTTTGTCAGAGAATTATTCGTAGTGATAACGTCATTATCTTTGCGTCTGTCTTTAGTCATATAAAAATCACCTCATAGCATATATTTCACATTAATTCAAAAAAAATTCATAAATTGGTTAGGTAAGTAATGTTATTACTTCATCATCATTTTTTACTTCTTAGATAGTGTTAAACAAATGACAATACAACGATATAAATAAAAAAACGGACCAAGACCGAAAGGTATTGATCCGCTAATGCCGTTAAAAGACATTGTTATATACTTCAATTCGTGGTTGTTATCTTGGAGTTAAAACATCCGTTTGCTGATTTTGTCAATTTCTTCACTGGTTGTATCGTATACGCCGGGGAAAGAAGAAAAATTTAAACCTTGGGATAAATTTGGAATAAAGTATAATTTTCCGCATCGCTTACAAGCAATTTCAACATATTTAGCAATTTCTTCCCGTGACCAGCCCGGATGGTCGACAACGCCGCTGTCGATATCCCCCATAAAAGAAATTTTACCGCCATAGGTTTTAATAAGTTCAGGAACATTGTTGGTTGTCATACAACCCTGCCAGATATCAATACCCATCTCGATCATTTGCGGAACGAGTGTTGCAGCGTAGCTGTCGCTATGATGAACAATCAATTCAACCCCGTTTTGTTTCCAGTAACCATATACTTTTTTATATGCCGGAAGGAAGAACTCTCTAAACATTTCGGGAGAAATCAGTGTTTGAATCTGGCTGCCCCAGTCATCGTGATGGAAAAGGGCATCGGGATGGATGTGCTTAATATATTCTTTGGCATAAGCCAGCTCATACTCGACCACATAATCAATAAGTTCTTTCATTGCTTCAGGTTCTTCGTATAAAGCCATTAATGCATCTTCCATACCCATCAGGTGATGTGTCATCTCAAAGATACCCGGAGCGCAGACAGCAGTAACAAATTTGTCCGTCCGGTCAACGGAATTCGCATGGGCGACAGCAGGCGCCCACTCTTCTTCGGTATAGAAAACAGAAGGTGCTTTAACGACGTCTTTCCATTTCGTAATATCCTTTACTACCTTATGTTCATCGTCATGCACAGGAAAAGAACCGATTTGGTCTGCCGGCCAGGAAAAGGTAATACCCCATTTATTCTTAATGGTCGTACCAGGGCCAGGGGCTAGAGGAAGATCCATCGGCGCGTCCATCATCAATTCCATGAATTCATATTGATTGACGAAGCGGTCAGGATTGCCGCCTTTGATTACTTCCATCAGGTTTTGTCTCTTTGTTAACATATCTTAAACCTCCCTTTATAAATCTGATCTAATTAATATCTAATCTTATTTATTATGATCTCAATAATTATGGGTTTAAGCAGTTACTAATTCTTTTGCTTTGACAGCCGCGCTGCCTGCATCGGGTGCAAAGCCGTCGGCCCCAATTTCATCAGCATATTCTTGTGTCACGGGTGCGCCGCCGACGATGACTTTGAAGCCGGTGAGACCACTCCCTTTGATCGTCTGGACTGCTTCTTTCAAAGCAGGCATCGTGGTGGTCAGCAGACCGGAACAAGCGACTAAAGTCACGTTCTTATTTTCCTTGATAGCTTCAATCCATTTGGCTGCCGGTACATCAACGCCGAGATCGACCATAGTAAAACCCGCGCTTTCAATCATCATAGAAACAAGGTTTTTCCCAATATCATGTAAATCTCCTGCTACAGTACCGATGACGCATGTACCTAAAGAATTGGCACCGTCACCAGCTAAAAGTGGTTTTAACACATCGACACCTTTAGCCATTGCTTTGGCAGCCATCAACATTTCAGGTACAAAGATTTCTCCTGTCGAGAATTTGTCGCCAACGACACTCATGGAGTCTACCATTGCCTGCAGAATGTCTTTTGCAGAACATCCGGCACCAAGTGCTTCCTGAGCGAGAATGGGCACCAATTTTGTTTTCCCCGCCTCGACTGCAGCTTTGACTTCATCTACTTTTGCCATCTTTTTGTCCCCCTTTTATTAATTAAATCATTAAGTGTAATGATTTTTCTCCAATACATTAATACCGGCAATGATGCGATATACGTGCAGCAGTGGATGTTAACAGCAGTGAGTGTTCCGTGTTGGATTAAATCAGATCAAACATATATTTGGTTAATAAAGTAAGTGTACATGTGTGTACATGTACACTTAAATCCTAATTAATCCGAAGCCATTTGTCAAGGGGGTTAAACCATCATTTTTGGTACTATTGATAATTTTTTGACAATTTAAAGTGCAAAGCTACAATCGAAAGAAATCATACACATTTTTTAGATTTTGATAGCTGGCATCTTCGTGCGTAAATAAAACCTTGTTCGTGGAAAATATAAAGCGGTCATTACCTGCGGTTATATCTTTGAGTTTTTGTGCTGCGTCCAGACATTCTCTCTCAGTTCCGTCTTTTAACAAATACGTAGGATAGAAACCGCTAATATAGGTACTCTTTCCCCGAAAATAAGCTTGATACTCCTCAATGCTTGTCGACTCAAAATGCGCAATGACCTGGCTGGAATCTGTTGTCGCGATAATGTCTATGAAGCGGTCAACGTTGCCTTCGAACAGGATCATGATATTATATCCTTTGCGTATCAGCGTCTCCACCAGGGCGTTGTATGTAGGATAATAGAATTCTTCAAAATCCCGCCTGTTAAGTAAGCCTGGAAGATGAAGCGGCAGCAGCAAATGGTTTGTATTATACGTTTTTCGATGCATTTCCGCCTGATCCAGTATAAGGTTATTCAATACGAGGCAAGCCTCTTTTACAAGCTCAGGAACACTATGGAGATCCAGGAGCAGTTCCTTAGTCCCTCGAAGAAAATCAGCAAGAAAATCTAAGGGGCTTTCGATAATCAGCATATTAAAGTGCATTCTGCCGCTCAAAGTAAGGTTCGTAAAGATCTTGTTTTCATCAGACAATAACTTATCTATAAATTCAAGACTTTCAATAAAAACCTGTGTATTGAGCTTACGCGTATATAACCGTTGGAGGCATGTTGAGTATAAATATTGTAAAGGTTCACGGATTAAGGCCGGGTACTCTGTGCGTTCCATGATGGTGATGCTTTTTCTGACATAAACGTTTTTCTTGATCTCGCACCAAGCCTTATTACCAAGCTTCGTATAAAGCGGGTTATCCCCAGAATGTATACCCATACCAAAGGTGCATTGAAAATCATCATAAGCTGACTGATAAGCAGCTTCTATCCGAGAATTGACATCGTTCCCAGGCAATGCAAATTTACCCATTTGATTTTCATAATAGGCTTTTATCCAGAAATGATTAGCAAGCAAGAATGTCGGGATTCCTGAAACGGATTTTTTATCAAAATCTTGTTCAAAAAAACTCATATGCCATTCTCCCGTTTATAGTACAGCCTCGGCTTGGAGCTTCAGAGCATCGCTGAGAATATAGTATTCACTATAGCTCAGCAAGGAATTGTCTTCGGAGGATACGATCTCCTGTGTGATGAGAAAAACCGGATCCCCGGAATGGGTATCAAGATGTTTGGTTAATTGGTTATTGGCTCTGACGACATGGATATTCAGCTTTTTCGCTATTTGAAAATGAAGTTGTTGTTTCTCCATAACGTTATGAAAATTTGCAAAATTAATGATATCTTCGACGATAGGGTTTCCTTTTTTATAGGGCATATAGATGAGCGTATATTCAACTCTTTTCTCTTTGGAACGATAAACTTTTCGCACCCGAATAACTTTTTCATCCGATACAATCTGCAGTTTTTCTATGAGTTTTTTCGACACGGGGATAAGTTTAACATCAATGAGTTGAATACTGTCTATTTGGACGTTGAGGTTCTCAATCTCGTCAAAAACAAGCTGGTATGTTTTGCCTGAAGGTTTGCACACAAAATTGCCTTTGCCGGGAATACTATAAATAAAGCCTTCATTTAATAACAGAGCAAGACTTTTTCGCAGCGTTGTCCTACTCACCCCATACTGAGCAGATAGTTCATATTCCGGCTGCATGATATCGCCGGGTTTCAAGTCCCCGTTGCGTATTTTATTTTTTATGTCATTAACAATATCGATATATAAAATATTCCCCATTGAATCATGCCTGCCCCTTCGATTTCATCCATTCCACGCAAAGCTTAGCTCCTTCAACAGCATCCAGGGAATAAGCGTCCGCCCCCAATTGTTTAAAGAGCTTATCATTGATGGAGGCACCGCCCACAATAATAAATAAATCCTCCCGTAAGCCGGCAGCAGCAATATTGTTGATGACTTTCTTTATGTTGCCGCCGGTCATTGTAAGGACACCGCTTATGCCAACGATATCCGGTTTTTTCTTTTTTATTGCTTCTATGAATTTTTCACTGGAGACGTCTACACCCAGATCGACCGTCTTAAAGCCTGCCGATTTAAGCACGCTAATAAAAACATCTTTCCCTACATCATGAATGTCCTCATAAATGGTTCCGACAACAACCGTTCCCAGCGCGGAACCATTGGCCTTTTTAGGAAATGACATCCCTTTGAGCTTCATAACCTTTTTAATTAACTCCCCGGATACGATAAGGTCAGCAATATAGTAGTCACCTATTTTGTATTTTTCGCCAACACGCTGAAGTCCCTTGCTCAGGTAATCATATATGTTATATACATCCACGCCCTGTGCCAGGAGTGTGTTGACGTGTTGGATAACCAAATCCTCGTTTAGTTCTTCTACGGCTTTAATTAATAATTCTTCCATATTAGCTCCTAAACAACAGTATTTTCGTTAATTGTATTATAGCATTGAATAATTTTTTCTGGAATAAGGTTCAACGGGCTTGTCTAAAATATAAGAAAGCGATATCGGCCAGCTGTATTTAGCCGAACGATATCGCCGCGAATAGAAGAGTTGTAGATTTAATCTTACCCGGGAGAAATGTCATTTCCTCGTTATTAAGAAAGAGCGACACAAGACTCCCATAGTGATCTTAGATAAAAAGTCTGTGTGGTTTAACCGCATTTGGAGTAGCCGCAGTGGATACAGACAACACAGCCGCTTTCGTGGTTCACTGGCATTCCGCAGTCCGGGCAGGCATTATCGATAGCCACAGCGACCTGAGCTTTTTTTATAACCGCTTTTTCCGTTTTTTCCAAACCGGGAGATACATGCTCTTCGGCCTGATTACGGCGAATAATGGCGGTATTGCCGTTGGCACCAATATCCTTATACTTGCGGATAACACGGGCAATGGCATCCGGACACGAGGTGACGTTCACACCTTCTTTGCGGATACATGCCGGACAGCGGATCCCCCGAATCTGTTCGATAATCGCATCCACGGAAATACCGGAACGCATAGCAATCGAAATCAAACGGGAAGTAGCTTCTGACTGGGAAGAGCAGCCGCCTGCTCTTCCGGTATTGGTGAACACTTCACAAATACTTTTTTCGTCGGCGTTGACACTAACGTAAAGATTGCCGCAGCCGATTTTTATTTTTTCCGTGACGCCAACGGTTACCGGCGGACGAGGACGAGGCACAATTGTCTCTTGCGGTTTCTTTTTGGAGATTTCCTCCGCTTCCTGACAAGAAGAAAGTGGAGGGGTAGTGGTTTCTTTTGATTTTTCGCAGTCCTTTGTACCGGCAGAGAGAACCTGCTGTTCCCGGCTGCCGTCCCTATAGACCGTAATACCTTTACACCCCAATTCAAAAGCTAAACGAAAGGCTTCGGCAACATCATCTCGCGTCGCGGAATTGGCGAAATTGATTGTCTTGGATACGGCATTATCGGTATACTGCTGAAACGCAGCCTGGATCTTAATATGCCATTCCGGTTTAATTTCCTGAGCGGTGACAAAGATATCCTGTACCCACTGGGGAACTTCCGTCAAGCCGGATACAGTTCCACGTTCAGCAGTTTTAGCCATGAGTTCGTGGGAGTAAAACCCATATTTACGAGCGTATTCTTCAAAAAGCGGATTGACCTCGATCAGTGCTGTGCCATCCATTACTGTCTTGGTATAAGCGACAGCAAACAGAGGTTCAACGCCGCTGGAGGCACTGCAAATCATGGAGATGGTTCCGGTCGGGGCAATTGTCGTCAACGTGGCATTACGCAGTTTGATTTTGCCATCATACATCGAACCTTTAAAATTGGGGAAAACGCTGCGTTCCTTTGCCAATCGTTGTGATTCGATGCGCGATTCTGTGCGAATAAACTCCATGATCTTCTCGGCATAGGCGGCACCCTCATCCGAGGTATAAGGGATTTTCAGCAAAATTAACAAATCGGCGAAACCCATAACGCCAAGTCCGATCTTGCGGTTGCCTTTTACCATTTTTTCTATGACTGGCAGCGGATACTGATTCACATCGATCACGTCGTCCAGGAATCGGGTGGCCAGTCGGGTAATATAGCCAAGACGTTCCCAGTCGATAGCCGGCTGACCATCCTTTTCGGTTATCATCAGCTTTAGATTGATCGAACCCAGATTACAGGCTTCATTGGGAAGCAAAGGCTGTTCACCGCAGGGGTTGGTTGCTTCAATTTCACCCACTTTTGGGGTGGGATTATCTCGGTTCATCCGGTCAACGAAGATGATGCCTGGTTCTCCGTTTCGCCAGGCGTGATCGACAATCTTCGCAAATACGTCTTTTGCCGGGAGCTGACCAACTTCTTTCCCGGAATGCGGATCGATCAGGTCATAATGCGAATTCGCTTCTACCGCCCGCATAAAGGTCTCGGTAACAGCGACGGAAATATTGAAATTATTAATATCTTTATTGTCCTCTTTACAGCGGATAAATTCCAGGATATCCGGATGATCGACCCGAAGGATCCCCATATTAGCGCCGCGCCGTGTTCCGCCCTGTTTTACAGCTTCAGTTGCGGCATTAAAGACTTTCATAAAAGAAACAGGGCCTGAGGCCACACCGCCAGTTGAACGAACCATGCTGTTTTTTTGGCGAAGCCTGGAAAAATTAAAACCGGTACCGCCGCCGGATTTGTGAATAATGGCAGCATTTTTCAGGGCATCAAAAATATCCTCCATGCTGTCTTCAACAGGAAGAACAAAACACGCGCTGAGCTGACCTAAATCACGCCCGGCATTCATCAAGGTAGGAGAATTCGGCATGAATTCCAAATTAGCCATAGCCGTATAGAACTCCCGAGTCAGATCTTTGATCGCCTTTTCATTGATGCCATAGTTTTTTTCTGCACCGGCCACAACCGAAGCAACCCGATAAAACATGGCTTCCGGCGTTTCGTATGTTCCGTCGTCTTCCTTCTTTAAATATCTCTTTTCCAGGACGACTCTGGCGTTAGGCATAAGGTTTGTTTTTTCCCAGTCGTTCCAATTTTCCCTGATCTCTTCCAATATCTGTACCTCCAGTTTCTTATATAATGTCTGGCTATTTGCTCTTAAAGGGTTCCGTGGCCATGCTTATGTATGGTTACTACAAATAGTACCTATTAATAATATCAGCACTATATCTAGTAGTCAACGGCCAGTCTGGGGCTTCAGGGTGCATTATCCATTATTAGTGATGAGGTTATGCTGTTTCTTTTAATTTTTCTTAATGTGACACAATTTCCCAAAAATATTCTGATCAAACATAAAAAACCCTCTTGGATGAATTGCATCCAAGAGGGTTTGTTAAATCCTAAGATTACCAGTTGTTTCTGGAACGGGGTTGGTAACAGTCACGGCAATAAACAGGTTTGTCACCGGTCGGTTGGAAAGGTACTGTGGTTTCTTTGCCGCAAGATGAGCATACAGCAGGGAACATTTCACGCTGGGGGCGTGAATAGCCACCATTTCTGTTCTGAGCTTTTCTGGCAGAACGGCACTCGGGGCAACGACCTGGTTCATTGGTGAATCCTTTTTCTGCGTAGAATTCCTGTTCTGAAGCAGAGAAAACGAATTCACGGCCACAGTCTTTACAACTTAGAGTCTTGTCATTATACATAAATGACCTCCTAGATTTATTACCCGCTTTTTTGGAAGTTGATTCGACGACTTCCCAGAGCCAGCGGCAATCGAGAAGGTCTTCTTATTCCTCTAAATATGAACGAGCAATTATTAGTATAACCAAAAATATGCAAATTGTCAAAGAAAAGTCAAAATTATCTTTCAAATCTGGAAATAATTGTGCTGTACTATTTTTTGGAAAGACAAGGATGCCCCAAGATTGACACCTGGGGGTTTTACTAATCATAATTGTTATTGAAGTAATCATAAGAGAGGTTTAGAAAATGGACGCCGGAAACATTATTTGGATTTATTTCTCAGTTGTCAATCTCATCGGATTTTTTATGATGGCTTATGATAAGCTTAAAGCAAAACAAGGCGGGTGGCGTGTACCGGAGGTTCGTATCTTCTTGATCGGTTTGATTATGGGAGCCTCAGGCATTTATGCGGCGATGCATGTACTTCGACATAAAACGCAGCATAGAAAATTTGTCATAGGAATCCCCCTGATCATTGTTCTGAATGTCCTATGTTTGATTTACCTGCTGCAAACAATATAAACATATTTCGATAAAAATGAAAAAATTTTCAAAATTAAGGTATTTTATGGGTGTAAATTAATGGCAAAATGATGTATAATGAAGAAAATTCCAAATTGAAAAGAGAATACAGTCAATGAGCCATAAACGTCGAAATATTTATCGTAATATTACATATTATGTAGAATTATCCGCCATGTTGTTGTATATTATTAAAGGTGACAAACACTTCGTGAATTTTGCTCCGAGATATCGACATTTTGGAGGTTGAAAACGATTAATATGGACAGTTTTATTTCAAAATCAAGAATACTCATCGTTGATGATAATTCTGTCAATATCCTTTTGCTAGAAAAGTTACTCAAAATGTCTGGCTATACACAGATCATCTCGACAACGGATTCCAGAACAACCCTGGATTTATATCTGCAATACCATCCAGACTTGATTTTGCTGGATTTAAAAATGCCTTATCTCGACGGATTTGAAGTTATGGAGCAATTGAAGAATATCAAGGAAGAAGATATCATTCCCATCATTGCAATGACGGCTTATGATGAATCAGAATACAGACTAAGGGCTTTTATGGCAGGTGCGAGAGACTTTATAGGAAAGCCCTTTGATTATGCAGAAGTCCTGATCCGTATAAAAAATGTATTGGAAATCAGGATAATGCATAACGATATTCGAGAAAACAACCGCAGGCTGCTGGATAAGGTAGAAGAGCGAACCAAAGAACTTCAAGGGTTACAGGTGGAACTGATCAACCGTTTGGCACGGGCTGCGGAGTTTCGGGATTGTCAAACAGGTAATCACATTACGCGGATGAGCAAATATACATATGAGTTAGGAAAAGCATACGGACTACCGGAAAACGACTGCGAATTAATCTATCATGCCAGCACGCTGCATGATATTGGGAAAATAGGTATACCGGATGAAATATTACTTACGCCCTCAAAGCTTAGTCCGGACGAATGGGAAAAGATGAAAACCCACACCGTTAAAGGGGCACAGATCCTGACGGGCAGCACAGCGGAGATGCTCAGACTTGCAGAACAAATATCGCTTTATCATCATGAGAAGTGGGATGGCAGCGGTTACCCATTTGGCCTAAAAGGGCAGGAAATTCCTTTGGTAGGCCGAATAACAGCGATTTGTGATGTTTTTGATGCCCTTATCTCAGAGCGGCCCTATAAAAAAGCGTGGCATAAGGAAGATGCTGTAGCTGAAATAGAGAGAGGAAGAGGAACTCACTTCGACCCCTATCTTGTAGACCACTTTCTGAGAATCGTACCGGTTATTAATGAGATTACCGATATTTACAATTAAAATTCTCCCATTATGACGAAATACGCGATCCACTGAGGGTTTTATTGACCTCTTTCACGGATCGCGTTTTTATTCAGGGATTAATTTTATGCCTTCAGTGAATTTGATTTCATGGTTTGAAGGTATCACACTGCGTTTCTTCCGAGCCCTGAGATACTTTAACGCCGCTGTTGTGATTGATCTGAATCATAGGGGCGTCGCACATAACATCGTGATTGTATTGACATTCGGTAACCGTGCATTTAATGGTTGGCATGGATTTCCACCTCCTATTGCTGAATAACTTAAGATTCATTAGTTATTATGGATTAAATATAAATTTCTATGTGTAACTAACTGTGGTGGAAATCAATGGTAAATTTCTCCGCATATATTAATACATCCAATATATTTACGGGAGTATGACCATGTGTAATATGCGGTATCCTTATCATCATAATTTGTACTATAACCAGCCGTACACACCACAACATTACGGCACAATATCCACGATGAACCAAAGAAATGAAGCTACAGCGAATATCATCCTGCTGACGCCGGCGATCCTGGGAACGGCAGCTGCATGGGTTACCAGCTTTGGATTTTATGGCCGCAGCCTATCTTTTGGGTACCGGAAATTCATTTTTTTTACGGATATCTATACCATCTTGGCCTCACTGGGAGCAGGTGCCTATATTTTCCAGTTGTTAGAGTTAGATGAAAGCAAAGATGCGAAGTTGAAGGATATTATTTTGCCGCTGGTATCGGTGATTCTTTTATTTGCTCTGACGTATAATATGATCTATTCACTCTACCCCGATACTTTTTCCGGAACGATCGGGAAAACCCCTGTAACTCAGTTCATGTCCTTTCTATCATTGAGTATTGGCAGTATTTCTGTTGGTGAAACATTTAATGTCACACCTGAAAAGCCGGGAACACAGATTCTGGCTGCGCTGGAATCATTCTGGAACTTATTTGTTTTGTCACTTCTGATATCCTTGATTGTATAGGATTATTATGATTTCCTGCGGCGTCGAATCGGAAGACAAATGATTTGACCAACTTGCAGGTTGGTGGGGTCTACGCCGGAATTGAGGGATAGGATTGACGCGGCAGAAATCCGATAACGGGCTGCGAGTTTAGAAAAGGTGTCACCGGCTTTGATAACATATCGGTTTTCGGGCGGACAAGGGACAACGCTTCTCCGGATAGGAATACAAATGGTGCTGCCGGGGATTAGGTTATTGGCATCAACCCCGATATTGACGGATGCGATCGCCTGTACCGTGGTGTTAAATCTTCGGGCTAAGGTATAGAATGTATCGCCTTGTTTGATATGGTAAGGTATTGTACCTTTCGGACATGTCATTAAAATCACTCCCGTACAGTGTTTTCTTCTTATTCTATTCGCGTCAGCCTGTCTGTCTGACGTAGTGGACAATTTCACCAAGAAATATTTATTCACGGAGGAATTTATGCCGCGGTGCCATGGACGGCAAGGAGCGGCGATTATTCACGGAGGAATTTATGTATTTTGTTGAAATAAGAGAGAAATCGTATTTTGTTTGACTACTAAACTGTTTGACAACCAAATTAAAAATAGGTAATATTTGATTATGTCTGGAAGGAAGTGATGTCATGGAAAAGAGTATAAGCGATGTTCTTAACGAATTACTGCTGAAAACCTTTAAGCAGATACTGGATGTAGAACAACATGAAATCAAAAAGGGACCGTTTAATAATCTTTCCATCTCAGAAATCCATGCCATAGAGGCTATTGGGATGTATCAGCAAAAAACCATGTCACAGGTTGCAGCGGATTTGGGCATTACAATGGGTGCGCTCACTTTGTTTATCAAGAATCTGGTACGAAAGGGCTATGTTACCAGACAAAGAGATGATAGGGACCGGCGGATTGTCAATATCAGCCTGACCCGAAAAGGAAAGTTGGCCTACCGGATCCATGAACAATTTCACTTGGATATGGTAAAACATACGGTTACGGATCTGAATGACCAGAACGACGTTCTGATTAAATCCCTGCAGAAGCTCACTGATTACTTCAATACGAAGTATTCCTACGATCACTGAAATGGTTAAATTTGACCATCAGCCATTGAGACACGATAATAATTATTAGTCAGAAATAATTGCGAGAGGAATAGCCAAAGATGTTTAATGTCGAACTTATCGGTACGGGGAGTTGTATACCGGAAAAAGTAGTTACTAATGACGATTTAGCTAAGATTGTTGATACCAGCGACGAATGGATCACTTCGCGAACAGGGATCAAGGAACGCCGGATATCGACCGGAGAAACGACAACGGAACTTGCTGTAGGTGCTGCGCGCAGCGCCTTGGAATCGGCACGCATTTCAGCCGAGGATTTGGATTTGATTATCGTTGCCACATTAACGCCCGATGATTATTTGCCGTCGACGGCCTGTCAAGTGCAAAAGCATATCGGGGCTGACAACGCCGCCTGTTTTGATTTAAACGCAGCGTGCACAGGTTTTATATACGGGCTCACGGTAGCATCCCAATTTATTCGTACGGGAATGTATAAAACCGCTCTGGTTATTGGGGCGGAAGAGCTATCGAAGATCACGGACTGGACCGATCGCACGACCTGCGTTTTATTTGCGGATGGTGCCGGTGCAGCGGTACTCCAAAGAGGTGAACAACAAGGAATCATTTCGGAAATTATCGGCTCTGACGGAAACAAGGGGGATTGCTTGACGTGCCCGGCATTACCGCCAAGAAATTATTTTATTCGTGATGACAGCACCAAAGAATCAAGATCTGAGTATGTTTATATGAACGGCAGAGAAGTATATAAATTCGCTGTTACGGTCATGCCCGAATGTATTTTAAAAACGCTGGAGGGAACAGGAATTTCACTTAGTGATATTGATCATATTATCCCCCACCAGGCAAACTTGCGAATCATTGATGCAGCCGCTAAAAAGCTGAACCTTGATGCGTCCAAGTTCTATGTCAACCTACCCCGCTTTGGGAATACATCCGGAGCAAGCATCCCGATCGCCTTGGATGAAATGGCGAAAGCCAACAGGTTTAAAAAAGGTGATTTGATTATCCTTGTTGGGTTCGGCGGGGGACTGACCTATGGCGCTATGCTGATAAAATGGACGATGGGAGAATAACGATGATCTTCGATATGATCCGCGGTATCATCGCTGCCCAGACCAGCCGTGAAGCCCATACTATTACGATGGACTCGAAAATAAAGCAAGATCTCGGAGTGGATTCATTACAAATTTTTGAAATCGTCATGGAGCTGGAAGATACCTTTCAGTTGGAAATTCCGACGGAAGATCTGGATGAAATAACGCATGTATCCGATTTGGTCGGGTATATCGAAAGTCGAAGGAGAAACAATGAATAATTTTAAATTTTTTCATCAACTCGGTGTTAAATACCCGTTGATCCAGGGCGGCATGGCATGGATCTCAGACAGCTCCCTTGCTGCTGCCGTATCCAATGCCGGCGGAATCGGTATCATCGCTGCGGCCAATGCACCTGTAGACTATGTGAAAAATGAAATACGAAAGGCAAAAGCATTGACGGATAGACCATTCGGGGTCAATATCATGCTGTTAAGCGAAAATGCCCAGGAAGTTGCCCGTTTGGTTTGCGAAGAAGGGATAAAGGTCATTACCACAGGGGCTGGCAGTCCGGGCAAATATATCAAAATGTGGAAAGAACATGGTATCACGGTTATCCCGGTGGTTCCTTCCGTAGCCTTGGCGCGGCGGATGGAAAAGGAGGGTGCTGATGCGGTGATTGCGGAGGGCGGCGAATCAGGCGGCCATGTGGGTGAGCTGACGACGATGGCGTTGCTGCCACAGGTAATTGATGCTGTCAGTATTCCGGTGATCGCTGCCGGGGGGATCGGTGATGGCAGAGGAATAGCCGCGGCATTTGTGATGGGAGCCAGTGGGGTTCAAATTGGTACACGCTTCCTGGTGGCTAAAGAATGTACGGTCCATCCGAATTATAAAGAACGCATTATCAAAGCAAAAGATATTGAATCCGTCGTCACCGGCCGTCCGACCGGCCATCCGGTCAGAGTTTTGAGGAATAAGCTGACGCGGCAATTCGAAGAATTAGAAAGAACGGCAGCTCCGTTGGAAAAATATGAAGAACTCGGCGCAGGCGCCTTACGCAAAGCGGTCAAAGACGGGGATACGGAATATGGGTCTGTCATGGCAGGACAGATCGCCGGTCTGATTAAAAAAGAACAGACGGCTAAAGAAATAATTGAAGAAATATTTGCTCAAGCGGAAGAAAGACTTGGGGCTGTCAGTTTTAGCAGTGTCGTTAAGATGGACGCCTAACGGCTGGATGAAACAGAAAGTTATATAAGAAAGAAATTGATACGTTGCCAGCGGAGGAATTATGACCAGAAAAAAAACAGCGTTTATTTTTGCGGGCCAAGGTTCGCAATATGTCGGTATGGGGAAAGAACTATATGAGTACTATCCGGCTGCCCGGACGGTTTTTGAACTAGCGGACAGGAAATTAGGGTATAATCTAAGTGAACTCTGCTTCTCCGGTCCTAAGGAAGAATTGGATCGAACAGAAAATACACAGCCGGCCATATTGGCGGTCAGTGTGGCAGCTGTCAAGACACTTGCGGATTACGGCATATATCCTGACGTTGTGGCGGGATTCAGTCTGGGTGAATACTCGGCATTGGTCTGCAGTCAGGTGCTGACATTTGATGACGGGGTGCAGCTTGTCAGAAAAAGAGGATTGTTTATGCAGGAAGCGGTGCCGCAAGGTCTCGGTGGAATGGCTGCCGTCCTGGGGTTGGATACGGATAAGGTCGAAGAGGCCTGTCATGCGGCCGAAGCAGTTGGGGTTGTCCAAATAGCCAATTATAACTGTCCAGGGCAAGTTGTTATTTCCGGACAAAAACAAGCCTTGGAAGCAGCTTCGGCAAAAGCCACTGAGCTTGGAGCTAAGCGGGTCTTGCCGCTTGAGGTGAGTGGCCCTTTCCATACGGTTCTGCTAAAGCCGGCAGCGGATAAATTAGCGGAGGAACTGGCGGCTATCCCTTTTAACGATCCGGCGATTCCTGTGCTGTCCAATGTGACGGCAGATTATATGTCGGATAAAATGGTTATAAAGGATCTAATGCCCAAGCAAGTGATGAATCCTGTCCGGTGGGAGACAGTATTTCGTAAAATGCTAGCTGACGGGGTCGAAACCTTTGTCGAGTTGGGACCCGGCACGGTACTTAAAGGTTTTGCCAGAAAAATAGACCGGGACATAAAAGTGCTCAGTGCGGAAAATAAGGCGTCGCTGGAAGCGGCCATCGACTATATAAAAAATAATTAGTCCTGATTATCGTACTTTCGTGGAGGTTTATATGCTAAAAGGAAAAACAGCTGTTGTGACCGGTGCAAGCCGGGGAATCGGCAGAGCAATCGCCCTAAAACTTGCGGAGCAAGGTGCGAATGTAGTTGTCAATTACGTTCACAGTGAAACAGAAGGGCAGAAGCTTGTTGAAGAAATGATCGGTTTAGGCGTTCGTGCTTTGGCGGTGAAAGCGGATGTCAGTATCTTTGACGAGGCCGCACAATTGATCGCATGTGCCAAAGAAGAATTTGGTTCTGTGGATATCTTGGTCAACAATGCTGGGATAACACGCGACGGCTTGATCATGCGAATGTCGGAAGAAGATTTTAATCGCGTCGTACAGGTCAATTTAAACGGTGTCTTTAACTGCTCCCGTCATGCGGTTCCTCTCATGGTTAAACAGCGGAGCGGCAGGGTTATTAATATTACTTCCGTCGCCGGTATGGTTGGCAATGCCGGACAGGTGAACTATGCGGCGGCGAAGGCTGGGATTGTGGGACTTACCAAGTCGCTGGCTAAAGAAGTAGGGAGCAGAGGCATCACCGTTAATGCGATTGCCCCCGGGTTTATCGAAACAGATATGACAGCGGTTTTAACAGATAAAGTTAAGGATACGCTCAAAGAAAGCATTGCTCTTAAACACTTTGGAAAGCCTGAAAATATTGCCGATACGGTTATTTTCCTGGCCTCCGATACCGGTGAGTATATCACCGGTCAGGTTATTTGTGTTGACGGCGGAATGGTATTTTAGGAGGAGATATATGAAAACAAGGGTTGTTATAACGGGAATCGGTGCTATTACCCCGATCGGGAATGATGCAGCAACTTTTTGGGAAGGTATAAAGGTGGGAAAATCCGGAATTGCACCGTTGACTGCTTTTGATACCACAGAGTTCAAAGTGAAGGTCGGTGCCGAAGTCAAAGATTTCGAGCCGGAAGTTCTTCTGGATAAAAAAGAAGCAAAACGCATGGATCGCTATTGTCAATTAGCGATGGTAGCTGCGGAAGAAGCCTATCGCGATTCCGGATTGGATAGCACGCTGCTCAACAGCGAACGATTCGGCGTCATGGTCGGATCAGGCATCGGCGGTCTGGCTACCATTGAAGAACAGCATAGCCGGCTTGTTGAAAAGGGGCCGGGCAGGGTTTCTCCTTTCTTTATCCCCATGGCCATCAGCAATATGGCCTCAGGGAACATTGCCATTAAGCTCGGCGCGAAGGGGCCTTGTTTGAGTATCGTTACCGCCTGTGCCTCAGCCACACACTCAATCGGAGAATCCTATTGGAAAATCCGCAATGGGGAAGCCGATGTCATTATCACCGGCGGAGCCGAAGCGCCGATTACACCGCTGGCGGTGGCCGGATTTACTTCGATGACCGCGCTGAGTAACAATCCGGATGTTACCCGGGCCTCAATCCCGTTTGACAAGGAGCGTGACGGGTTTGTTATCGGGGAGGGTGCCGGGATCCTTGTTCTGGAGTCTCTGGAACATGCAAAAAAGAGGAATGCGCGGATCTATGGCGAAATAGTTGGTTATGGTTCAACATGTGATGCCTACCATATGACGTCCCCTTCACCCGGCGGAGAAGGCGGGGCGAGAGCGATGACGCTTGCTTTAGCTGATGCAGGTATAAGTCCGGAGGATATCTCGTATATTAATGCGCACGGAACCGGGACACCGTACAATGATAAATTTGAAACGGAAGCCATCAAATCGGTATTTCAGCAGGTTGCCTATCAGATTCCTGTCAGCTCGACAAAGTCAATGACCGGTCATCTGCTGGGAGCAGCAGGAGGCATCGAAGCTGTCATTTGTGTTAAAGCACTTCAGGAAGGTTTCGTGCCGCCGACAATCGGCTATCAGATTCAAGACGAGGAATGTGACCTGGATTATGTTCCAAATAGCGGGCGCTTACAGGATTTAAAGTATGCGTTATCTAATTCACTTGGATTCGGTGGTCACAATGGAACCATCATCTTAAAGAAATGGTCAGAGGAATAATGCCATGGACTTGAATGAGATAAAAGAACTGATAAAAATGATCGACGAATCAAACTTAACGGTGTTTGAACTGGAAAAAGAGGACTTTAAGATCGTCTTAAAAAAAGAGACGGAAAAAGTCCTTTGCCGGGATAATGCAATACCCTATCCGGGAGTTTACGCGGAACAGAATTTCCTGAGAGGAACACATAACGCCTCGCCCGGGGATTGGGAACAGGGGGCACCGACGGAAAAAACTGCACCTTCGGTTAGTTTAGCGGAAACGATCAATTCTCCGATCGTCGGAACCTATTATGCTGCATCGTCGCCTGGCGGAGAACCTTTTGTCCAAGCCGGAACGAAAGTGAGCAAAGGAACAACGCTTTGCATTATCGAGGCAATGAAGTTGATGAATGAAATCGAGGCTGAGGAAGACCTCCTAATTGTCAACGTGCTGGTTCAGGATGGACAAATGGTTGAGTTCGGCCAGCCGCTATTTGAAATCAAACGGGGATAGGAGGAAAACATGCTCGATACAAAAGCTATTCAAGAAATCATTCCACACCGCTACCCCTTTCTTCTCATCGACAGGGTCGATGAACTGGAGGAAGGAAAACGTGTTGTTGCGTATAAAAATGTTACTATCAATGAATATTTTTTCCAAGGTCACTTCCCGCAGGAACCGGTCATGCCGGGAGTCTTAATCATTGAGGCCTTGGCTCAGGCGGGAGCAGTGGCCATACTCAGCATGGAACAATACCGCGGGAAAATTGCTTTCTTTACGGGTATCGATAAAGCCAAGTTCAGACGCAAAGTATTTCCCGGTGACATTCTCCGTTTAGAAGTCGAAATTGTGAAAATGAAAGGGCACGCGGGGATAGGAAAGGCACTAGCCACTGTCGACGGTCAAAAAGCTGCCGAGGCAGAGCTGATGTTTTTTATATCATAATAAAGTAGGTGAATACAGCTTTGTTCAAGAGAATATTAATCGCCAACAGAGGGGAAATTGCTGTCCGCATTATTCGGGCCTGCCGTGAGATGGGCATTGAAACAGTGGCGGTCTATTCGAATACCGATCGAAATGCACTTCACGTCGATTTGGCGGATGAAGCTGTTTGTATTGGTCCGCCGAGAGCGCAGGACAGCTATCTCAACGCGGAGAACATTATCAGTGCGACTGTTCTGACCGGTGCGGAAGCGATTCATCCGGGATTCGGCTTCTTGGCGGAGAACAGTAAATTTGCTGAAAAGTGTAAAGCGTGTAATATTGCCTTTATTGGTCCCGACGCCGAAGTCATGGAAATGATGGGAAATAAAGCGAAAGCCCGCCAAGTCATGGCCGAGGCCGGTGTACCCTTGGTACCGGGCATTGAAGGTATATTGGAGAGCTATGACCATGCGCTTCAAGCGGCAGAGATCATCGGCTATCCGATCATGCTTAAAGCTTCAGCCGGCGGCGGGGGTAAGGGGATCCGTGTCGTTAGGAAACCGGAAGAATTACGCAACGCGTATGACATCGCCAAGTCCGAAGCCAAGGCTTTTTTTGGCGATGACACCATGTATATGGAGAAACTGATTGAGGGACCACGACATATTGAAGTACAAATATTGGCCGACGCGTATGGCAATGTGATTCACCTTGGTGAGCGTGATTGCTCCATTCAGCGCCGCAACCAAAAAATTATTGAGGAAGCCCCTTCCACGTTCCTAACCGGAGAAATGCGAAAAGCGATGGGCGAAACAGCAGTCCGGGCTGCAAAAGCAGTGGGTTATAAGAGTGCGGGCACAATCGAGTTTTTGGTCGACAAGGATGGCAGTTTCTATTTTATGGAGATGAATACCCGTATCCAGGTCGAACATCCTGTCTCCGAGTTTGTCACCGGGGTGGATATTGTCAGGGAACAGATCCGGATAGCAGCAGGTGAAACGTTAAGTGTGAATCAAGAGGATGTGGTGATCGGCGGTCACGCCATCGAGTGCCGGATCAATGCAGAAAATCCTGCTCTCAACTTCAGGCCTTCTCCCGGAAAGGTCAATATCCTGCTATGGCCTGGCGGCAACGGCGTACGGGTTGACAGTGCGCTCTACAGCGGTTACGATATTCCACCTATTTATGACTCCATGATTGCCAAGCTGATTACGCACGGTCGGGACAGGAATGAAGCGCTGTGCAGGATGCGGCGAGCGCTTGATGAGTTTATCATTGAAGGTATCGACACGAACATTGAGTTTCTGTTTCAGATCCTGAATAATGAGCGGTTCATTCAGGCTGATATCGATACGGGGTTTATTGCCAAGGAATTTGATTATAAGTAACAGGTTATATAAATATATTATGTGATGACGGTTGGTGCTCATGTTTAAACTAAACAAGGTTTTTAAAAAACCGCGTTATCTTACTGTACAACAGAATACACAGCAATTGGCGCCGACGCAGAAGGAAAGCCAAGGGGCAAAGAGTGAACCACCTGTGATTCCAGGCGGATTGTGGATCAAGTGTCCGAACTGCGGCGAAATCGTTTATGCGAAAGACCTGGACGCTAATCACAAGGTTTGCGTCAAATGCGGCCATCATAGCAGGATGAGCGCTTGGGAGAGAATCGATCTGATTATGGATACGGGGACCTTCAAGGAGCTTGAGCCGGAGTTGTCCAGCGGTAATCCCCTTGAATTTGAGGGCTATGAGGAAAAATTAAAGAGCAGCAGGGAAAAAACTGAGCTTAATGAAGCGGTTGTGACCGGATATGGGAAGATATACGGACATGACGCAGTGATTGCTGTGATGGACAGCCAATTTTTAATGGCCAGTATGGGATCGGTTGTTGGTGAGAAAATAACCCGTGCTTTTGAATTTGCAGCTTCCCGCAAAATGCCGATTGTTATTTTTGCCGCTTCGGGGGGAGCGCGCATGCAGGAAGGGATGTTTTCCCTGATGCAGATGGCGAAAACGTCGGCGGCAGTCGGAAAATACGCTGAACAGGGCGGATTGTACGTTGCCGTAATGACAGATCCGACAACCGGCGGTGTTACAGCCAGCTTTCCGTCTATAGCCGATATCATTCTGGCTGAACCAGGCGCTTTGATCGGCTTCGCAGGCAAACGTGTCATCCAGCAGACAATCAAGCAGGATTTGCCGGAAGGTTTCCAGAGTGCGGAGTTTCTGCTGGAACATGGTTTTATCGATAAAATTGTGCCCAGAGACGCCTTAAAATTAACTTTAGCACGACTTATTAAGCTTCACCCGGCATCAAACAGAAAAAATGGGGGCTCAAACCATGCTTGAGCGCGAAAAGGATATCGCGGAACTGAATAAAGAACTGGATGACCTCAAGCGAATGGCAGAAGTAAAAAATGCTGACTTCTCTTCGGAGATTACCGTGCTTGAGGAAAAGCTGAACAAGATGAAAACGGAGGCCTTCACCAATTTAACGGCCATGGATAAACTGACGCTCTCTCGCATGGTTGAAAGGCCCACTGCTTTGGATTATATTGAGAGGATATTTGACTTTTTTATCGAGCTGCATGGGGATCGATTATACCGTGATGATCCGGTCATTGTCGGCGGTATCGCTAGATTAGGCGATTTACCTGTCACCGTGATTGGGCAGCAAAAGGGCAGAAACACCAAAGAAAATGTGAAAAGAAATTTTGGGATGACGAGCCCGGAAGGCTTCCGTAAAGCATTGCGCTTAATGAAGCAAGCGGAGAAATTTGGGCGCCCGGTCATTTGCTTTATTGATACACCCGGGGCTGACCCCACGGCAGGATCGGAAGAACGGGGCCAGGGTGAGGCCATTGCCCGAAATCTCATGGAAATGGCCGGTCTGCGGACACCGATCATCGCCATTGTTCTCGGAGAGGGCGGCAGCGGCGGGGCGCTGGCGCTATCGGTTGCGGACGAGATCTGGATGTTGGAGCATGCGATATTCTCCATCCTATCACCGGAAGGATTCGCCAGTATCCTCTGGAAGGATTCTTCCCGAGCTAAGGAAGCTGCCCAAGTGATGAAGATAACAGCCCAGGATTTACATCAATTGAAGCTGATTGATCGCATTCTGCCGGAACCTCTCGGCGGTGCTCATCATGATGTTGATGCCATGGCGGCTGTGATCAAGGATGCTCTTTTACAGATACCGTTTACAGCCATGGTGGAAAACATTCAAGACGTGGTTGACACCCGTTACAAAAAATACCGCGGGATAGGAGTTTATGCCGAGTGAACAACGCAGATGACTCCGACTCCTTGCGTCCGGAGAACATATCCGGGTACCTTCGAACAGCGTTCTTAGGAAGAAAAATCATCTATTATGAGACACTGGATTCAACAAATAGCGAAGCGCGGCGGCTAGCGGCACACGAGGAACAGGGAACTGTACTCATCAGTGAACAGCAGACCGCCGGTCGAGGGCGTTTGGGCAGAGAATGGCTGTCACCGAAAGGGTTGGGCATCTGGATGTCTTTTATCCTCAAGCCGGAGCTGACCACGGAGAAGATACCTCAGTTAACGCTGATCGGTGCTGCAGCCGTATATCTGGCAATTGAAGAAGCAGGTATTCACCTTCCGGGCATAGGGTTGACCATCAAATGGCCTAACGATGTTTTCCTAAACGGGAAAAAGGCCGGCGGAATCCTGACGGAGATGCAGCTGCGTGACCACCGTCCGTCGGAGGTTATCGTCGGGATCGGTCTCAATGTCAATAGCCATGAAGCTGACTTTCCGGACACATTGAGAAATACCGCGACTTCTTTTCAAATTGAAACAGGCGCTGTCCAAAACAGACAAAAAATTACCGCAGAGATACTTAATGCCTATGAGTCATTGTATCTCGACTATCTTAAAAGCGGTGACTTAGGCAGGACACTAACGATTTGCCGTGCGCGATCCGAAGTGATCGGCAAAGAGGTGTGGTTGGAAAGAAACCAAAGCCGGCATACGGCACGCATTTTAGACCTGGGCGCGCAAGGCGAGCTGATTGCCGAACTGGAAAACGGAACGATTCAAACCGTCATTTCCGGCGAAGTGTCTCTCAGATTCTCATAATAAATATTTCATATTGTCCTTGGGCCTAAAATAAATTACAATAAGACAATAGCTTTTTTGACAGGGGAAAGCTCACACACAAATACGCATGAAAACGGAGGAAAAGTATATGTATCAGAATCTAAAAGCACTGGATATATATCGTCAAAAACGATTATCTTACTACCAATGGCGCAGTCAGTCATCGGTTATCGCCAAGATCACGCTGGCCCTCAGTCTGGCTTGCCTGACCGGCCTGCTTGCCCAGGTCAAAGTCGTACTGCCATTTACTCCCGTGCCGTTGGTTGCTTCGCAATTCGGGGTCATTCTGGCCGCCATTCTGCTTGGTGGGCGTTGGGGCGGCATCAGCATGGCGATCTATGCTGTTGGCGGGTTTGCAGGTATTCCATGGTTTGCAGGTTTTAAAGGCGGTGCAGCGACGCTGTTGGGTGCGAATGCCGGTTATGTGCTGGGATTCATTCTGGCTGCATGGTTTATTGGCAGCATGATCGATTCCCAGATCGAAAATCGGAAAGCACTGCCGTTGACCGCGGTTATCCTGTTTGCTCAGCTCGTATTGGTTTATATTCCGGGATTAGTTACGCTGGCCCTGTGGCTGGCAGCGAATGGTCAGCCTGTCACGTTGACAGGCGTTCTTTGGATGGGATATATCCCTTTCATTCTCGGTGATGTATTAAAATCGTTGGTCGGGGCTGCTGCTGCTAAAGCGATAGTTCCTATGGAAAAGTACTAAAAGAGAACATCAAGTATAATCAAAATCAGGATAATGGCAGCAAAGATTGCTGCATAACGGCCATAGGGAAACGAATAGGCAAGCATGACAGAACCTCCTTAGAAATCTTCTTTCTGCCTATAGTTTATGGATCGTTGCGGGAAGCGTTAACACGAAATTAAGTAAAACTTGGCTGGCGCCAAGTCTTTAGACGAAGGCGTCAGCCATTGCTGCACTTATGTTGTTCAGAACGAGAATCAAACTTTCTGGACAGAAAGACACTTAGAGTTTTTCTGATATACTAAACTGAAAATACTACGTATGAACATGTGCGCATACGTGGTATTTTTAATAACTACACAAAAGAATATCTCAATCATTTACTTCAAATTAGGTCTGCGTGCCACAGTTCCGGCGACAAGCGGAGCATGGATTGCGTAGCGCAACGGTCCATGGATGACGGACCATGGATGGTCCTAAGTTCAAATTCACCACGGATGGTAATAGAATTTGAACTTCCTGTTAACGATTGCAATTCGCCAAGGAGGGCAAAAGAATTTTAACATCCCTAATGCAATTTATGGAGGGCACAAGAGCCGAAAGCGGAATGTGGCATGCAGACCAACCGCAGAAAAAATTCTTAGGTTGTAGGGTCAATGGGTTCATCAATCAGGACTAAACTCCTTACGCCTTCTACGCAGGAACGTATCCTATCCAAATCCGCATTGGTGATGAGCGGGAACTTATCCGGTGACGCTAAAGCGTCATTGGCAGGGATGACTTCATAAACAAGCTTGCCATTAATACGTTTTTTATTAACCCATGTCGGAACTGTTTGGGTATTCATCACTTTTTTTGTTTTATCCGGGTAGACTCTGAACGTGACATTAGCGATCATACCGCGTTCCGTGTGGATATCATCTACGGTTTCAAGGCGCTGGTCGGATATGAAATTTCCTTGTGAGTAAAATACAGGAACCTTGCCGCCATTGGCATTTGAGAGATAAACAACAGGCTGGAGGACATGGGGATGTCCGCCGAAGATGGCATCAACGCCATAAGTGGCCAGCTCCGAAGCCAAATCCTGTTGAAACTGATCGGGCGTCCGCTGGTATTCGTTTCCCCAGTGCAGGCAGAGTATAACCAATTGTGCTCCCTCCCGGCGGACCTCGTCGACCCGGTTCTTAATGGCGGTTACGGACTGTTCCGGATCATTCGGATCGAAAGTATCCATGAGGCCGCTCATATCCATAGGCAGGAGCAGGCCGTTAATATCCAGACTGCCGTCACTATGTTTAAAACCATAACCGAAATTAAGAAATGCGACCGGGATGCCTTTAATCTCTTTGATCACATAGGTCTTGTCTTTTTGTTCCGATTTAACTCCGATGATATCCAAACCCTCATTTCTGACAGTATCTATGGTGCGGTAAAAACCGGAGACCCCCTCATCCAGGCGATGGTTATTCGCTCCGGTCAGAATATCAATACCGGCATCTTTGAGCGCGTCCACCAGGGAATCAGGGGAGTTGAAGCGGGGATAACCGGAGTAGCCTTTCTCCGGACCGGCAAGAGTTGTCTCCAGGTTGGCAATGGTGATATCAGCCGTTTCCAAATAGGGCGTGACATAGCGATACTGACTTCGAAAGTCATAGCTGTTGCTAGCCGAATCGTAAGCTGCCATATAGAGTGTATTATGTATAAGGATATCTCCGACGGAAGAAATTGAGATATCGACGTAGGGCGCACTGTTTGTTTGATTATTTGTTTCAGGCTGTCCGTTTCCAGGAGTGCCGTTCTCAGGCACTTTGTTTTGATTTCCACCGGTTCCGCAGCCAAAAAGTGTCAAAACGAGTACGAGGGCACTAAGAAGTCCAACAGCTTTTTTCATATGATCACCTTTCTATATTTAAACCTATTAAATTTAAAATATTTTGTTTTGTTTTTTGCCTAATCAATTATATAATTATAGAGATACATTATTTTTGGTCACAGTATTTAAAGAGTGACACGATGAAATCATAACAAATGATAGCAGGATATATCAAGAGCAGAAAATGATATCCGTTATCATGTTGGTATCCATGATCACAACGACCTACGGGTGATATATAGGGGAGGTACTCAGATGGAACAAAAGGAATACAATGTATTTGAAGCAACCATGGTCAAGGAACTTAGCTGTAAAGCCATTGACAGCTGCAATATCAATCCCGAATTGTACGGTAAATACCAAGTCAAGAGAGGGCTGCGCGATTTTGATGGCCGAGGCGTCCTGGTCGGACTGACCGAGATCGGTGAAGTGCACTCGTACATTATTGACGAAGGTGAAAAAATTCCTGTGCCGGGAAGATTGACCTACCGCGGCATCGACATTGTTGATATCGTTGATGGCTTTATCTCTGAAAAAAGATATGGCTTTGAAGAGACGACGTATCTGCTGCTTTTCGGTCATCTCCCCAATGCGCAAGAGCTGGAAAATTTCTGCGCGGTCTTGGATTTATATCAGAAATTACCGGATGACTTTGTCCGGGGTGTGATCTTAAAGTCTCCTGGCAAAGACGTCATGAATATGCTGGCAAGAAGCATTTTGAATTTATATTCCTACGACGACAACCCCGATGATAATTCAATTGAGAATGTGCTTAAACAATGTATGAAACTCATTGCTTGGATGCCTTCGCTCGCCGTCTACGGCTATCAAGCGTACTCGCATATCCACGGCAATCAAAGTCTTTTTCTGCATAGCCCGAAGCCTCATTTGAGCACAGCCGAAAATATCCTCCACATGCTGAGACCGGATAGTAAATACACCCAACTGGAAGCGGCGCTTCTGGATATATCGTTAGTACTTCATGCCGAACATGGTGGGGGGAACAACTCCACATTTGTTACCCATGTAATCACGTCAACCGGTTCTGATACCTATTCGGTCATGGCGGCAGCGATCGGCGCGCTGAAAGGACCCAAGCATGGCGGGGCCAATATCAAAACCTACTATATGTTTGAAGATATTAAACAAAATGTCAAAGATTGGAAGGATGACGAAGAAATTCAACATTACCTGACCAAAATTGTGAATAAAGACGCGTTCGATCGCAGCGGCCTTATTTATGGGATCGGTCATGCCGTCTATTCCATTTCTGACCCCAGGGAAGTTATCTTGAAGGAGTATGCGGGTCAGTTAGCCAAGGAAAAAGACTTGGAAGATGAATTTAATCTTTATCGGAAGGTCGAGCAGTATTCTCCGGCAATCGTCTGCGGCCGCAATCATATGTATAAAGTCATTAGTGCCAATGTGGACTTTTATTCGGGCTTTGTTTATCGCATGCTCGGGTTGCCGCTGGAACTCTTTACACCTATTTTTGCAATATCCCGCATGTCAGGTTGGAGTGCTCACCGCATCGAAGAAATCGTCAGCGGCAGTAAAATCATCCGCCCCGCCTACAAAAGCGTTGCCCCCCGCCGCGATTACATCCCGCTGGCCCAACGGTAAGCGCAGAAGGAGACAGTGGGGACGAAGGAGACAGTGGGGACGTAGACTTTGTCCCCTGCAATACAATAGAATGGTATAAGAAAAGAGGGTGTCACCAAACTACCAAAAAAGTAGTCGGCGATACCCTCACTTTTTAATAAGAGCAAGACAGCGTAATATGGACCAAAAAAATTTAACAGAATAGTGGGACAAGAGACACAGTGGGGATGTGGGGAGACAGTGGGGACGTAGACCTTTGTCTCCTTTTCCAAAGGAGACAAAGGTCTACGTCCCCACTGTCTCCCAGGCCCCCAAGCCAAGCTGTCTCCCAGGGCCCACTGTCTCCCTGTCCACTGTTTCCTGTCTCCCTGAGGCTGGACCCACAGACCAGCCCGTTATGTCGCTTTTATAAGATCAATGCTCAAACTCAATATTAATGGCTTTCTTTTCAGCAGCACTGACTTTGGGCAAGAATACGTTGAGCACACCATTTTTATAGATCGCTCTGACATTGTCGATTGATACGTTGGCAGGGAGCGCAACACTGCGGCGGAATTGCCCGGTAAACCGTTCTTTGCGATGCATTCGGTCTTCCTGGATGACATGCTGTTCTCGATTCAGGGTGCCACTGATTGTAACGACGTTGTTTTCAACGTGGATATCGACATCTTCTCTCTTCTGCAGACCGGGAAGATCACATGTCACAATAATTTCTTTATCGGTTTCATAGACGTCGGTATAAGGAACACCTAATCTTGGCTCATAATCGTCATCGAATAATGTAAATGGAAAACTGTAAAGCTTGTTAATTTCACGGCGGATATAGTCCACATTCCGTAATGGATTGAAAGGTATCATATTCATCATTATGTCCTCCCTATGACAACATTTTTATAAATATTTTATCCTGCTTGACTCAGAATATTCTAATTGGGGTTTAAACTAGAGTTGATTTGGTAAAACATAGTCTTAGAGAATAGAAAAAATTCATAAATACCATATAAATAATTTGACCTTTATTGACCTTTGAGATAAAATAATAACAAAATGAGTATAACAGTGACAGGAGGAATAAATATGAGTTATCTAATCCCAATGGTCGTTGAACAGACAAACCGTGGAGAACGTTCTTATGACATCTATTCTCGTCTTTTAAAAGACCGTATTATCTTTATTGGCGGTCCGATAACGGATGACGTAGCAAATCTTGTTGTTGCACAGATGCTCTTCCTTGATGCGGAAGATCCTGAGAAAGATATCTTCCTTTATATTAACAGCCCGGGGGGGTCAATAACCGCAGGGATGGCTATTTATGACACCATGCAATATACCCGTTCCGATGTTCAAACGATCTGCATCGGCATGGCTGCCAGTATGGGTGCATTCCTCCTTGCTGCGGGTACGAAGGGAAAACGGACAGCGTTACCTAATGCAGAAGTATTGATCCATCAGCCATTGATCGGCGGAGGCGGTCTGTCCGGCCAAGCCACCGAGATTGAGATCCATGCAAAGCAATTGCTGAAAACGAAGAGCAAGTTAAACAAGATTCTGGCAGAAAGAACAGGCCAGCCTCTGGAAAAAGTCGAACAGGACACAGACCGTGATTACTACATGAGTGCAGAGGAAGCAAAAGAGTACGGTATTATTGATCAAGTTTTGGAGAAAGTACCTACGCTGGACACGAAGAAGAAAAACCTTTTAAAATAACTTAAAGTAACCAGACAATCAATTGCTTTTATGCAACGATCACGTAGAAGTAAATGGTGTAAAGGGCAGAGCATCTGATTTGATGCTCTGCTTCTTATTTAGTATATCAGAAAAACTCTAAGTGACTTTCTGATCCAGAAAGTTTGATTCACGTTCTGAATTACATAAGTGCAGCTATGGCTGTCGCCTTCGTCTAAGGACTTGGTGCCAGCCAAGTTTTACTTATGACCGTGCTCCTGTAGGGAGTTTAAGGAACAGCCAGGGCTAAAAATACTGCAAGAAAAGATATGTGTTGCGACGGCCAAGGATGGCCTAGTGGCGAGGAGGACACGATGTTCGGGAGCGACCCAGGTAACAAAGAGACTGCATTTGAAGATGTAGTCTCTTTTCAACATGTTTACGATGAGCATAATAATTTATATAAAATTCCATATACTACAGGTGTTTGTTTATTAAAGTTCAATACCATAAGGGGGAAAAATTCGTGCAAAGGATACGTAAGGCAGTTATACCTGCTGCCGGATTAGGAACACGATTTCTTCCGGCGACAAAAGCGCAGCCAAAAGAGATGCTCCCGATCGTTGATAAACCAACTATCCAATATATTATTGAAGAAGCCGTTCAATCCGGAGTCGAAGACGTTATTATTGTGACCGGGAGAAATAAACGAGCCATCGAAGATCACTTTGACCGGTCTCTCGAATTGGAGATGTTCCTGGAAAAAGGGGATAAACCGGAACTATTGGATATGGTCAGGAATATTGGAGACATGGTTGATATCCACTATGTACGCCAGAAAGAGGCACTTGGATTGGGACATGCGGTCTACAGTGCCAGACGGTTCATAGGCAATGAACCTTTTGCCGTCTTATTGGGAGATGATGTCATTTATTCCGCAGAACCCTGTTTGAAACAAATGATTCGTTTTTATGAACTCTATGGGAACAACATTATTGGTGTTCAGGAAGTTTTGCCTGCAGAGGTGTCGAAATACGGTATCATCAGTGGCAGCAGAATATCTCCAAGGCTTTACAAAGCCGAACAGCTAATAGAAAAACCACCACAGGAAGAGGCACCGGAGTGCCCCCTGGCAATTATGGGGCGCTATATTCTGGACCCGGATATCTTTGATATTCTGGCGGAGCAGCCCCCCGGAAGGAATGGAGAAATCCAATTGACGGATGCTATAGCCAAATTAGGAAACACACAAGAGATATTTGCCTATAACTTTGAGGGCAAGCGTTACGATGTCGGGGATAAACTTGGCTTTGTCCGTGCGACCGTCGAGTTTGCTTTGCGGCATCAGGATATTGGGACAAAGCTGATGGGGTATTTAACGGAGCTTGTAAGCAGATACCAAGCCGAGGGTAAGGAACTGCACCAAAAAGCGTTAAATAATGATATGGACAAAGTTTATGATATTATGAAGAATTATTGTTAGATTACGGAAACAATTCGTTGCAGAATGGAATAATTGCCGAAGAAAGGTGTACTTTCAAAGAAAAAAGGTTGCCAAAAATACCCATTGTGACAAGCTTTTCTCTTAATTATTGGTAATCTTATACAGGAAATACCTATAGTTAGGAGGAATTAAGATGAATTTCAACCGCAGAAGCATCATAACACTGACCGGGGCGGTTGTACTGGCAGCGGTAATTATTGTTGGCGGTATTTATGGGCCTACGGCCTGGAAAGTCTTCCGCGGTCAGGCGGACGTACCCGAGGAGCAAGTGGTGGTTCAGACCCCGGTGGTAAACTACGCCGATGAAGGGCAAACCTCGGATCAGACTACTGACCAAAGCGATTCTCAACTGCCTGTGATATCAGGCGAAGATGTTGCCGAGGATACTCAAATAACGACGGTGCCTCCTGTCGAAGAAAACCCGGCAACCAACTCTACAGAACCAAAAAAATACAGGGAACCGGATCTCAGTTTGTTAAATACGGCTCCTTCAGTCGAAGAATATTTCGGTGAAGATGCCCTGAGCGATGCGGCCAGGACGATTGCATTCGGAGCAGCATGGAACATCCATCAGTATACGGATGGCTACCTTTTTGGTGCGACTGCAGGACCGCAAATGAATGAGCAGGATATTAAGAAGTATATTGTTTTCCATAAGACATTGTGGGAAAAACAAATGGAAAATGAGGTTAATGAAAGTAAGGCCTCCACGTTTGTTGTGTACTTCACGAACCTTTTAAACAGGGGGATTGATGCGTTTGACAGCAAAGATAAAATACGGATAGAACAATTTCATCAGGAAATGCACGATCTTGATGCGCACCTATTAAGAGATGATATGAGTTCAAAGGTATACGGAGCGACACCGTTTGCCACTCAACGCTCGGAGTAGAATGCGATTTGAGAATCGGAGTCTATGCTTATATAGAACGCTATTCGAAAATAGAGCGTTATTGTAAATAGGTATTTTTCAACGTTGAAAGCTAATCCTGCCTCAGTACCTCCCTGATGGACAGGATTAGCTTTTCCATTAACTAAATGAACCTAGTGCCTTGTAAACTCTAATTCCTGTACATCCTTGCGGCAGATTTCATGTAATACTGCGTTGTCGTCAATCGGCATACGCTCGGTATGTCTCAATCCTCCGCCTTGTCTTACAAGAAATCTGCTCACAATTATATTACAGTTTTAGAGTTTACAAGGCACTAGTACATCATTCTGAAATTAGTTGCTCAAATTGCTCCAGAGTAAGGACGCGTGCACAATACCGACGTCAAGCGGAGCATGGATTGCGAAGCGCGGCTCTTTGTGCCATGGAGGGCACAAGAGCCGAAAGTGGTATTGTGTACGCGGCCCAGCCCCATATACGAATATTTGCTAACGTATTTAAAGAATGATGTACTAGTCAACGAAACTTTGGAAATAACAGTTGAACAGCAGGAAGATTTCCGCTTCTTGACGAAATAAATAAGACTTGCAGGAAAGGGGATTATTCATGTTATACACATCACTCATTTCAGGTGGAATTCTGGTTGTCATCGGGATCCTTGTCTATTATTTCAAATTTTCTTTTGGATTTGGTAACAGGCCGGGCCAGAAAGTAGACAAAAAAGGTCTGTCAGAATTCATCGGTAAGAATTTAATCATCGCTGGACTTGCCATTGCGATCATTGACAATGTTATCTATTTCTTTACTAAGCAGTATATTTTTTACGTAAGTTTAGTGGTTGTATTTTTTCTTTCTTTCCGGATCTCGTTTGGCATGAACAAATATATCGGAGAAACACATGCCCCTGGCAAGAAGGCCGATCCCAAGAGAATTGCCAGAAAGATGAAAGCTGGCAAAATACCCGAATCAATGAAGCATAACAAGAAAAAACAGAAAAGAAAATAGTAACCCCGCGCAATAATTATAAATTGAAGCAGGATGTTTAAAATCCTCTTATAAAGGAAACAATTGGAATGTGATTTCTTTTATAAGGGGATTGTGATTTTATGGGTAAAAAGTATTGGTTATTGACCGTTATGATTTTTGTCTTGGGAATTGGGGTCGGTGTCGGCGGTCATATCCTTTGGGGGACAACACTTGGTCCAAATGCGGATTCCACCGCGGATAAAGATAACGCATCGAAAGTAGACACCGTGGGAGAGGAAACAACACTGCCGTTTACACTTCCTGATAATACCGATTCAACGGATCCATCAGACCCTGCAGATTCGGCAAATATTACTGACCCGGCTGACACAGCCGATCAGTCTGACTCCGACTTGGGGACAAATCTGCCGACGGATGACGTGCAGCTGGAAATCGTTGCACAATACAAACAAGCCTTGGGAATACTGTTTGATGCGTGGAAAGCCAAAGACATGGCGACTTTCCGGTCAGCGATTGAAGGGGCGTATACCGGCGAGTTAATGGAGAAGCACATTGCGAAAGCAGAAGGTTATATTCCGGAAGGTATCGGACTGGATATCAGCAATATCGTATTTGATGAGGTTAAAGTGGAATCCACAGACAACTACACAGCCACTGTCGATGCCATCTACCGGTATACGGCCAGAGACTACGATCTTAATACTCAAAAACCTGTTGGCTTGGAACAGGTACATGAGGTTCATGTCAGAGCCAACCTGGTCAAAATTGCTACGCAATGGATGATAACCGGAGAAACGACAATATAGCAGGATTTAGGCGGAATATGGCGAAATATATAACAGCTTAGGAGCGATCTTAAGTTGTTATTTTGTTTATTGGGCTAACCGGATTGGCGGAGGAGGATACGATGCTTAAAAAAACACATCATGCGGTTACCGCAGGGTTTCTCGCCGTTTTATTGACATTTCTTTTTTGGAATTACCCGTCATATGCTGAGGTGATTCCGGCCAATCAGAATCCATCGCGGGAAGTTATTGCTCTGAAACTGGAAACAATAGCTAAAAGTAAAGGAATTCCCAGCATTATCCTCAAAACCATCGCCTACTGTGAAACAGGATGGCGGCAGTTTGATGCCAACGGCAATGTGGTGACCGGCGGAGGCAGTGTGACAAACCCAGCATTAGGCATCATGCAGATCACTAGCTATGATCCGTCCAATACGGCGGAAGTCGATAAACTGAAATTCGACATTGATTATAATATTTCACGCGGTGCCGACCTGCTGAATCTAAAATGGCAGAGCACACCGCAGATCGGTGACGGTGACCGCAATAAGCTGGAGAATTGGTATTTTGCCCTTTGGGCATATAATGGCTGGTCGACTTATAATAATCCCAATAATGCCGCGGCACGGGGTGAGGTCTCTTACCAGGAGGCGATCATTCGTAAGGCGGCGACAGCCTATTTCCCCGGCTTGACAACACCGGTTGAAATCACACCGATACCGGCATCTCTGATTCCCGTGGATACGCTGCCGAATAGCATTCAGACGTGGAGTACTCCCGAGCCCTATCATCTTGGCGATCTGGAGTCAGTGACATTGGGAACCACCACCCGCATCGCCGGCGTTAGCAGGATTGATACGGTCAATCAAGTGGCCATGAGCGGCTGGGCCAGCGGTGCGCAGACGGTGATCATCACCCGGTCCGATGCCTTTCCGGACGGGTTAGCGGGGGTCCCCCTGGCTAAAAAATATAATGCGCCCATATTATTGACAGATCCCAATCAATTGGATTCAGGCATTATCTCTGTTTTAAATACACTTCGGCCGTCCAAAGTAATCATCCTAGGCGGTGTGCAAGCAATCAGTCCCGCAGTGGAATCGTCGCTGAAAACGGTTCTGACCTGGACGCAGGATATCACGCGCATTGCAGGGGCCGATCGCTACCAGACAGCGGTACTCATTGCCCAGAATTTTTCGGTGGGGACAGACGTTGTCATCGCCACCGGGGAGGATTTTCCAGATGCATTGAGTCTGGCTGCCGCGGCTGCCGCCAACGGTCTGCCGCTGCTTCTGACCAAGACTCAGGCATTGCCGCAAGTCACCCAATTGAAGCTAAAAGAGCTCTCGCCCGGTAAAGTCTATCTGGCCGGCGGTGAAAAGGCGATTGTACCCGGCGTTGTTTCTCAGTTATTGAGTACGATCCCGATTTCTGCAGAGAGTATTATTCGATTTGCAGGCGCTAACCGGTATGAAACGTCGATTATGATTGCTAATACATTTTTCCCGGCAGCGAACGAAGTCGTGATAGCTACCGGCCAGGATTATGCGGATCCGCTGGCAGCAGGCGCGCTGGCTGCCAGTCGCTATGGCTGCTTATTGCTCGTGTCGCCTCAGGGATTCACCGTGAATGGACCGACAGAAACGTACCTCGGGAAATTAGCCAGCACGACTAACGTCAAGGTTGTTGGCAGCGTAAGCACGATTTCCGAGAGCACGGTCACCCGTGTTAAATATTTGCTTAGACAGCTTTAAAGAGGCAACAACGGGATAGAGCTGTCACGTTATTGGACCTAAGTGGATAAAAGGACACGAAGTTAGAATATAACACAAGTTTATCAATACATCGTCATTAAAAAGGATATTTTTACCATTAATCCGGCAGCAATAATAATCTGTCGGAATTTTTATTTCCAGGATTGAAGCGGTCTTCGGCCATTTGGAAAATAATGAAAGCAGGAAAAATTGCTTTAAGGAAGAACTTATTACATAAGGTTAACCCAATAGGTTAACTTTTACTGTCTCATCTTTCGTTTCTCGGTATTTGTTTTTGTTCGTTGTTTCTGGTTTCTTTGTTTCAAACAGGAGGTAATTAATGCGTTTTGAAAAAAATGCCCGTCTCTTTTTAGTTGTATTCCTTTGTTCTTTGCTTCTTATGCCCCTTTGCCCTCTGCCGGTGCAGGCAGTCAGTCAGAATCCATCCCCTCAGGAAATTAGCGCTATTTTTGATAGGGTCGCTATTCAGGAACAAGTACCTGCAGAAATCCTTAAAGCCATTGCCTACGGAGAATCCGGCTGGCGTCAATGGGACAGTAATGGGAAGGTGGTTATAGGCGGATCCGGCAGCAGGCCTTACATCGGCATTATGCAAGTCGGTGTTTATGATCCGTCGGATACGGCAACAATTAATCGGCTTAAAACAGACATTGCGTTTAATATCGCCTATGGTGCCCAGGTCCTGAAATCAAAGTGGAATATGACACCGGTTATCGGTGACGGTGATCCGGGCAAACTCGAGAATTGGTACTTTGCCATATGGGCTTATAACAGTTGGTCTACACGCA